>PBQX02000103.1:0-5294 GCA_002725175.2 Paracoccaceae bacterium
ATTTACTGATGTACCTATTGAAGCAATTTCTAATGAAGGTTCACTAATTCCATTTATATTTATAAGAAGAAAAATAATAATCCATGCGGAAATGAAGTTAACAAGTATTCCTGATAAAGATATATAAAGTTTTGTGTACCATTTAGCTGTGTGAAATAATTCATTTTTATTAAAATCACTCACATCTTCAGATTCATCCATACCTGGTATTTTTACATAACCACCCAGAGGTAAAGCTTTAATTCCATATTCAGTATTATTTTTTTTAAATGAAAATAATTTAGGCCCAAAACCTACAAAAAATTCAGAGACAGCAACTCCAGATCTTCTAGCTGCAATAAAATGTCCGAATTCATGCAAAACAACAAAAAATGTTAGAAATAATATAGTTAATAAACCATTCATGATTAATTTATTTCATCTATGTAATTAAAAATGAAAACTCAGTGACAAGTAATAAAAAAGCAAAACTTAGTAAGTAAGAGTCTACCCTATCAAGAAAACCTCCATGACCTGGAAGCGTTTCTCCGGAGTCTTTAATGCCAATTGAACGTTTAATTCTAGACATAAATAAATCACCTAAAACTCCAAAAGAAATAAAAAACATAGAAACTAATAAAGTAACTAAAATGTTGACGTTTAGATTTATATATATATTTATTGACATAAATAATGTTCCAGCAACAAGTCCAAACATTAAGCCTTCTATTGTTTTGTTTGGAGAAATTGATTCCATAAGTTTTCTTTTTCCAATTCGCCTACCTCCTTCATAAGCTGCTATATCTGATATAGCTATGGATAAAATAGATAGATAAGTGAATAAAATATTATATTCAATCAAAATATAAGCTATTGAAACTACACCTAATGAAAACCATGTATGGAAAATAAAAACAGAGCCAAATTTATCATAAATACCATAGTTTATAAAAGTTCCAGTGTAAATAATGAGACCAATAGGAAATATAAAATATGCATAATGAATTCGTGAAACATCATAAAAATATAAAATAAGTAATGGAGCTATGGGTGAATATAACAAAAGGGAATATGGAATGTATATATCATATTCAAATATATCAAACCACTCCTTAGAACAAATTAAAGCTAATAAAATAATTAAAATAAAAGCACTTACTTTACTAATAAAAAAAAGTGAAAGAACTAACAATAGAATTACACCCGTAATAATTCTTGGGTTATTTTTTATAAATTGATTTTTTGATTCTTCTTCATAATGAACTTCAGTTTCTGATGGAACTTCTATAACACCAGGCCAGAAAGTACCATCGTCATCAGATACAAAANTATATTTATACTTCAAGAAGTTCATCTTGTTTTTTAGATAGTATGTCATCAATTTTCCCAATATAAAGATCAGTTAATTTTTGTATTTCCCCTTCAATCCTTTTTGTTTCATCTGTAGAAGAGTCTGATAACAATTCAGATACATTGTCAATTCCATTTCGNCTATGTGACCGAATAGATATTTTTGCATCTTCNGTTTCTTTTGATGCAACTTTAGTTAGTTCNTTTCTTCTCTCTTCAGATAATGCTGGTATTGGAATTCTTATAATGTCACCATCAACAGCTGGATTNAATCCAATATCTTCACTTATAATTGATTTTTCTATTTCATGTATAGAGCTTTTATCAAAAGGTTGAATTACGATTAATTTAGGATCGGGAATATTAATAGTAGCTAATTGCTGNAAGGGTGTTTTTGTTCCGTAATATTCTACATTTATATTTGAAACTAAGCTTGGATTTGCTCGTCCAGTTCTAATTTTAGATAAAGCTTCTATAAGGTGCGTTATTGAAAGCTTCATGTTGCTTTCTACATCAGATATTATTTGTTCTTCCATTNTTATTTAATAANTGTTCCTAGTTTATCACCAGTCAAAACTTTATAAATGTTATCATCTTTAGTTCCATCAAATACTCTTATTGGCATTTNATTCTCTTCACATAATGTAATTGCTGTTAAGTCCATTACACCCAATTTTTGAGTTACTACTTCCTTATACGATATTTCTTCATACATAACAGCATCATTGTTCTTTTCTGGATCCTTNTCAAATACGCCATTTACTCTAGTAGATTTAATAACCTCTTCTGCGTCTATTTCAGCAGCTCTTAATGAAGCTGCTGTATCTGTTGTGAAATATGGATTACCAGTACCAGCCGCAAATATTACAATTCTTCCTTTTTCAAGATGCCTAATTGCTCTTAATCTAATGTATGGTTCAGCAACAGCTGTCATNTCAATTGCTGACTGAACTCTAGTNTCATTACCATTTCTATCTAATGCGTCTTTTAATGCTATTGCGTTAATGACTGTAGCTAACATACCCATGTAATCNGCATTTGCTTGAGCCATATCTTTNGCTGATTCATTAACGCCTCTAAAAAANTTTCCACCGCCAACTACTATTGCAACTTCTATTCCTTCTTTACTAGCTTTAGATATTTCATTTGCAATTCTATTTAATATTGCTGGAGAAATTCCAAAATTAGTATTTTGGTCAGCAAATGACTCACCGGAGAGTTTTAATAGAACTCTCTTAGACATTTAGGATCCTATCTCTATATGTGAAAATTGTTTTATATAGATTTTTTCACCTAATTTGCCTGACATTTCATCTATCATATCACCAACAGTACCCTCATATAATTCAGGATTGCAAAATATTTGTTCACTTAATACATTATCGGTATAAAACGAATTTATTTTACCTTCTACAATTTTTTCAATAACTTCTTTCGGCTTTCCCTCATTTTCAGTTTGTTTTTTTATAATATCTTTCTCTTCATCTATCTTTTCAGTAGGTATTTCATCAACATTTAAATATGAAGGTTTCATTGCAGCTATATGCATAGCAATTTGCTTAGCTGATGATTTAAAATCATCAGACTTAGCCACAAAATCTGTTTCACATGCTAACTCTACTAATACACCTGCAACAGCTCTATCTTGTTGGTAGTGTATGTAATCACCTATTGTTCCTTCATTTGCATCTTTGCCTGATCTTTTTTTTGAGTCAGCTAAACCTTTTTCTCTTAAGTATTTAACAGCTTTATCAAAATCAGANTCAGANTCTTTCAAAGCTTNCTTGGCATCCATCATNCCAGCACCTGTCATATCTCTTAATTTTTTAACATTCTCAGCTGATATTGACATTATTTTTCTTCCTTTTTGTCTGATACTTCTTTTCTCTTTCCTGCACCCTTCAAACAAGCATCTGCTATTGAAGAAGCTATTAATTCTATAGATCTAATTGCATCATCATTTCCAGGAATAACAATATCAACGTTCTCTGGGTTTACATTTGAATCCGCTAAAGCAATTACTGGAATATTTAATTTATTTGCTTCAGTCAAGGCTGTAGTCTCATTCAATAAATCAACAATAAATATAGCATCAGGAACCTTAGTTAGCTCAACAATTCCGCCGATAGATTTTGTTAACTTAGCTATTTCTCTAGTAATTCTTAATCTTTCAGGTTTAGGATATGAATTAATTTCACCAGATGTTTCTAGTGATATTAATTCTTTCAAATAAATAACTCTTTTAATAATTGTTTTGAAATTAGTAAGCATGCCGCCTAACCATCTTTTATTAACATATGGCATCCCTGCTCTTGTTGCTTGTTCCTCAATAACTTTTTCAGCTTGTGGTTTTGTTCCAACAAAAAGTACTTTTCCACTATTAGCTACTAATTTTTGAACAAATTGTTCAGCTTCTTCTAAAGCTGAATAAGTAATTCGTAAATCAAGAATGTGGATACCGCTCTTATCGCTATATATGAATTTATCCATTTTAGGATTCCATCTTTGAGTTTGATGGCCAAAATGTACGCCAGCCTCAAGCAATTCTTTCATTGTTGCAGACATTATTCTCCTTTGGTTGTTTCATCCCATATTCCTTGCGTATGCACTTCCAAACTTTCGTTCACCAAGGAAGCTTGTAAATATGGTGTCTATTTTCTATAGATATTAATACTATTAATTTATTAATCAACCCCTTGGATGTGTTCTTTTATATTTATCTTTAAGTTGTTTTTTTGATACATGTGTATATATTTGAGTAGTACTTGGATCAGTGTGTCCTAACATTTCCTGTACAACTCTAAGGTCAGCTCCACCATCTAATAAATGTGTAGCAAAAGTATGTCTAATACTGTGTGGAAATGTTCCTAGTCTTAAATTAACAATACGTTGTATTTCTCTTTCAGATATTTTCTTTCCCCTGACACCAAGAAAAATATATTTATTTGAATATTTATTAATGTAATCATCTCTATGAGTATTTACCCAAAGTTGTAACAAATTATAAGCTTTATCTGTCATTGGTAATATTCTTACTTTATTTCCCTTACCTAAAACTTTTATTGATTTATTTTGTTTTACATCATTAAGTTTTAAATTAGTTATTTCAGAAACTCTAAGTCCTGATGAGTAAAGTATTTCAATTATAGATCTGTCTCTTACTTCTTTGGTAGTTGATGTTGGAATCGTATCTAATAATTTGTTTATATAATTGCTTGTTAAAATTGTAGGTAATTTTCTTTCAGTTTTCATATTTTTTATAGTTTTAATATCTTTTATATTTAATTTTTTTTTATTTTTACACCATTTAAAAAAATTAGTGATTGATACAATTTTTCTATTTATTGTTGTTTTTGCATATTTATTTTTAGATAAATTTTGTATATATTTTTCAATATCGTAATAATTCAATTTATTTTTGTTTAAATATTCAAAATATTTTTGAATATCTGTTTTATAAGAAATAATTGTGTATTTTGAATATCCTTTTATGTTTTCAAGATATTCTAAATATTCACGCAATAATTCATTTTGATAGCTTTTATTATCTAGCTTCAAGTTTTTGCTCTAATCTTCTTTGAAGTATTGATAGAAATAAAGTTATGCATAAATAACAAACAGTTAAAACTAAATACGTTTCTTGAAATCGAAAAGTACTTCCAGCATATAGCCTTCCTTTGTATGTTAGATCCTGAACAGCTAACACAGAAAGGAGAGAGGAGTCCTTCATCATAGATATAAAATCATTACCTAGTGCTGGTAGCATATTTCTAAAAGCTTGAGGTAAAACAATATACCTCATAACTTGTCTGTCGTTTAAACCTAAAGAAGCACCACCTTCTCTCTGGCCAACTGGAACTGATTCAATACCTGCTCGGAATACTTCAGCTATATATGCACCATAAAATATTGACAATGCAATTATTGCCCTAATAATCATTGGAACATTACCGTTGTTTATATTA
>PBQX02000119.1:0-39280 GCA_002725175.2 Paracoccaceae bacterium
GCAGACCTTTCAAAAACTGATTTTAGTTCCCTGAGACACTGTCTTGGAGCTGGTGAACCATTAAACCCTGAGGCAATGAGAGCGTGGGAAAAAGCGACTGGCTGTAAAATTTATGAAGGCTACGGACAAACCGAAACTTCTAGTATAGTTGCAAATTTTCCAGGAATGGAAATCCGGCCTGGCTCAATGGGAAAGCCATGCCCTGGTTTCACGATCGATATTATTGATGACAATGGAAATATTTTGAAAGAAGGTGAAATCGGGCACATCGGAGTAAAGATAACCGAACCCTACCCACCAGGTCTATTTAAAGGCTACTTTGGTGATGTTGCTAAAACAAAAGAAGTTTTTCGCAATGGATGGTATTACACTGGAGATACTGCCAAAAAAGATGCAGATGGGTATATCTGGTTTGTAGGACGATCGGACGATATTATCTCGTCAGCTGGTTATAGAATAAGTCCATTTGAAGTAGAAAGTACTTTGGTAGAACATCCGGCAGTTGCAGAATCAGCAGTTATTGCTAAACCCGATAGTTTGAGAGGCGAAATAGTTAAGGCTTATATTACATTAGGAAATGACTACACTCCTTCCGAAGAGCTTATTCTGGACATCCAAAGTTTTGTGAAGGAACAGTCAGCACCCTATAAATATCCAAGAGAAATAGAATTTCTAGAGGCTCTACCTAAAACTATATCTGGAAAGATAAGGAGAGTAGAATTGCGTGAGCGTGCTATCAAAAGCGATAACTAAAAATATGTTTTCATAAAAGTGAGGTCTACATGAAGAAATTAAAGAAGAGCGTTAATGCCATGGTATCTGCAGCTAAAGCACGCATAACAGAAATTACTGCTGAAGAAGCTAAGGACTGTTTCGATAGCGAAAAAGTCCTAATAGTTGACATAAGAGACGTACGAGAGCGACAAAAGTTAGGTTACATACCAGGAAGTTATCATGCCCCACGTGGTATGCTTGAATTTTGGATTGACCCTGAAAGTCCTTATTACAAGGAGATCTTTGGTCAAGATAAACGATATATATTTCATTGTGCCGCAGGTTGGAGATCTGCTCTTGCCGTGGAAACACTAAATGACATGGGTTTCCAAGCCGAACATATTTCAGATGGCTTTGCTGGCTGGATAAAAGCTAAAGGACCAATTGAACACCCAGAGGTGAAGAAAGGGTAAAACAAATTTAAGAATTAAAGAATTATATGCCAGTGGGTTCAAAGCAACCTGACGCGCGCAACTAACTAAGAAAAACCTAAGTNCTTTACTCAAACCTAATANCCTAGTTTGTGTTGGAGGTTCCCAAGCTTTTGGCTGATTTAATCATGCAAATCCCTTATTCTTGTTATTTATATTTGAATNCCTAAATGTCTATTGGAACATTTTACTGATAAGGAGNCCCTATTGGCGCTTGTTAAAACGGGAATATTAATGGTCATTATGACCTTTGTTGTAGCATTACTCGGATCTCTATTGGCTGGATTTCAGGGCATGATTATAGCTGTATTATTTGCTGGCACTATGAACATNTTTGCCTGGTATAAATCAGATAGTTTGGTNCTAAGAATGTANAAAGCTANGTTNGCGCCGANGCAAAGTGAATTATCNAAAATAGTTANATCACTATCTAGAAAAGCAAAAATGCCTATTCCGAAGGTTTTTATTATCGACAACTCTCAGCCAAATGCATTTGCCACAGGCAGAAATCCAGAGAATTCATCTGTGGCCGCTACTACAGGCTTATTGAAACAACTATCAAAAGAGGAAATAAGTGCCGTCATGGCACATGANNTAGCTCACATAAAGAATAGAGACACCACCATAATGGTTATCACNGCNACTTTTGCNGGCGCCATCTCTATGTTAGCAAATTTCGCGATGTTTTTCGGATCACGTAGAGGGAATGGTATTGGCATAATAGGAACAATAGCTTTGATGATATTAGCACCAATGGCTGCATCCTTAGTGCAAATGGCCATAAGCCGTGGAAGAGAGTATGAGGCTGATAGGATTGGNGCTGAGATCTGTGGAAATCCTAGTTGGCTTGCGTCTGCCTTANAATCCATTCAACGTATGGCTAACAGTTTAGACAATGACATTGCAGAACAGAATCCTAGCACTGCGCACATGTTTATTATAAATCCTTTGCACGCCCATAAGCATGACCGATTATTTTCAACCCACCCTAGTACTGAAAATAGGGTAGCTGCACTTAAGGCTATGGAACCAAATTANCAANCTANCACCTCCATACCTAAAGTATCCTCTTCCCTTAAAAAGAAAAGGAAGCAAGATCCAAACCCCTGGTCAAAAAATTAATCCAAAGTAATGTGAATTTTATGACTATAACTAATGGACAGTTAGTACTTTATTTTGGTGCCCTTATTATATTATTTCTTACGCCAGGACCCGTCTGGATTGCGCTTATAGCACGAACAGTTTCTGGAGGGACTAAATCAGCCATCTCTTTAGCTTTAGGAGTGTCTCTAGGTGACTTTCTTTGGCCAATCGTTGTATTTTTTGGATTAGCGTTTTTGGTTTCTTTATATTCAGAAATCTTAATTTTATTCCGTTACCTNGCTGCAATAATACTCACGATCATGGGTATTCAAACTATTCTTAATAGTAGGAAAAAATTGCATCTTAATAGTCGANTAACAAAATCAGGTTTTTTTGCTGGATTTAGNGCAGGGTTTATTGCTGTCACAGCAAATCCNAAAGCTTCNCTATTTTATCTTACTCTACTACCTAGTTTCTTNAACTTTGATACAATTAATTTTTTTGATATTATGATAATTTCAATTGTGTCTTTTTCTGTGCCTATGATAGGCAACATATTAATGATTTTATTTCTTTCTAAGGTCAGATCTTTTCTATCATCACCAAATTCAGTGCGAATTACTAATGTTGTTTCAGGTGTATTATTAATCGGGGTTGGAGTAATAATAGGCCTTACTTAGTTTTCATTTTTTTAATCTAAAAATTAAGCTGCAGACAAATTTAATAAAATCATCAGTATTCAAGTTTTTACAATACTAAAGTACTAGGATAGATTCCAAGCACTTGCCGTAAGGCGAATGTCAAGCTAACCTCTAATGGGAAAATTTTAGCTTAGGCAAAAATATGCTACCAGACGAAAAATCAGATATTGAAGTCACGCATGAGTTTGAGAGATTCAGACAGCGAAATGACATTTTCACTCGAGCTTTTTGGGATAAAAAAATTAAAAGTAAGAGTACTGAGTCATTCTTTTCTTCATATAGGATGGAAGCTCAGTCAAGACAGGCAAATGGTTTTACGCAACGTGACGTAGCCCTCCGAAATGCTTCCTGGCTAATATCAGATGTCATATCCAATCGCCATATGCCAGATGGAAACCGAGAAGGTTTTATGGCTCCGATTAGTTATGACACACCCGTAGCAGCAAATAAACTAAGTGTTGAAAATTCAGCTACTATGAGTTCTGAAATCAAACATGTTGCTAAATTCTTTGGAGCAGATCTTTGCGGAATAACTGAACTAGATAAACGTTGGCTTTACGAAAGCCGGGTTGATACGAGAGATTTTTCGGAAACTAAAAACGAATTACCAAAGGNTCTGACCTCNGTAATTGTTTTAGGNCACGAAATGGATCTGAATTTAGTTAACACATATCCGTCTGCATTGGCAGGTGCTNCAACTGGTCGTGAATATAGCCACGAAGCTGGAATAGTAATGCANCTCGCAGCCTACATTCGTAATTTAGGCTATGAAGCTATCCCTTCGATGAATGATACTGGCCTCGTAATCCCATATGCTATCAAGGCAGGCTTAGGTGAATACGCTAGGAATCAAATGGTGATTACACCAGAATTCGGTCCCAGATTAAGATTTTCAAAAATATTTACCAATATTCCTCTTGNTCACGATAGCCCTAATATTGGCGGTGTTCGTGCCTTTTGTGATATTTGCACAAAATGCGCAGACGCTTGCCCTGTAGGAGCTTTACCATACGGAGANCCTAAAGCCGGTGGAGAAAATATCTCAGCGATTAAGGGTGTCCGCAAATGGACATCAAATGCGGAGAAATGCTTCAGCTTCTGGGCTAAAATAACTTCAGACTGTGCAATATGTATGAGGGTATGCCCTTTCAATAGAAATTATTCTAATTGGNTCAACAAAGTTTGGTTAAAAATAGCTTTATCACCATTTAGGAAACTTGCACTCTGGCTAGATAGAAAACGTGGAAGTCGGANNGANCCAAAAAAGTGGTGGAAATTAGGAGAGACCTAACCTTTTCCTAAATCAACCTTATCTCTTACAGTATGAAGAGTATCTAACTAAATGAAGAAATCGGNTCACCAAACAGTTTTTCATCTGGAGTAATACCGAGCCCAGGTCCCGTTGGAACTTTTATGTGGCCATTAACTACTCTTATTCCATTCTCTGGATCATAATTTTCTTCAATATAAGTTCCCGCAATCCAAACAGCTTCCATGAGCTTTGGATCAATAGTAGCGGCAACTTGAACACATGCAGCTGCAACGATATCGCCCCCCCAGGTATCTTCACAAGTATGAGGTAAAGATCGAATTTCACATAAATCACGCACTGTTACAAACGGATTGACTCCACCTAAACGAGTCAATTTTAACCCAAAACCATCACAGATCCCCATCTGAATAGCTCGTAAAATATCATGAGGACCTTCAGTATTTTCATCCAAATATATGGGGTGAGAAATTTGAGATCGAATACTTTTAATTTCTTCCATAGTTTTGCAAGGTTGTTCCAGCACAATTGGAATGGAGTTGCACGCTAGGCTAAGTCTCAATGTTTGGCTAGCAGTCAATCCGCGATTAGCATCAACGACAATCTGAGCTTTAGTCCCTATTGCTTCCCAAACTTTATTAACTACCTCTATATCGATTGAAATGTCTCGGCCTCCTGCCTTAATTTGAAACCTTGGATAACCTTCAGAAATTTTTTCCTTAGCCAATTTGGCTATATCTTCTGGAGAGCCAATACCGCTAGCATAATAAGCTGGCACTCTATCAGTTGCTGCACCACCAATAAGATCGCATAGTCTAACACCATAGTATTTTGCCAGTAAATCCATTATTGCCATGTCAATGGCTGCCTTTGCATAATTGTGGCCGTTAAGAAATTCATCCATGCGCCTCCGCAGAATAATTGGAGTGAGAGCTGAAAGCCCGATGAGTTTGGAACCCATCTCCGCTATAGCAGCGCGTGCTCCTAAAGCGTGTTGGGGTTGATAAGCTGGACCAACTGGTGCTACTTCGCCCCATCCAACAAGACCATTATCTGAGACAATTTTTATAATTGAAGAGTCTACCGAATATAACTTATTGTTAGACCAAGTATATGGTCCTCCTTTTATTGGGAGATCCTTTTCAAAAACATGTATTTCTGCAATATTCATCTTAAATTCTTCTATTTCTTCTATTCCTAAATAATAGCCTAACTTACAGGTGGTGCGCCACCCTCTCTTATTCTCCTAGCTACAAATTCCTTTAAATTGTCATTGACGGCATCATCTATTTTTGGTGGTTGAAATTCACGAAGAATTTGTTTCCATTTTTCATTTGCCCTAACTGTTACTGTCTTGCTACCTTGTTCTGTCCAAGTGCCAAAGTTATTCCAATCCGATATTAAAGGTTCATAAAATGCGTTCTTGTAACGATCAAGCGTATGCTGACATCCAAAAAAATGGCCGCCCGGCTCAACATCGGCAATGGCATCAAAGGCGACATCAGTGTCTCCTGATTCATGCCACCTAAAAATTTCTGCAAACATTTGGAGCATCTCAATATCGATAATAAATTTTTCTAACGACCCTGTTAAGCCTCCTTCTAGCCATCCTGCTGAATGCATCATAAAGTTTGCTCCCCCTAATATTGTACCCCAGGAAGACATATAGGTTTCATATATTGATTGTCCATCTGGAGCATTCGAGGTAGTTGCAGCTGAACCTCGCCAAGGAAGGTCTACTAGTCTAGCAAGCTGACCCGCACCAAAGGCAGCATTAACAAATTCTGGCGTGCCAAAAACGGGCGCTCCAGATTTCATATGAACATTCGACGTAAATGATCCATAAACAACAGGTGTGCCTGGCCCCACAATTTGAGCTAGGACTATACCAGCCAATGCTTCTGCATGTTGCAACATAAGAGCACCTGATAATGTAACCGGAGCCATTGCTCCTGCTAAGGTGAAGGGTGTTATAATTATCATCTGCCTTTCTTTGGCAAAATCAATAATACCTTGGCACATAGGGATATCTAATTGACGAGGCGAATTTGTGTTAATGGACGTGTAGCACCAAGCTTTTTCTTGAAATTCTTTTTTGCCCAATCCACGAGAAATTCTGATCATTTCAAATGCATCCTGTACCTGCTGCTGCCCCCGAGAATAGATACATACGGGCTTTTGACTAAGCAATAATTGGCTTTCAGTAACTTTTAAATGTCTTTCATTTGTAGGAATGTCTTGAGATTCAACATTAGTTGACTGAACATGAATAATATCAAAATACTCAGAGAGTTTGATAAAGTTTTCAGTATCCTTTAATGTTGCAACCCTCTTTCCGCTATCAATATCTGATACAAATGGTGGTCCCATAACCGGGCAAAAGACTAGATTATTTCCGCCCAAGATAACATCTTTTTCCGCCACAGCACCATAAAGCGTAAATAAATTTGGAGCAGATTTTAATGATTTTTCAACTAGATCTCTTTCCAGTTTAACCATGAGAGTGGTTTCACAAACTTTTGCACCCGCCTTTCTATAATATTTGCGAGCCTCGTCATTTAGCACTTTAATTCCTAAATCCTTTAGGACTTTTAATGCAGCATCATGAACTTCTGTAAGCTTCTCTTCCGATAGAGAGTTCTGTTTAACTAACGGATTTTTCAAATTTCNATATCTGCCGAATGATGGAATAGNGTNACCAGGTTCTTGATTTAATCTTACAACCTTACGTTTTCTTCTCATACTAAATTTTTCNAANCATTCATTGGAATCAAAGCTTATCCAAGAATCNTCATTCTAACAAATTANGTTTTTTCCAAGGCTTGGGTTAAGTCTTCTAGAATGTCATCAATATGTTCTAAACCAACAGAGAGTCTAACATACCCTGGNGTGACGCCTGTTTTTTCTTGATCTATAGCTGAAAGTTGTGAATGAGTTGTGGAGGCTGGGTGAATGGCCAATGTACGAGCATCACCTATATTTGCAACATGATAGACCATCTGCAAGTTATCAATAAATTTTTGCCCGGCTTGCTTACCTCCTTTTAATTCAAAACCCACTAATGGGCCATTCCCAGTTTCCAAATATTTTCTATTTCTTTTTCTATCCGCAGCATTTTGGAATAAGCCTGGATAAATAACTTCAGCCACTTCAGACCTCTCACTTAAAAAATCCGCGACCCTTCCTGCATTTTCTTGATGAACCCTATACCTTAATGGCAATGTCTCTAGACCCTGTATGATGTGAAATGCATTTGTAGGAGAAATTGCTGATCCTAAATCTCGAAGCAATACAAACCTAGCTCGGACCAAATAAGCAATCGGTACCCCTAAAATCTCTGGCACCGCCTTTCCAAATGATATTCCCCAATAACTTGGGTCAGGTTCATTAAGTAATGGCTGCCTCTTGGGTTCCTTTAGCCAATCAAATGAACCACTATCGACAATGATCCCTCCAATTGATGTTCCATGGCCTCCAATATATTTAGTTAAGGAATGAACTACTATCGCTGCCCCATGTTTAATGGGCTTACAAGTTATAGGTGCAGCCGTATTATCAACTATTAATGGAATATTAAGTTCCTTTCCTATGTTAGCAACTTCTTCTATGGGAAAAACTTTGAGTTTCGGGTTTGGCAATGTTTCGGCGTAGTAGGCTCTTGTTTTTTCATCTGTCAATTGCCTAAAGTTCTCTGGATCTTTTGGATCAGCAAACTTTACTTCTATGCCCAAATTCTTCAAAGTATTTGCAAATAGATTCCATGTGCCACCATATAAATCTGTTGAGGCTACTATATTGTCGCCAGCCCGACATAAGTTTTGTATTGCTAAAGCTGAAGCGGCTTGACCGGATGAAACAGCAAGTGCTGCCACTCCCCCTTCTAGAGCTGCCACCCGTTCTTCTAAAACAGCATTTGTTGGATTCATAATCCTAGTATAAATATTTCCCAACTCTTTGAAGCCAAATAAATTACTAGCATTTTCGGTGCTACTAAACTGATAACTGGTAGTTTGATAAATTGGCACTGCAACTGAATTAGTCGCTCCATCACTTCTATATTGACCTGAATGTAAAACTAGGGTCTCAGGATGTTTTGAATTTGTTGGCATTTTAAACCTCTTCAATGAATTAAAGTGTATTTTTAGTATAAAAGTACGATTTTATTTCTATAAATAGAATATTTTTCTGTTATTCAATAAATAAATATCTTATTGTCCTAAAAATTCTTTTTTTATATAATTTTTTAGGAAATTATTCTTTATCTTATTGGGATGGCAGAATGGATGCAATTGACAAAAATATACTTCGGCTTCTCCAAAAAGATGTCACCCTGCCGCTAAGTGAAATCGCCAATAGGGTAGGAATATCCAAAACTCCTTGCTGGAATAGAATTAGATCTATGGAGGAGAAAGGTATAATTCTTAACAAAATTGCTGTTTTGGATAACTCAAAGATAAACCTTGATGTGATTGTATTCCTTTCAATATCAGTTAGTCATCATTCTGACGAATGGGTGGAAACATTTTCGAAAACTGTAAAAAAATATGATCAAATAATCGAAGTGTATCGAGTTACAGGCTCAAACATGGACTACCTTTTAAAAATAGCCGCTCCTTCCGTAGGCGAATATGATCATTTTCAGCAGCAGTTAATAAATGAAATTGAATTCAGTAATATGTCATCAAGCATAGCTCTAAAAGAAATAAAGAGGGTTACTGCTCTGCCTCTTGATTTTTGTAATTGATGTAAGGAAGCTTAAAGCCTAAGTGGAGGAGAAAAGAGTTTCAAAAAGCTCCATCAGAAATATCTTGTGAATCCTAAATTGATCCATTTGGAGTTATCATATGAATAACTGGGATCATTAGGTTCTGCTTCTAAGAGTAAAATATTTGCCTTTATCTTTGTATAATCCGAAATGGAATATGTTGATTCTCCAGCTAGATAAGAAGAACTTCCATTCATATTTCCTCCTACAGAAATTATAGCATTTAACTTTTCGTCCACTGTATTTCTAGAATATGCTACATTGTAAGATAAACTTTCAGTCTCTTCTAATAAAGCGCCCGAGGAGCCAGGAATGTAATAGACCCCAGCACTATCATCCCATAAAGAACCCTCCAAAGTTAAAGACAGTTGGTCATAAGTACTAGGAGCATATTCAATCCCCAATGCAGCATCGGTCCTATCATCTTTCACAAGTCCAGACGCCTTAGATCTCTTTAAATTAATTTTCTTAGCCAAATCAAATTTCACCAGATAATTTTCTATTTCTTTATGAGCGCTTATGCCTACCAAATTATATCGGCTTGAATCACTTAATCCCGAAGCAACATTAATAACCCCAACTCTCGGGAAAAGTGACCCTAAATAGAAATTTAACTGACCCCTCTCGATGTCAAATGACGATTTAAAACCAATTTCTGAACCAGAATCTTCGGAGACTGAATTCACTGCGTGCAGTGTATCTCGATTAAAGCTGAAGAAAATTTCAGACGTGTTATTTGCAATAAAAACAGATGTTTCTCCTAACCACCTCGAGGACAATTCCATTCCAGGTAAAGATTGACTTAAAATTGATTCTGCAGGATTGATCACATCTAATACAGAAGTTCCATCAACATCCCCCCAGGTTTTTCGGTATTTTCCTAACTTCCACCTTAAGTTCTCTAATGAGTTTTGGATATTGAGGAGCATTAGGTCGTTTGAAACTTCCTTATTTTTTGAGTCAATTTCAAAATTTACGGAAATATCTAAAAACCCAATTTTAGCTATCTCAGGTGAAGATGACATACTTAATATAAGCTTACTTTCTGAAGAACTTGAGCTTGAGAGATAGCTGTTAAAATTTCCAAATGTTATAGAACTTTGTATTAAATCAAATGCTGATTCACCCGAATTAACTTGGCCCTGAGACTCCTCTGAAATAACACCCTCTAATTCGATCACTTCAGAATGATCAAAGTCTTCTTCTAACTCTAGTTCAATATCATCTTCAAAGAAATCGTCCTCTAATATTTCTTCTGAAAATGCCCAAACAGCAAATGACAGGGTTAAAACGAACACTCTCAAGAACTGTTGAAAGCAGATCGTCAAAATTTTATTCTGTTTGGGCCCGTATGTCATCTAAATGCTTTTTACGAAAAGCCTTATCTGTTAATGATCTTTTAGATAATAAGTCAGAGTTTATTTCCATTCCAAAATTAATTGATACCAGCATCATATTTGAAAGTCTTTTAGCATTGAGATTGAGGATAGTAGTCGATCTTGCAAGCCAAATATCATTAAGCTTTTCAATCTTTCCAACAAGTAGTCGTCTAATCTCGGCCCCTCTTTTATCATACATTTTTGCCTTAACAACGATTTCTTTATCTAAATCCACCCATAGTAGACTTTTTGAATATCGGCTTTTGATAGCTATATTAGGCTTCGGAGTCTGTTCAATAATAGCTACTCGACTGCTTTTATAATTTGCTTCTTTCAACAATTTAAAATCGTAATCATTTAATTTCCCAGTTTCCTGATCTTCATTAGTAAATTCGGACCCAAATATAGCTACAGGTTCGGCATCCGCATCAGAATTTGATGAGACAATTCTCTTAACCTTCCCTAAAGCAGATAAATAAAGCCAAGTCTCGTTGTCCTTACCTATTTCATCATAAGTATATACTAGCATACCCACACCTCGTTCTGCAGGTGGTTCAAGTATAAATGCGATACTTTGGTTATCTTTTCCGCTTGGACCAGTATTAATCGCAACACTCTCGATTGTCTTTATCGTAGGTGCCTGACTACATTTAACTTTTTGATCTTTAATTCCATATTTGCAAGTCGATATTTTTAGCAGAGAAAACACGGACTCATTCCTCTCTCTTGAGTTTGCATCTACCATCTCCATGATTTCACGAGCTGTTTTAGCAAAACTGGTTCCGGAAAAAACACAAAAAACAAGATTAAGGAGGATAAAATTTCTTAACTTTTTAATCATCAACTTCCCACACTAAGATTATTCTGTTTATTTACACCAAACTTTGGTTGAAAAACATGAACAAGAGCTGGCAAAAATAAAAGATCACAAATTAATGCAATAAATATCGCAAATGACCCGAAGATACCTACTCGTGCGATTCCTATATAATCGGAAAACCCAAGCAGTAAAAAAGACACTCCCAGAATCAAAGTGGTAAATGTAACTGCCCGACCAACTTCATCAATTGTGTGTTTCAATGCTTCACCCACGCTGTTGCCCCTTGATAAATTCATTCGGTAATGTGTTACGAAATGGATCGTATCATCTACGGCTATTCCAATTATAAGTGGGGCAATCATAAGAGTATCTGTATCTAAAGGAATTCCCAGCAAACCCATTAAACCAAAAGCTGAAACCGTTGGAAGAATATTTGGTATTATGCTTAAGATTCCACCGCTAACCGAACCCAATGTAATCAGTAAAATCGCTGAAATAACTATAACAGCCAAAGCTAGTGACCTATATTGACTTTTTGATACTACTTCTCCCATCTGAAGCATTAATGCATAAGTCCCAGTGACCCCATATTCCATTTCCGGATAATTAGATCTTAATGGCTCCAAAGCTTTTTCTAAGTCAGCTTCCAAGTCTTCAAAAAGTTCGTTGTATTCCTTACTACTCGCATTTAATAACTGAATAGTAATGTGGCTTTGTGAATAATCATCGGAAACAATTCGCCTTCGTTTATCAGGGTTAGAATTATTAAACAAGGAAAGCAACTGAACAACAGCAGTAGATGATTCAGGTAAGGAATACCCATTACTACCGCCCAATGTTTTGTTCACATCCATAACTATATCACTCAAAGAATATGTTCTGACAACATGTGACTGATATTTTTTTTCCATCAATTCCTGAAATTTAAACACAGCTTCGAGAACATCAACATCCGTAAAACCATCTAATTTTTTTAAATCAATCATGATTTCCATGGACCCTGTTCCCGCCATCTTCTGATCAACAATATTATAAGTTTTTATAAGCTTCGTATCCTCCTTGAAAAGTTCCAAGAGATTAGTATCTATTGTTGTTCTTGAAAGACCCAATCCACATAACGCAAGAAGAAATAAAAAACAAAAGATAATTGGAAATCGAAATTTAAAAGAAAAGTGAGGCAGAAGAGCTAGAAGTCCTGGCAACCACTCAGCAGTCAATAACCATCGAAGACCAAGAAGAGAAAAAACCTTTCCCAAAAACTCTACAGGTACCGAGATAAATGAATATCTAGAGGATCCATTGCTCTTTCGTCTATCTATACTTTTATATGGGTGCCAAAACTCTAATAGGATTGGAAACACATAAAGAGTGAAAAGAAATGCTAAAAATACTCCTATTGCGGAAGAGATCCCAAACGTAACAAAATGTCCTATACCTCCTAAGGCTATGACGATCATGGCTGCCATGGTTGTGATACTGGTTAATAAAATAGGAACTCCTGTTTTTTGGTAAGCCATTTTAATTGCTTCTTTATGATTAAGACCCCTTTTCCGAAATAATGTATACTCACTTAAAACGTGAACACAGTCTGCAATTCCAACACCAAAAACCAGCATAACCGTTAGAGCCACTAGTTGTGTTGATGGAATTCCAAACCAAGCCATGCCACCAAAAACCCAAATAGTACAACTCGCTATACATGTCACAGTCCATAGAACCGCTGATCCCGACTTGAACAGACTAAAAAGCAGAAGAATTACAACAAAGAGAGCGACCATTGCCAAAATTCCTGCCTGCCCGAGTATCTCGTATGCCATATCCGTCATTGGAGCGGTGCCAACTGGATAAAATTCGAATTCAGACGAGTACTTTGCTAATAATCGATTGAGGGGAAACATAAGGTCTGAATATTCATCAGGAAGGGTAGGTTCATAAACGGTAGCATCGATTTCGATAGTCTCATCAACTTCAATTTCAAAATCATCTAATGCATTATCTAACTGATCTACTTCTGTACTATCAAGATTTTCTCCATTATCTAGTACCCGAACAGCGCCAAAATCTGTTTTCAATACTATCCCACCAAAAGTAGCATCTTCAGAAAACATCAAAAGCTTTAAACTTTTTTGGTTTAGAGAAATTTCCGATATCTTCTTTGCGAGATCTCCTGTTATCTCAGAATTTTTTGGAATAATGTAGCGACTAATGAGGCTTTCCCCTTCATCAATCTCATAACGCTCATTAGCAAGTGATTGAACGTCTAAAATACGATTAAGGCCTTGAATCTCACCCTCTTCCAAGCCTAATTCGTTCAGATTTAGCTCATTCCAATTTTCAAGATCTTGGGTGAGTTTTCGCAGAGATGTCAAAGAACTAGGTGAAAATATATTATTGTCTTTAGCCCTATAGACAATAAATACCCCATCATCACTTCCAAATTGAGTCTTGAATTTCTCTAGCGCCTTAATAGATGGGTCGCCCTTGGGAAGCCAAGTTTCAAGACTAGAATCTAATTGAAATTTTGGAATACCCACAGCAAAAAAGAGTGTTGATCCAATAAAAAGTGCTAACCCAAAATACCTATATGGCCTTACTCTAGATGGAATATTTGAAAAATATTCAGCCAGAAATAAGCTAAATGAAGTGAAAAAATTAGATAAGGTGTACAAATTTCCCCCTGAAAAGATTTTATATCATATAACTAATCCTCTTAGCTAAGTCTTTTTTTATATTTTCAAAATTCAATTTTTTGCTGAAGTATTTACGAAAATACTGACTAGTAACAACTTAAGATATTAACTTATAAGACTTCAATGCCCTTTCTCTTGAAAATTTTAAATCCACTACAGGCAAAGGGTAATTAACACCAAGCTCCACTCCAGCATTTGCCAAAACATCTTCCGGAGCCTCCCAAGGACTAAACAGAAACCTATCTGGCATTTTCGAAAGCTCAGGTAGATATTTTCGAATATATCTTCCTTCTGGATCAAATTTTTTCGCTTGGGAAACTGGATTAAAAATTCGGAAATAAGGAGCCGCATCAGCTCCACAACCAGCTACCCACTGCCAGCCTGCTGCATTATTTGCCAGATCTGCATCAACTAATGTATTCCAAAACCAACGCTCTCCTTTACGCCAATGAATTAGTAAATTTTTTACCAAGAATGACCCCACAATCATTCGCACTCGGTTATGCATATAGCCTGTATTCCAAAGTTCTCTCATCCCCGCATCTACCAAAGGAATTCCTGTAATTCCTTTGGTCCAAGCCTCAAAGCCAAACGCATTATTTTCCCAAGGAAAATTATCAAATTTCGTCTGTAAGTTTTCTTTTGGCAAATCAGGATTATAATACAATTGACTATAGGAAAATTCTCGCCAACCGAGCTGTTTGCAGAAAAGATCAGCCTGTGTATTATTTCCCTTTAAACGAGCACCATACCACAAATGATTAGGTGAAATTTCGCCAAAGTGTAAATAAGGGGAAATGCGAGATAACGATGGCACAGAAGGAAAATCTCGGGCAATTTGATAATCTTCTATTCCATGCTTCATAAATTGACTGAATCTTGCAGCAGCTGCTTTCTCTCCGATTTTCCAATGATGTTTAATTTTAGAAACCCAAGGATTGTTAGGTAGCAAATTAAGTTCTGCGATGCTGACATTCTTATCAGCTATATAAAAAATATTTTTATTTACCTTTATTTTTAAAGGTCTTCGAGGGGAAATAGAGTTAGAAAAAGCTTTGCGATAAAATGGGGTAAAAACTTTATAAGGACTACCATCATCCTTTCTGATTTCCCATGGCTCCCATAACAATGAACCATTATAAGTCTTTACAATGAGGTTCTTTTTTGAAAGCTCATTTTTTATATTCTTGTCCCTTTTTATTCGCCAAGGTTCATAGCACCTGTTCCAATAAACTGCTTTTATCGAATAGGTTTCAATTAAGTTGCTAAGAATTTCAATTGGATTCCCACTTGCAATCCATAATTTTCCACCAAAAGATTTTTTTAGTGCCTCAAGGGAATGATGAAGCCAAAACTTGCTTGCTGCCCCTAAATAATTTTCACCCGAGTTATCTTTATCAAGAATATAAATTGGTAATAAATTCTCATGATTTGATGCTGCTGATAATGCTGGGTTATCACTCAAGCGCAAATCCTGACGAAACCAACATATTGCAATATTTTTATTCAAAGGGGTAACTCTTTACTAAATTTTGGTTTACACTTTGGTAAAATGAAAAGTCATATGATATTACAAATCAGTTAAAATAATATCAGTATGACAGTAAAACAAACTTGAAGATCTAAATCAAACCGAAAATCTAAAGATTTTGCTAAGAATTTAAATTTCTAGAAAGTAGAAAAACCATGGACAGTCGAAAAGATTATTCTCCTCCAAAAATATGGAAATGGAAAGAGCCAAGCGGGGGTGCCTTCGCCAATATAAATAAACCAACTTCTGGAGCAACATATGAAGCAAATCTGCCTGTAGGCAAGCACCCACTGCAACTTTACTCTCAGGGAACACCTAATGGTGTGAAGGTAACCATAATGCTAGAGGAACTTCTGGCTCTTGGCTATACTGAGGCAGAGTATGATGCCTGGCTCTGCAAAATAGCAAAGGGAGAACAATTCTCCACGGGGTTTGTAAAAGCAAATCCTAATTCTAAAATACCAGTTTTAATTGACAAAAGCTCCAAGCATCCTCAACGCGTATTCGAATCTGGAGCTATTTTGCTATACCTTTCGGAGAAATTTAATGAGTTTATGCCTCAAGACTTTAGCGAAAAAACAGAATGCCTTTCCTGGTTATTCTGGCAAATGGGAAGTGCCCCTTATTTAGGCGGAGGGTTTGGTCACTTCTATAAATATGCCCCTATAAAAATACGCTATGCAATTGACCGGTACGCAATGGAAACAAAGAGGCAATTAGATGTCCTAGAAAATAGACTTAAAGAGGTAAAGTTTGTAGGGGGTCAAACTTATTCAATCGCAGATATTGCTATTTGGTCTTGGTACGGCCAACTTGTGCTAGGGCGCTTATATTCAGCGGAAGATTTTTTGGATGTTAAAAGCTATAAGACAGTTCTGGCGTGGGCAAAAGAAATAGATTCCAGACCTGCTGTAAAGAGAGGGCGAATGGTTAATCGTCATTTTGGAGACCCTGAAATGCAATTACATGAACGCCATGATGCATCCGATTTCGATTTAAGAAATGAGGCAGTATTGATAAAGAACAACTCTACAGAGAAAAAGTAACCATATATTTTTTACTGAGAAAAATACTGGTCAAAAAAAGTTCTTTTCTCTGCTATTCAATGCTCATTTCAATTAAGAGTTCCTTCGCAGAGATTTGATTTCCCAAAGCTGTATAAATGCTTTTTACTACCCCATTATAGTCAGCATGGATTCCAGTTTCCATTTTCATTGCTTCTATACTTAAAAGCAAGTCACCCTTTTTCACTTTTTGCCCTCCCTTTACAGGTATTGCTACTACAATACCTGCCATAGGGGCCCCAACATGGTTAGGATTTCCAGGATCTGCTTTTAGTTTTTTTATTGTTTCTGATTTAATTTTTCGATCGGGAACCCTAATAACTCTAGGCTGTCCATTAAGCTCAAAAAACACCTTTACTTCACCATTTTCATCTGTCTCACCAATAGCCTCAAGTCGTATCTCAAGAATTTTNCCCGGATCAATTTCGGCAGAAATTTCTTCACCTGGGCTCATTCCATAAAAGAAAGTGTTTGTAGGAATAGTCCTTACCGGACCATAATTTCGATGGCGCCCCATATAATCTAGGAATACTGCCGGGTACATAAGATAACCAAAAAGATCTTCATCATCAACTTTTCTTCCCTCAAGTTGTTTCGACAACTCTAGCCTTTCCTGGCTAATATCAACTTCCTTAAGATTTGCACCAGGGCGCTCAGTTTTAATTTCTTTTCCCTTCAAAACTTTTTTTACAAGATTCTTAGGAAATCCTTGTGGTGGCTGACCTAAATTGCCCGATAACATATCAACGACACTTTCTGGAAAAGATACCTCAACAGAGGAAGATTCAATATCACTTCTGCTAATGCCCTGACTAACCATCATTAAAGCCATATCCCCCACTACTTTTGAGGATGGGGTAACCTTAACAATATCTCCAAACATCTTATTGACATCAGCATAAGTTGAAGCAATCTCAGGCCATTTATCTTCTAAGCCCATTGAACGAGCTTGAGCTTTTAGGTTCGTAAACTGACCACCAGGCATCTCATGTAAAAAAATTTCTGATACGGGGGATTTAATACCACTTTCAAATGCCGCATACTGACTACGAACAGCATTCCAATAGTTATTGATTTCCAGAATAGCCTCCCTATTAAGTCTTGTATCTCGATTTGTATTGCGCAAAGCTTCTACTATAGAGCCCAANCAAGGCTGNGATGTTCCCCCAGAAAAACTATCCATAGCCGCATCAGCAATATCAACTCCAGCTTCAGCTGCTGCTATGATTGTTGCCCCACCCAAACCAGAAGTGTCATGAGTATGAAAATGAATGGGAAGATCAATCTCATCTTTTATTGCTTTAATTAAGACCTTTGCTGCTGCAGGCTTCAAAAGCCCGGCCATGTCTTTAACTCCTAAAATATGTGTTCCTGCTGCCTTCAACTCCTTGGCCATTTTTACATAGTATTTTAAATCATATTTTGATCGTTCAGGATCTAGAATATCTCCTGTATAACAAATACTGGCTTCACAAATTTTCCCCGAATCTATAACTGCATCTATCGCTATGCGCATATTTTCAACCCAGTTAAGGCTATCAAAAATCCTAAATACATCTATTCCTTTAGATGCCAGGGCAACAAAATCTCTAACTACATTATCCGGATAATTTGTATAACCAACTCCATTGCTACCCCTAAGCAACATTTGGGTCATTAAATTTGGCATTTTTGATCGAATATCTCTTAACCGTTGCCAGGGACATTCTTGAAGAAACCGATAAGCAACATCGAAAGTTGCCCCACCCCAACACTCGACACTAAATAATTCGGGAAGCCTCTTAGAATAAGTTTCCGAAATATTTATCATATCAATAGAACGCATTCGTGTTGCTATCAGAGATTGATGTCCATCTCGCATAGTTGTATCAGTTATTAGAAGATTTTGCTGAGCCAACACCCAATCAGAAACTGCTTTAGCACCATTTGTCTCTAACATTTGCCTGACGCCTGATTTAGCTTCAATGCCTGATAGGTCTTCAATAGATAGTTTAATATTTTTTGGTGGAGAATTTCGTCCAATAGTTTCTGGATGTTTATTTACTGAAATATCAGCAATATAATTTAATACCTTTGTGCCTCGATCTTGGCGCTTTTTAAAGGTAAACAATCCATCTGTTTGATCGATGAAATTTGTTGAATATAAGTTTTCCAGAAACGTTTTGTGCTTTAGCAAGTTTTCGACAAAAGCTATATTTGTACTAACTCCTCTTATTCGAAATTCCCGCAAAGCCCTATCCATTCGAGCAATTGCCTTATCAGGCGTTTGAGCCCAAGCCGTCACCTTTACCAAAAGAGAATCATAATATCTACTGATTACACCACCCGAATAATCGGTTCCACCATCTAGACGTATACCCATTCCCGTTGCGCTCCGATAGGCTGTAATTCTACCATAATCTGGGATAAAATTATTTTGAGGGTCTTCAGTTGTCACACGCGTCTGAAGGGCATGTCCATTTAATACAATGTCTTCTTGAGTCGCTTTTCCAGTAGCTTCAGCTAAAGTCTTACCTTCAGAGATGAGTATTTGGGCTTGCACTATATCAATACCCGAAACCTCCTCAGTGACTGTATGCTCAACTTGTATGCGTGGATTTACTTCTATAAAATAAAATTCGTCTGTTTCCATGTCCATAAGAAACTCAACTGTTCCGGCACATTCATAATTGACATGCTTGCAAATACGATAGGCCATCGCGCATAAATTATTTCTTTGCTCATCATTTAAATATGGAGCTGGGGCTCGCTCTACGACCTTCTGATTTCGCCTCTGCAAAGAACAATCTCTTTCCCAAATATGATATATATTACCTTTTTTATCTCCTAAGATCTGAACCTCAACGTGACGAGCTCTTGTAATCATCTTTTCAAGGTAACCATCCCCATTACCAAAAGCAGCTTCTGCCTCACGTCTTCCCTCAAGAACTTTCTCCTCCAATTCATTATCGCGTACAATTGGCCTCATTCCTCTACCACCTCCTCCCCAAGAGGCCTTTAGCATCAGAGGATAACCAATTTCTGATGCTTGCTGCTTAATTTTTGATATATCATTCTCTAAAATCTCAGTGGCAGGAATAACGGGAACTCCAGCTTCAATTGCAATTTGACGCGCTGAAGCTTTATTTCCTAAGGCATGGATAGTTTCAGCTTTGGGCCCAATAAAAACAATTCCATTCTTATTACATAGTTCCGGAAGTTCTGGATTTTCTGACAAAAAACCATACCCAGGATGTATTGCATCAGCTTTAGATTTGAGTGCTACCCGAATAATTTCCTCTATCGATAAATAAGCAGCTACTGGCCCCATACCGTGACCAATCCTGTAGGCTTCATCTGCCTTAAACCTATGTAAGCTTAGCTTGTCTTCTTCAGCAAAAACTGCAACGGTTTTCTTCCCAAGTTCGTTTGCTGCACGCATAACTCTAATCGCTATCTCACCACGATTAGCAATTAATATTTTCTTAAACTCTACCAATTACTTGATCCTAAACCTTAATTAGTATTGATAAGTCTAAAGGAATTTTAAATTTCTAACAAACTCTCATTTTGGATGTAACCATTTTCATTCCAACCCCTAGATCTCATCCATGAAAATTCTTTATCAGTCTTTCTATTGATAATCCCTGAATTAGAATGGAGAATACAACTACTGTGTAAGCTGCTGCAATAATGACCGGTTTTACTTCCATATCTGGTAGGGACAACGCCAAAGCTATTGAGATTCCTCCTTTTAGCCCAGCCCAAGTCAAAATCATTATTTCCCCCCTCTCTCTTTTTATTATCGGATTTAGTAGAAGAATAGGGATAGAAACAGCAGTAAACCGAGCAAGAACAGCAATAATTACTGCGAAAATACTTATGCCAATAATGCTATATTCAGCGGAAAGAATTATTACTTCAAATCCTATAAGTACAAAGAGAGCAGCATTAAGGATTTCATCGATAATGTGCCAAAAGTCGGTCAAATGTACCCGAGTTTTTTCACTCATAGCAAATTGCCTCCCTGTATTGCCAATGAAAACTCCAGCCACAACCATAGCAATTGGTCCAGATATATGTAGGCTCAATGCAATAGAATACGCTCCCGTTACAAGTGCAAGAGTTGCAATCACCTCAATAATATAATCATCAATTGAACGAAGGAAAAGAAAAGTGACATATCCAGCAACAATACCCAGAAGTGCTCCGCCAAAGGCCTCCTTAAAAAATAGTGTAATTACCGTATTCGCGTCAACATCCATACCATGACCGTGTCCCGTGGAACTACCAAATGCTATGGTTACTAAAACTGAAAAAACTACAACCGCAACCCCATCGTTGAAAAGACTTTCACCTCCTATAATTGCTTCCAATCTCTTAGGAACTTTCAACCTTTTTAGTAAAGCCAATACAGCCACTGGGTCCGTTGGAGACACAATAACACCAAAAATCAAACAGTATATATATTCGATATTTATTCCAAAAAAAGCTGTTAAGTAAAAAAAGAAAGTTCCATTGATTAGTGTGGAAATAATAACACCAACGGTTGCTAAAATTGAGACGTGAACCTTCGCCTCCATTAAGCCTTTTAAATCTACATGAAGTGCTCCTGCGAATAATAAAAAACATAACATGCCATTCATTAGGGTACGATTGAAATCAATTTCGTCCAACCATCCCTTAAGAATATCCGACAGGGACAAAAACGGGAAAACAGCGTCAAAAAGTAAAACAGCCAAACCAGAAATTAGAGCAATTATTACTAGACCCACAGTTAGAGGTAATTTCAAAAACTTATGATTAATGTATCCAAATACGGCAACGCTGGTTAAAATTAGAGCTGGAAGTTCTAACATGAATTTATCCCAATTATTGTTTTCTTTAAACTTATACGTCAAACCAATTTAATTAGTAAACCGATTAATTTGGGTTAAAATAAAAGATAATAGCATTCATCTGCTAAATGTTAATTCTTAAGGACTTCCAAGAAAATATTGCTATTAACTTCACTGCTGATACATTCAAACAAAAAAGTAACAAACTGATTAAAACCATTTAAGAGGGCAAATGCATGAATGAAGAAGTTAGCAGAGAGGGCGGATGTTTATGTGGAAACTGTAGATACAGGTCTATTGGTGATAGCCCAAGAGCAATTCTATGTCATTGCCGCTATTGTCAGACATTAACTGGGGGCACCTTCTCTACAAACGTTTGGTTTCCAGAAGAAAAAGTTTCTCTACTCAAAGGAGATCTGTCTAGTTACGAAATGAAAACTGAGTCGGGAAATCTTATAACTACCAATTTCTGCAAGAATTGTGGCTCTACAATTTTTTTGAGACTAAATGTTTTTAAGGGCATGGTTGCGATCCCGGGAGGTTCTTATGACCCCCCAACCTTTTGGTTCGAACCTCAAGTTGAAAATTTCTGCCGGTCCAAAGCGCCCTTTATTGAAACTGCAATTCCTGAAAAAAATAATACTCACCCAATGTATAAGCCTGTAAGAGAAGACATTCATCCACATAAAAAAGGTACTTGAGTGGTATTTATGTTCTACTAGAAATGATAGTCCACGTAATCTGTATTTCTGTAAAGATTTATAATGTACAATAGATCCATAGTTCCAAAAAATTTCAAAGTTCCCGAAGAGTTAAGAACAAAAGATTTTATACTCAGACCTCTTAAAGTTAATGATTTAATTAAAGATTATGAAGCTGTTATGAGCAGCATCGACCACTTAAAAGGTCGAATGGATGATAGTGACTGGCCCGTTGGGCTTACAATTGAAGAGAATCTTATTGATCTCGGATGGCACCAAAGAGAATTTACACTAGGTCATTCATTTGCATACACTGTGGTAAGTCTTGATGGCAAAGATTGTCTAGGGTGCTGTTATATCTATCCCTCAGAAAAATCAGAGAGCGAGGTAGACGTTTTTTATTGGATCCGCAAAGATAGACTTGCCGAAGGCTTAGAAAATCGGTTAGGTGAAGCACTTAAAAAGTGGCTTCAAGATGTCTGGCCATTTAAGACATTTGATTTTCCAGGCAGGATTTAAAAGTGGAATAATTTTTAGAAAAGTTTAATCTCTTCTCAACTGGAGCTTATGACTTTTCTACCCCATGCCTAAGGTCCTATATAATAAAAAAGGCATTATAAGATGTTTAAACTTTCTGATTTCAATTGGTCCGAATGTATAAAACCAGCAGAAGAAGCATCTTCCCTTCCTCCAATCTGCTACACATCCTCTGACATTATTAATCAAGAAATAGAAACTATCTTTAGAGGGTCATGGATAGGCGTTGGGCGCTCCGACATAGTCAAAGAGCCTGGAAATTATATATGTTTGGATTTTGCTGAGCAAAGTGTGATCTTGCTTCGAGACAAAAATGGAAAGCTACGCTCATTTGCAAATACATGCCGTCATAGAGGAGCACGGCTATTGGATAGTCAAGGTTCCTGTAAAGGCATAAGGTGCCCTTTCCATTCATGGTTTTATGGACTTGACGGCAAACTTATCACAGCCCCACATATGAATAAGGCTCAGAATTTTGATAATAATGAATATGGGTTAATAGAATATCTTGCTGAAGAATATCTAGGATTTGCATTTATTTGCCTGAATAAGAATGGGAAAGGCATTAATAGTTTCTTATCTGATTTCAAAGATATCCATTCACCTTGGCCGATTGAACCTCTTGTTTCAGTAAGGCGCCGAGAACTAACTGTTAATTGCAATTGGAAAATGTTCCTTGAGGTCTTTAATGAATATTACCACCTACCATTCGTTCACCCTAACTCAGTTGACAGTATTTACCTATCTCCCTCCGCAGCAGAGAAAGTCAAAGGTTCTTTTGCAACACAATTTGGTGAAACGGACGGAACGGGCGGGTTGTTGGAAGACACCCAAGAAAATGCCCTACCTGATATGCCAGATTTAAAAGGGTTAGCCAAAAAAGGTGCAAGATATACCTGGATCTTTCCTAATATGACCTTTGCTGCAAATCGAGATGCCTTATGGTGCTATGAAGCTTATCCTTTGGGGCCTGATAAATGTAAAGTTTTACAGACAGCTTGCTTTCATCCTAAAACGATTTCATTAAGTGGTTTCTCTACAAAAGTTAAAGCTTACCTTCATCGATTAGATGCAGCATTAGAGGAAGATATTCCCGCTCTTGTAAATCAACAAGTTGGGTTAACTAATCCCGATAGCATGCCAGGGCGCTTCCAACCCAGTCTCGAGCCAAATGTCGCTTCATTTGCCAATTGGTATGCTAAAAGGTGGTAAGAATTTCTGGGAATGTCAGCTATTAATCAGTTTCTAGTCTCTTTTCTTTCAGCATAAAACAAATAACTACCTGCTATTATAACAATAAGAGTACCTATGATCATAAAAATATCTGGTATCTCATTATAAAAAACCACACCATAAAAAATGGCGATAAAAATACTTGTATATCGAAAAGGAGAGACAAAGCTAATATCTCCCGTTCTAACTGATAAAACATTGTAAATTACACCTATAACGAGAAAAATACCCGCCCCTGATAACAAACCCACTATTTCCAAGGGAGGGTCCACCCAAGGCTGAAATGGGTACATTATCATGCCAATGATAGTTACTATGGACGCCGTAATTAAGGAAACGAAAGTTGAAGGCATAGATATATCCAATTTTCTAGTAGACAAATCTCTCAACACTAAAAAAAATACCGCTACTAGTGCAATCAATGAGTAAGAATTAAAATCTGTTGAGGTAGGTTTTATAATTAATAATACCCCAAAAAAGCCAGCCAGAATTGTTAACCATCTTTTCACTCCCACTGTCTCTCCAAAAAGTAATGCACCAAAAAATGCCAAAGCCAGAGGCAAACATTGTAAAATAGCCACAGCATTTGAAATCTTCATGTTTAAGAGTGCAGTGAAGAAAAAAAGTGTCGCGCCTACCTCACCAAGCACCCGCAGGAACAAAAATCTCCGTTGACTATTTTTTATTGATACAAATAACTCTTTTCTTATCAACGCAATTATTGTCAATAATAAAACTGCAACTATGCCTCTAAAAAAAAGAATCTGAGACAAAGGTAGCCAAGCTCCTGAGTGTTTTATCAAAGCATCAGAAGATGTAAAACCGAACATGCTTAAAGTCATAAATAATGACCCATAGAGATTCTGTGACATAACGCAAGAAAAGCCATTTAATGNAATTATNAANTAACTATAATANAAANTTCTCATAAANNATTANAAAAATTNAGCAANAAAGNCCTAAAGTGTCGTGAATAGNNANAAAAGTTGTCGAAAACAAACAAACGGTTGATAAACCCCATTNGCATTTGTTACAGTCGATTCTATANAACTTTTTATCTTTTAATCATTAATTAATGTAATTCAGGGAGATTATTAATGGCTTATAAAACAATTAATAATAAGCCTCTTCATAACAAGATACCAGGCTTCGCTAAAGAAGCTAAAGAAGGTAAACTTGATAGAAGAGAATTTCTAGCTTATTCAACAGCACTCGGTGCTACTACTGCTACAGCTTACGGCTTACTAGGGCTTTCAGCTCCAATGGCTATGGCTGAAGGTAAAAAAGGAGGCACCCTTAAAATATCAATGAGTATTAGACCTTTTGAAGACCCAAGAATTTATGACTGGTCAGAAAAAGGCAACTTGGGCCGAATGGTTTGCGAAACGCTAATCAGATACACTACAGACTTTACATTTGAGCCAATGCTTCTTGAGAGCTGGGATGTAAATTCCGATGCTACCCAATACACCCTAAATATTAGAAAAGGTGTCAAGTGGAGTAACGGTGATGACTTCAATGCGGATGACGTAATGTACAACATCCATGGTTGGTGTGAAAAGGATGTTGAAGGCAATTCAATGGCAGGACGAATGGCTTCTCTAATTGATCCTAATACAAACAAAGCTGCTGATGGAGCAATCGTAAAGTTGGATGATTATACAGTCCAATTAAATCTACCAAACTCTGACATAACTATTGTTCCTGGTATGACAGATTACCCAGCATTAATTGTTCATAGAGACTTCGATAAGGGCGGTAGAAATTTAATTACTAATCCTGTCGGCACAGCTCCTTGGAAACTCATTTCTCATGCCGTGGAAGACTCAGCTGTTTTTGAGAGACGCGATGGGTATTGGGGCGACGCACCATATCTGGATCGTCTTGAATTTACTGACTACGGAACTGACCCAGCAGGTGAAATAGCTGCGTTTGAAGGTGGTGATTGTCATGTAAACTATCAAACAACTGGTGACTATATTGAAGTTCACGAGTCCCTTGGCATGAACATTGTAGAAGCTGTGACGGCTGCGACTGTTATTGCAAGAGTAAACGTTGGAGTTGAGCCATATAATGACAAGCGTGTTAGAAACGCGTTACAAATGGCTTGTAGCAACCAAGTAGTTACTGACATAGGATTTCAAGGCAGAGGATCCGCCGCTGAAAACCACCACGTTTGTCCAATTCATCCAGAATATGCAGATATTGGGACCAGCCCAGTTTCAGGAGATGGTTCTGATAAAGCAGGAGCAATGGCTCTCATGAAGGAAGCTGGAATGGCTGATTATGAGCATGAGCTCATTTCTATCGATGACGCATGGCGCAGAGATGCAACGGACGCTGTTGGTGAGGAATTGAGAAGTGCGGGTATTAAAGTTAAAAGAACTATTATACCTGGCTCATCTTTCTGGAATAACTGGACACAGTATCCATACTCAACAACTAGTTGGAACATGAGACCACTTGGCGTTCAAATCTATGCTCTAGCCTATAGAAGCGGTGAAGCTTGGAACGAAACTGCATTTAGTGATGCAGAATTTGATTCACTCCTTGCTGAATCTCTTAAGGTTGCTGATGCTGATAAGCGAAGCAAACTGTCGGCTAAAATGCAGGCCATACTTCAAGACTCTGGNATAATGATCCAGCCAACATGGAGAAANCTATATAAGACGGTTGCTCCAGGAGTAAATGGCATGGGTGGAATGCATCCTTCTTATGAAATGCACTTTGAAAGTGTTTGGTTATCATAAGTAAGCAATAACAAGACCGGGGAGCTTATATGCTCCCCGGTCTTCCTTATTTTATAAAGTTAATTTTTAGATGTTACTCTTTTTATTTAAGCGAATAATAATACTGTTTCTGACGCTAATTTGCCTATCATTCACGGTTTTTAGCTTGGTCACAATTGAGCCTAATCTTAAAAAANTGGCTCTAAATCAAGCTAATATGAGAATGGAAGAAGACGAAGTTCAATCTTGGCTCGAAAAAAATGGCTATAAANGACCACTTCTTGTCCAATATGGTGAGTGGTTGGGAAATGCTGTAACAGGAGATTTCGGCTACTCAACACATTTNAGAAAACCAGTTAATGAAGTAATNTGGCCAAAATTAGGTCACACAGGAATTTTAATGTTCTGGGTATTTTTACTAACAATACCTATCGCACTTACTATTGGAATATTGGCCGGTATGAGGGAAGGAACAAAAACCGATCGAACNCTCTCAATATTTGCAATCTTCACAACTTCCGTTCCCCCATATGTGAGCGGAATACTGTATACTATTATATTTTCTAGTTGGCTTGGTATTTTTAAAGGTGTTGCAAAGGCCGGAAACATTACTTTTGAAAANTTNGCNTTGCCAGTACTTACAATAGTNGCCTATGACATTGGCTATATTGCTAGAATGACAAGAGCTTCAATGGTAGAGGTTATGGGCTCTCAGTACATAAGGACCGCAAGACTGAAAGGAATGCCTTTTATGTCAGTAGTCTTAAAGCACGCACTTCGAAATGCCCTCATAGCTCCCTTTACTGTTATTATGCTTCAGTTTCCGTGGTTATTGACTGGAGTAGTCATTGTAGANAAATTGTTTAACTATAAGGGGTTTGGTTTCTTACTTGTGTCTGCAGCGGACCAGAATGATATAGATGTTACCTTGGCATGTGGCGTTGTGGCAGTTGTTTTAGTTCTGACAACNCAGCTGATTTCAGACATTGGATATATCTTTTTAAACCCAAGAATAAGATTTACTTAAATCATGGACTCAATTAGCACTCTAGAGATTTGGCAAATATTTTTTACTAGGCTCTGGCCTGTGTGGGCTGCATTAGCAGTCACCTTTTTTGTTTTGTATCAAATGAGGAAAAAACTTGGCACTTTAGGACAGATATTTGACTCGAGAGTTGGCTTGGTTGGATTATTTATCGTATTATTTTGGATCTATGCTGCTATATTTGCTGACCTCATAGCNCTTTTTGAGCCGCTAGAGCAATCTGGTNTATATAGGAGAAAACCTCCTGGAACCATAAATGCNAATGTTGGAATACCCTATATTTTTGGCACTGATACTCTTGGAAGAGATTTATTCAGCAGAATGATTTACGGTAGTCAAATAGTTTTGCTTATTGCACCTGCTGCAACCTTAGTTGCATATATTGTCGGAATTACTTTAGGATTGCCAGCCGGTTATATAGGTGGCTTTTATGATACTGCNCTATCATTNCTTGCCAATTTAGTTCTCGCATTTCCAGTGATTTTATTATTCTATCTTTTAGTAGCTCCGGGCATTAGGGAGACAATCCTGCCCAACATTATGGCTGGGATATTTTTTATTATTCCGATTCTTTTTGCACTTATGGTAGTTTTCTCACGATTCTCACAAAGGTTAAGCGTTTTAGTCCCCTCCTCCATTGTAATTCTAATTATAGGCGCCTGGCTTTATTCTGGATTGGTATTTAATGCCGACCCCCTAGGCTTGGTTGCNATTGACCCAAATGAATTAAATATCTTTGCAGCTGTTGTTTTTACAACTTCCCCAGGTGTTTTCAGAATAGTTAGAGGCTTGACCCTAGATATCAGAACAAGAGATTATGTCGCTGCAGCTGTGACCAGAGGAGAGAATCCATTATTTATAATGATATGGGAAATTCTTCCAAATGCGAGAGGTCCACTTATTGTCGATAGCTGTCTAAGGATAGGTTATGTAACTATTTTATTAGGTACTTTAGGCTTTTTTGGTCTCGGTATGGAGCCAGAAAGTCCTGATTGGGGATCAATGATTAATCAAACAAGAAGTTATATCAGGTTAGTACCTACAATTGTACTTCCACCGACTATAGCATTGGCATCCTTTGTATTGGGATTAAATTTACTAGCTGATGGTCTCCGTGAGCAATCATTAAAGGATTAGAAAATTGTCAAATTCAATTCTGAAAATCAAAGATCTATCAATCACCCTTCCTAAAAATGCTGATAGGAAATTTGCTGTCGAAGATGTCAACCTAGAGGTTCACAAAGGAGAAATCCTTTGTGTCGTTGGTGAAAGTGGGTCTGGAAAATCAGTAATGACGAGTGCGATACTAAATGAGGTCCCTGGCTCATTGGACATCACTTCCGGGAGTATCGAGTTTGACAATCAAGATATTTTGAAACTACCGCAAAAAGAACTTAATGATCTTAGGGGCGCTCGCATTTCGATGATTTATCAGGAACCAATGGCTGCCTTAAATCCGTCAATTAGAGTTGGAAAGCAGGTTGATGAAGTTTTTGCCCTACACCGACCTGAAATTAAAGTAAATGACAGAAAAGCTGAAACTCTAAAACTGCTCGAACAGATGAAATTACCAACACCAGAGCGAATTTATTCTAGTTATGCTCATCAAGTCTCAGGTGGGCAATGTCAAAGAATAGTAATTGCAATGGCACTAGCATGTAACCCAGATATATTAATTGCAGATGAGCCAACGACTGCACTCGATGTAACCACACAAGCTGAGATTTTAAGACTTATCTCCGACCTAAAGGAAATCTATAATAATACAATTATTTTTATCACACACGATTTTGGAGTTGTTGCAGATATTGCAGATCGCATCGTGGTAATGTGTCAAGGAAAGATAATTGAAGAAGGTCAAAAAGAAGACATATTAATGAGACCCAAGGAACCGTACACACAATTACTTGTTGATGCGATGCCCTTGCTTGAAACAACTAGAACCCCAGACCAAAGCCGAACGGATGAACCTAGTGTTGAAGTAAGTAAGCTTCACAAAATTTATAAAACCCGGGGCGGCCAAGTCCATGCACTAAACGATGCATCTTTTGTTCTTAGAAATGGAGAAACATTGGGTGTCGTTGGTGAAAGTGGTTCAGGAAAATCAACACTAGCTAAAACTTTAATTAGACTTGAAGAGCCTACTTCTGGTTCGGTAAACATAAGGCAGGAAAATTTTCTTTCCTTGTCAGGAGCCGATTTAATTTCATCTAGACAAAAAATTCAAATGATATTCCAAGATCCTTTTGGTTCTCTAAATCCAAGCCAAACCGTGGGTTTTATGCTGATGCGAAGCTTGGAGCTGCAAGGGGAAGATCCTGTCGAAGCAAAGGCTCGATCCCTTAAGCTGTTGCAGCAGGTAGGGCTTGGGGATCAAGCATTCAATAGAAAGCCTAGAAACTTTTCTGGCGGGCAGAGACAGCGTATTGGCATAGCCAGGGCTCTATCCATGGGACCTGATGTAGTAGTGGCCGATGAGTGCGTATCTGCTCTTGATCTATCGGTTCAAAAGCAGGTTTTACTTCTGCTAAACGATCTGCAATCTACCTATAAAATGGCGATCATTTTTATAACCCATGACTTAAGAGTTGCGGCACAAGTTTCAGATTATATTACCGTCATGGAAAAAGGAAAAATGGTAGAATTTGGAACAGCTGATGATGTGTTCAATAGACCTAAACATGATTACACAAAAAGGTTATTAGATGCAGCTCCAGGTAAAGACTGGCACCCACCTAGGCTTGATCCTAAGGAAGCTGCCGAAATAGCTAAGAGCCTGGAAAAAAGTTTTTCTTGAACTCAAACTTTTAACCTATCTATTAACAATAATCTAAAAAAGACAGGTGACTTTCTCGGAAGGAAGTGAAATGAATGTTAAACCGCTATTACAAGAATGCATTAGCTCATACGCCTCCCATTTTTCAAAACTTCACCATAAACCAGAATTGGATAAATTTAGATTAGGCATAGGCAAACTATTAAACGAAATATCCGTAAAAAACATAAAGCAAAAAAATCAAATAAATGTGCCAAAAAAAGTAGTCGAATACCTTAATAAATGCTCAGAAGTAAAAAAATTTGGCGGTAGCCTTGAAAATTCTCTCTTAAGTATTTCAAATAAACTGGACTGGTATAAAATAATTAATGGAACTAATTTAGATGAAAAATTAGTGAACGGGTTATTCGCTGCGCAGCTGTGTGGGTCCCGAGGCTTAATTAAATCTGACGAAATATATTTAGGCTTATTTCTATTAGCTCCAAACCTTTTGTACCCTCTACACCAACACGAAGCCTTAGAACTTTATCATGTCTGTGCTGGAAATATCGAAATTTCTCACGGCCGAAAGAAGAACCCGTTTAAGGTTAGTCAAGGGAATTTTTCCTTAACCCCAAGTAATCAGGTACATTCATTGAGGACAGGTCCAGATCCCTGCTTATTTTCTTATATTTGGGTTGCCGATGAAAAAAAATTGCCTGGAAAAAGCTGGTGGTGGCAAGAAAATTCTGATGGCTTTTGGTCCAGAATATCATGGGAACGACAAGCTGATTCTTCATGGAAAATCTCTGGATCTGAAAGACTGACAGAAGAGTTAATTAAAGAAGCTGGCGATTATTAAAAAATTTTCCTTAGAATTTTACTATTAAATCTACAGAACTCATGGTTTAGTTAGATTATTGGTTTAGGAAAATACATGGAATCAAATCATCTAACATATTTGGAAGATTCACTACCCTCACATTGGTATTACGACGAAGATTTTTTCAAAAAAGAAGTTACTAATATTTGGGGGAACCATTGGATCTATGTGTGCCACAAAAGTCGGATAAAGGAAAATCGAGCTTTTGTAACAATAAAGGTAGCAAATCAAAATATATTAGTTCTCAGGGATTCTAAGGGGTCCTTAAAGGCTTATTTTAATACATGCCGACATAGAGGCTCTATACTTTGTGACCAGGAAACTGGAGTTGTTGACTCAAAATTATTGCGTTGCCCATACCATCAATGGGCTTATTCTGTCGATACCGGAGGACTGATAAGTGTAGCTTCATTTTCTAAAAACCCAGAGGGCTTCGACAAAAGCAAATTCTCTTTATTTAAAGTTGCAGTAGAGGAGTGGCGCGGATTTATTTTTATCAACTTAAATGAAAATGCATTATGGAATCCCAATGAAATTTTTCAAAGACCTCCACATGCTTTTAACAACTTTCCTGTGGAAGATATGGTTTGTGGTCATGTTTGGGAAAAAATTATAGATTCTAATTGGAAAAGTTTTTGGGAAAACTTTAATGAGTGTCTGCATTGCCCCAATATTCATCCAGAGTTAACGGATCTCGTCCCGATGTTTTCAAATAGAGTAATTAATCCTAAAGACTTACCCACATGGATAGAAAAAACAAAAGATAGTGATCCAAAGTATTCCGGGGGGTTGAGATCTGGAGCGGAGACTTGGTCAAACGATGGTTCTGCTCAAGATTGCCAAATAAGCACATTAACTGAAGAAGATTTTCTTAAAGGCCATGTGTATGCGTCTTCATGGCCTTCTATGTTTTTAGGAGGTTATGCTGACCACGTAAGGGCGGTTAGAGTTACTCCAGTAAGCAGTGAAAAAGTAAAAATCACCGCAGAGTGGTTATTTGAAAAAGATACGATTAACAATAAAAACTATGACATCACTAATGTTGTTTCATTTGCCTGCACCGTAATGGAGCAAGATGCATACGCCTGTGAACTTAACCAAAAAGGATTGCATTCAATTCCATATAGCAATGGCGTCTTGATGCCTGAAGAATATGTAATTAAGAATTTTCATGATTGGTTAAAAAACGAAATGGGTGAGAATGTTTAAATGAGACTTAAATTACCGTCTAACCGCTAATACTAAATACCCATTGAAGAATAACTCTGAGCTATTCTTTTGATTGCTACCATCATGGCAGCTGTTCTTAGATCTTTTACCTCATCATGCGCATTCCATGTTTCAGAAATAATTTCATAGGCATTACGCATAGTGTCCTCCAAACCAGATCTAACTAGATCTATTTCCTTACCACCCTGAATAATTTTCTTTGCTAAATCTTCAGGAAATTCAGACCCGGTCAGGGTATTAATTCCCTCAATCAAAGCTCCAAAACGATTTTCCTCAGCTCTTCTTTGCATGCGCCCAAAGCGGATACGGCTTAAATTTTTTATCCATTCAAAATAACTTACTGTTACACCGCCAGCATTTGCATACATATCAGGTATAATAACCTTACCCATCTTATTTAAGATATCGTCGGCTTCAGCTGAAACTGGCCCATTCGCCGCTTCTATAATTAACGGTGCTTTAATTGAAGCAGCGTTCTCTTCTGTTATAACTAATTCCATTGCAGCAGGAATGAGAATATCAGCATCCGCTTCTAGTAATTCAATTCCCTTTGCAACAAAGCCTTGATAACCCTTCACACTACCGGTATCCAAAATGTGTTCTCTCAACTTCTGAATGTTGATACCAGCCTCATTTATTACTGATCCATCACGCTCAAGAACATGGGTTATAATTGCATTATCCTCAGTAGATAAAAATAAAGCTGCGTGNTAACCAACGTTTCCTAAGCCTTGAACAATGATCCTCTTATTGGCNAAACCAGGTGCNAGGCCGGTTTTTGCAACATCTCGCTTTTGATCAAAAAAAGCCTGAAGAGCATATTGCACGCCCCTTCCAGTTGCCTCGGTTCTGCCAGATATTCCGCCTTTAGATACTGGCTTTCCGGTCACACAAGCCCATGCATTTAACTCAGCAGGATTGAGCCTTCGGTATTCATCNGCCATCCAAGCCATTTCCCTCTCACCGGTTCCTACATCAGGCGCAGGAACATTCTGAGAAGGATGGATNAAATCCCTTTTAGCCANTTCTTGAGTAAAGCGACGTGTAATTCTCTCTAATTCATCAGCACTCCATTTCCTTGGATCAATTATCAAACCACCTTTCGATCCTCCGAAAGGAACTTCAACCAAGGCGCACTTAAAGCTCATTAATGCAGCAAGGGCCTCTACCTCATTTTGATTTACATCTGGAGCATAACGGATACCGCCTTTGACCGGTTCAAAGTGTTCTGAATGAACAGATCTATACCCCGTAAATGTATGCATTTCTCCTCTTAACCTAACACCAAATCTAACTACATAAGTCGAATTGGCGGATAGGATCTGATTTACCAAGCCCTTATCTAAACCGATATCATAACCTAAGCTCTCCAGTGAGCTAATTGCTTGTTGGAAATTTATTTCTATAGACCTTAAAAAGGCTTCACCTGCCATATTCTTAGGCCAATCCAATTAGTTGTTTCTATACAAAAATTAGTGTTACATTCTATACATAGTAGTGACAACTAATATTTTAACTTACGATAGGCTTTTACTGCCCACTATAAGATACAAGCTTAACCGACCACACAGTCTCTTACAATTTGCACCCAAGAATAAAAATTTGTATTTAAACTAAAAAATTACATGTTAAAGTTTAATTAGTTATTTTTCAGTTTTCTTATTTGGATGAGATAAATGAAGCCAACTGTTACCACAGATCAAATAAAAAGATTTCAGGCAGATGGCGTAGTATTTCTGGAAGGGTTCTTCCCACAAGAATATATTGATTCTCTAACTAAAGGCATCCAAAAAAATCTGGAGGATCCTGGCCCAAGAAAACATGTATGGAATAAAGAATCAGAAGGCCAATATACTCTTTATGATTCAGATAACTGGAATAGGATCTCTGAGTATAAAAATGTTATCCAAAAAAGTGAACTTAAGAATATTGCAACAAAATTACTAAAAACGGATAAAGTGAATTTCTTTTTTGAATCTATATTTGTCAGATCGAAAGGTGTTCAATTTTCTACACCATGGCACCAAGATGAACCATATTGGTCCGTTGAGGGTCATGATACAGTAAGTATCTGGATGCCACTGGTTGATGTCAGAAAAGAAAGTGCTTTAGCATTTGTTCCAGGCTCACATCTTAATGGGAAAAAATATAAGCAGCAGGACTTTGGGGAGCTCAATCCAGAGAAAAAGAGAGATGTGAATAGAGTCATTTTTGATAGTGAATGGGAACCCCTACCCGATATTGATGCCGATCGAAACAGGCATAATGTTATTAGCTGGGAAATGAAGGCTGGTGACTGTGTTGCTTTCAATGGAAGGATTATTCATGGTGGTGGAGGTAAATTGCCAAAAGATAAAGATCTTCGCGTGTTTAACACCCAATGGCTTGGGGATGATGTGAGAGTGAATTTTCGCTCCTATGGGATGGACCCTGACCATTCTAAAAAAATGAGAGAGTTTGGGATGACCTCTGGAGATCGAGTCGATAGCCGCGTTTATCCAGAATTTAAAGATTCAATTTAAAAGAGGTAACAATTCGAAAAAAGGGTATTGCTAATGGTTTCTGAATTAATAAAAAAATGCATCAAATCATTTGAAGATCTTCTAGAAAATCAAAGTGATAAAACCTTAATTAAATTCTTTTTGGAAGACCTCAGAAGCTTAAAGATAGAAGACTTTGGTGGGATAGATGAAGTTGCAAGTGGAAAGGATTTCCCTAAAAATGTTCAAAAATATTTAAAAGAGATAAAGAGTGGAATTGATAACTCTTGTACACTTGATTCTTCACTTTTTGATATTTCTAAATATTTAAACTGGTACCAGCTTTTTGATGGAGAGGGAATAGATCCATCTCTGGCAGAGGGTCTTTTTGCAGCACAAATTGTTGGGAAAAAAGGTTTAGTGAAATCTAATAACTTCTATATGGGGCTTTTCCTGCTGTGCCCTAATGTTCACTATCCACTGCACCAACATAATGCATTAGAAATATATTATGCTTCCTCTGGTACGTTGCAATTGCAACATGGTAGAAGAAAAATGCCTTTCCTTATAAAAAATGGCGAATATTCTATCACTCCCAGCAATCAGGTGCACTCCCTCACTACTAGCAATGAACCTTGTCTTCTTTGCTATATGTGGGTCAGCGGAACTGGAACACTTCTTGGCCCAAACTGGTGGTGGGAGGAACAAAAAGATGGTTCATGGAAGCGTATATGCTGGGAACGCCAAGAAGACTCTAGTTGGGCAATAACTGGCTCCGAAAACCTAACAAATAGAATAATAGATAGCTCCGGAGACTCTTAAAGGCTTTTTAAGGTTTGAAATAATGCAAGATCACGAATTAGATAACTTGAGTAAATTTTATGAAAAAAACGGATATGTTTCTCCGGTAAAATTGTTGAGCGAAGCTGAAGCGGCAAAGCATCGCAACCGCCTGGAAGAAGCAGAGAAAAAGCTTGGTTCATTACATTACCGCTCTAAGGTACACACTATTCTTACTTCGCCTTTTGAATTAGCCACAAGCTCAAAGGTTTTAGATTTAATTGAGAAATTAATTGGCCCCAACATATTACTTTATAATGTTACTTATATTATCAAGGAGCCAAATTCACCAGATCATGTAAGTTGGCATCAGGATCTTACCTATTGGGGGTTAAGCCATGATGACCAGGTAAGTATGTGGTTAGCACTGTCACCAGCAACCAAAGAAAGTGGTTGCATGAGAATGATCCCTGAAAGCCATAAGAATGGCCAATTAAATCACGAGACTACGAATGATGAATTCAACGTACTTTATCAGGGTCAAACAGTTCGTGATATTAATGAAAATGAATCATGTCTTTGTCCTTTATGTCCAGGAGAGGCAACTTTTCACCACGGATGGACACTCCATGCCTCTACACCCAACCATAGTAATGACCGTCGTATTGGGTTAAATGTTCAGTATCTTGCAACTCACGTAAGTCAGAAAAAACATGATAACGACAGCGTAATTCTAGTTCGTGGTGAAGATACATATCAAAATTTTAATTTAGATGTTCCAGCAAAAGTCGACTTAGATGCCGACGCTTTGAACCGCCAATTAGAACTGGAGAAATTATACATAGAGACTGCCGGAAGAAAATAGAATGAACCTTACGGAAATAGAGACCCCTTCAGTTTTAATTGATTTAGATATAGTTGAAAACAACATTGATAAGTATCAGTCCTACTGCAATAAAAAAGGTATAAACCTTCGGCCACATATAAAGACCCATAAGATCCCTGAACTTGCGAATCTCCAACTAAAGGCCGGAGCTATAGGAGTCACTTGTCAAAAAATTAGTGAAGCTGAAGCAATGATTTCAGAGGGAGGAATAGATGATATTCTAATAACCTTTAATATTTTTGGCCAAAAAAAACTCGATCGCTTAAGAATACTATCTGGCCAAGTAAAACTATCAGTTGTTGCAGATAATATACAATGCGTACAAGGTTTATCGGATACATTTAAAAATGAAAAATCCCAACTGACAGTATTGGTAGAGTGTGATACTGGTGCTTTAAGGTGTGGTGTAGTCACCCCAAGGGAAGCATGTGAGCTTGCGAAGAAAATTTCATCTTTACCAGGCTTATCATTTGGTGGATTAATGACCTACCCACCAATTTCTCAATCAGAAAAGATTAATATTTTCTTAGGGAAGGCCAAAGACCTCATAGAAGCTTCTGGCATCCCAGTTCCTGTTATCTCTATTGGCGGTTCGCCAAATATGTGGGAGGTGGAGAAAATACCTCTTGGTACCGAGTATCGAATAGGTACCTATATTTATAATGATCGCTCATTAATGGAACGCAGTAATTGCTTAGAAAGCGATTGTGGCTTAACAATCCTAGCTACTGTTATTTCAACACCAGAGCCTCATAGAGCTGTGATTGATGCTGGATCTAAAGTTTTGACCTCTGATCTTTTTGGGCTCAAAGGTCATGGTTATATAATTGGCTTTCCAAAATTAAGCATATCTAATCTATCAGAGGAGCACGGATGCATAATAGGAGAAGGTGAGACAGGATTAAAAATTGGCCAAAAGGTACGCATAATACCAAACCATGCATGTGTTGTTAGCAATATGATGGATGAAGTCATGTTCATTAGAGGAGATACCTTTGTTAAAAAGCAACCCGTAGTAGCAAGAGGACAAGTTTTATGATGCCTTCTAAGGAAATAAATTGAAAGAAATATTAGAGATTCAAAAGCAGGCTTTCATTAAAAATGGGCCACCAACTTATAAAGAACGTATAGACAGTTTAAGACGATGCATAGCGCTTATAGAAGCACATGAAGGATTACTAATTGAAACTCTAAATCAAGATTTTATCCACAGATCAAAAGATGAAATTAAAATTTCAGAAATAGACCAAACGATTAGAAATTTATTATTTACCATAAAAAATCTAAAGAAATGGATGAAGCCAAAAAGACGAAGCCCTTCACTTGGCACAGGTTTACTTGGTGCCAAATCGATAATGAATCCGACACCGTTAGGAACAGTTGGTATTATAGCCCCGTGGAATTTTCCTGTTGGAATGGTATTTTATCCCGCTGCCTCCATTCTTGCGTCAGGAAACAAAATAATGGCCAAACCATCTGAAATTACCCCCAACACAGCGAATCTTATAAAAGAAGCTGTAGGGAAATATTTTGATCCATCTGAATTTTCAGTTGTTTTAGGTGGGCCAGAAGTAGGTGAAGAATTTTCAGCCCTTCCTCTAGATCATCTGCTTTATACGGGTAGCAATACTATTGCAAAAAAAGTATTAAAAAATACAGCCAAGAATTTAGTCCCTACCACTTTAGAACTTGGTGGAAAGAGTCCAACCATCATATCAGGCGATGCTAACCTTAATCTTGCCGCAAAAAGAATACTTTTTGCTAAAACTATGAATGCAGGTCAAATTTGTCTCGCTCCTGATTACATTTTTCTAGAAAAGAAGCTGCAAGAAAAGTTTGTAGAGCAATTACAAAACATATTTGAAAGTTATTATCCAAAGGGTCACGAGGATGACTACACTTCAATGGTTAATGATAAGCATTACGAGAGAATGAATTTATATATAGAAGACGCAAGATCTAAGGGAGCCCAAATTGTTGAGATAGGTCGTGGAAAACCAAAAAATCAAAACACAATTTTAACAAAAGTCATTCTTGGAGTTACTGATGATATGGAGGTTATGAAAAATGAAATCTTTGGTCCACTTCTCCCCATAATGCTTTATGAGGACTTAAATGAAGTTGTGGAATATATTAATGCTCATGATAATCCATTAGGTCTTTATTTTTTTGGCGACAGAAAGTCTGAACAAGATTTTATCATTAATAATACTAGATCCGGTGGAGTAACTATTAATGATTCCTTATTTCATATCTTGCAATCCAGACTTCCATTTGGAGGGGTCGGAGAGTCTGGTTACGGTTGCTATCATGGTTACGAGGGATTTCTTAACTTTTCAAACTTGCGAAGCATTTACTACCAAACTCGCTCTGATACATTGCTTTCAATGATGAGACCCCCTCGTGGTAAACATTTTGGTTTCCTGTCTAAAATTTTAAGAAGATTAGGCTGATTAGTTATTGGAGACTTTGATAAATTAGGGAATTAATAAAATGACAAATAAAATAGCTATAATTACTGGAGGTTTATCTGGAATTGGCTTGGCCTCGGCGAAAGCATTAACCCAAGAAGGCCATACGGTTATCATCGGATCTCGCCGATGTAATACTAAGGAGGCTTCCTCAGTTCAAAATTCCCTAGATAAAAAAGTTATTTTCTATCAACTAGACGTTTCTGACAAAAAATCTGTAGCAAG
>PBQX02000078.1:0-5237 GCA_002725175.2 Paracoccaceae bacterium
ATCAATTATTTCTACGCCATCTCTAACTAGATTTTTTATCGCCTTTGAAAAATCCCCTACATTTCTTACATTACCGCCATCAGAAAAACTATCTGGGGTAAGGTTAACTATGCCCATTATCATAGGATTNAAGAAATNNAGAGAANNAATAGGCTTTCTTTTACTAGTGATNTCTTCAAAAAAATTTGAAGGAAANTTTTCTACATTTCTAAACCCTAAAGAACCAGCCCTTGTTATNACNTCAACCTGATTGAACCAAAGTTTGCTGCCACAAATAGACAAAGCGTTATCTGGCTTCTTTAAACCCGTCTCCACTACCGGTCTAAAATATTCTCTCAATCAAAATTCCCCAAATAATTCANNAATATTTCAGGTAAGTTNGCATAATCAGAAAACCAAAAATCTGGTTTAATTTCAGAAATTGAACTCTTTCTATAGCCTTCAGAGAATAAAATGAAAGGTATTTTGGCATTTCTTGCAGTTTTAGCATCTACCTCACTATCCCCAACATATATTGTTGGAGTTCCATCTATATCATTTTGCATTATATAGTTTATCATTTCTGGATCAGGTTTTCGCACAGCTAAGGTGTCACCAAATGCAAATTGGTCAAAATCATTAACAAGCTTTAACTCTTCCAAAATTTTCATAGACGGCTCTCTTAATTTTTGAGTACAAATCCCCATACATGCACCCTTTTCTTTCAGAAATTTAATAGTCTCAATTGCCCNTGGAAAAGTTGAAAGATTTGAAACAGGGTCACTTTGATATATACTTAAGAACTTCAAATAATACTTTTCTAAGCCATCTTCTGGAATNCCACCTGACCAAACCAAGAGCCGCTCAACTTGTTTTTTTANGCCATCACCAATAAAAGTTTTGTATTTTTCTTCAGTAATTGAATTTCGTCCAATTTTACTTAAAATCTTGTTTCCAACTAAGGTTAGAGATTTTGCACTATCGATAAGTGTTCCGTCCAAATCGAAAATTATACGTGCATTCAAAACTAAGCTCCATCTCTTAAAAAGGCTTCAAGNTTTATGAATTTAATAGGGATTTGAAAACTGTTAAAGTCTAAAATTTCACTTTCAGATGGAGGNATTNAATTGAAGTCNANTAACTCAGAAGCNTCAGTTTCAACTGCTAGCCAACAACCTAAATAAAGAGGTGCTGAGAAGTATTTCTTTGGAGAGCTTACTACCTTAGAGTACATATTATANGGCGCCCAAATNGGNATCCGATCGTTNTTTATTGCCCAATCTAGTTCAGNTCGGCTGTCAGCAACCAAAAATTTTTCATTATATTTAGCAAATAACCATGCACTCTGATCCATTTCTAGNAAACTAACATAAAAATCATTGAGGTTNTCAAACTGAAAAACCTTAGANTCGGAGTCCTGAGAAAGAAGTATAATATGCTTATCTTCGAGCCTATTAATNTTATTTATTAATTCATTTACTAGTCTTTNATTAAAATATTCCTTNGGAACATTAAGGATTTTTAGTGAGGGCTTAATTTTAGATTTCTTGTNGGTAGGATTTTGTAATTTTCTTAACCCTTGTATATTCTCTCTAACTATCTCAACACCCAAACCTCCAGTAATCCTTTCAAGCTTTTCGATCCGAACAAAAACTCTAACCGCTCTANCATCCTCAAGGCAACTTTGAGCGATTCTCTCTGCCACAGTTTCGAGTAAATTTACCCTCTCTGAATAAAACTGATAATCAATTGACTCTACGAGAGTATCATAAGAAATTACCCTATCCACGTTATCAGTTTCAAATGCATTATTCGGTAAAATTTCNAGTACNACATTTACTTTTATTTTTTGTTTTACTCCATGCTCTANTCNAAAAGCACCTATTTCAACATTAACAATATAGTCTCTAACTGATATCCTATCCANCATCTTTGATCTTGCTGTTGCCAGCGAGCGGTCAACTGGATAAAGAAAGGCTTCATCTAAATCATTCATATCTTTTTCTATTATGTTAAATTAATAATTGAAATTGTTTAGTTNCTAGGAGATCTNTAGAAAATATGTCTACCGATTACGTTAGTTTTTTTCAAGCTCTTAGCCCAAACTGGAGATACTTCAGAGGTGTGATAATATGTTGCTCCATTTGTCAATACTCTTGCNGAGCCCATGATCATTATCCAAGAGAGCTTNACTATTCTTTCATAAGAATTTCTGTCATATATTTTCTCACTCTTACCGTCGCACATATAAGAAAATTGACATTTAAACTTCCGTGATGATCCTTGGTTTATNACTTTACAAACTGTATTGGGAAAACTCTTAGACGCAACTCTGTTNAGTATGACTTCGGCAACGGCTGCNTGTCCANCCAAATCTTCACCNCTAGCCTCAAAATACACTGCTTCAGCTAAACATGTCGTTTGTGGTCCNGGAGATTTNNTAGGAAGANTATCCAAGGTTNGAAANCTAAANAATTTTGTNGGATCTNCTAAAGCCTTGTNAAATATAGGCAAGGAACCCATTATCTCATTTGCATTTAAGTCCTGTTCACGNAATTTTTNCANAAGGNNTGNNCCACNATNCNAGGATANNGNTGGAAACCTATTCATAGTTTGAAAACCAGATAATTTNTGCAGAGAATAAACATTGATAGAACCGATAAAACTCTGCTCACTAGCAATTATGCCAATGATATTTGCTTCCATTTTTTGATAACTTTTGTAAATTCCTTGCTCAGCAGAAACTTTCAATGGAGAAACCAGCAACAAAAAACATAATGTAATATATTTATGCATATTTTTCATCTAAANAAGCCCTAAAATAACGTCTTACTAACTATAAAAATTTACGGGAAAACACAATACTCAATACAAAANCTGCTTAGATTATCCTCCAATTTTTTGNATATTTTCACCNANGTCCGNCTAGATTTTTNCCNTTAAACTGCTTCCCATTATATCTGCTTGTGCTGCTGCTAACCTTGCTATTGGCACTCTAAAAGGAGAACATGAAACGTAGTTTAAGCCTAGCATCTTGCAATAAAAAATTGATTTTGGATCACCGCCATGCTCTCCACATANTGCAATTGATAAGTTTTTATTTGATTTTTTCCCTCTTGCAGAAGCTAGNCTTATTAATTCTCCAACTCCCACCTGATCCAAAGACAAAAATGGATCTTCATTAAATACCNCAGCNTTAATATATTCGTTCAAAAACTTTCCTGAATCATCTCGACTTAAGCCATAAGTCATTTGCGTCAAATCATTGGTTCCAAAGCTAATAAAATCCGTTGACTCAGCAATCTCTCCCGCCCTTAAGGCAGCTCTAGGGGTTTCAATCATTGCGCCAATTTTGTAGCTAAANTCCACACCATGATTAACATAAACTTCCTCCGCAATTTCTCGAATCATCTTACTTAATAGCTCAATCTCTTTATTAGCCGAAACTAATGGAAACATTATCTCTGGGATAACTAAACCTGTCCCTGATTTTAGTACGTGTGATGTTGCTTCAAAAATTGCTCTAACTTGCATTTGATAAATTTCTGGCATGGTAATACCTAACCTAACACCTCGGTGACCAAGCATAGGGTTGACCTCTTTTAATTCTCGGCTACGACGTGAAATATANTTGAATTCCACACCTATTTTTTTTGCTAGAATTGATAATTGTTCAGTGTCTTTTGGCAAAAACTCATGAAGCGGAGGGTCTAGAAGTCTAATGGCAACAGGCTGCCCACTCATTACTTCAAAAAGTTGAATGAAATCTTTTCTCTGTATCGGCAAAAGCTTATCTAATGATAAGAATCTTTGCTCTTTATCCTCTGCAAAAATCATTTCTTGCATTATTAGAAGTCTTTCCTTCTTAAAGAACATATGCTCAGTCCTGCACAAACCTATTCCATCAACATTAAATTTCTTTGCTAGAGCTGCATCTTTAGGTGTGTCAGCATTTGCTCTAACCTTAAGACTTCTATTGTCATCCGCCCAACTTAGAAGGTCCGAAAATGCACCTGTTAATTCAGGAGCTTTTGTCTCGCATTCCCCCTCTATTATATCTCCAGTAGTGCCGTTAATAGTAATCTCTTCACCCTCTGAAAGTGTTTGCCCGGCCTTCACGTATAATTTTTTATCTACAAGATTAATTCTAAGATCTACTGCTCCTACAACACAGGGAATTCCTAATCCTCTCGCTATTAAAGCTGCGTGAGATGTCATTCCACCCCTAACCGTCAAAACACCTTTAGAAACTTGCATACCTTTGACATCTTCAGGTCCTGTTTCAGTCATTACTAAAATAACGTTTTCACCACTAGATGTTAACTCTAAAGCTAGGTTTGAATTAAAAACTATTTTTCCCGTGGCTGCTCCTGGGCTTGCCGAAACAGCCTTGGATATTACTTTAAGATCTTCTGTCTCCACTATTTGTGGATGGAGGTAATCTGTTAAAGCCAAAGGATCCACCTTCATCAAAGCTTCCCTTTTTGTTATAAATCTTTTTGAGACCATATCTACCGCAAGCTGAACTACAGCTTTCACACTTTTTTCTGAACTACGAAAATTCAGGACTGTCAAATCTTTACCATTCACAGCAAAATCTATTTCAAATGTGTCCTTAAGTTCCTTAGCTAAGATTTGATTAAAAGACTTCAAAGTTTCCAATTGGTCTTGGTTAAGAAAATTCTGCGTCGCACTTACTTCAGATTTGGTTACGAGTGGATCTATCCTTTTTGCTAATCTTTCAAAACTGTTCTCTGAAATATCATGAGGAATGCCATTATGAATAAATCCACTAATAACTTTCTTTCCGGAATATTTGTCAATAAAGTTAAGCTTTCCACGACAATAATTTGAGGCACTACTACTAGCTATCTCCTGTAGTAATACGCACATTTTAGGTTTTTCTTCATTCAGATCCAACTTCTTGATAAGATCAACCCATTTCTTCCCAAAAAAGTTCAGGACTAAACGAAGCTGTTCTCTTAAAGTCTGGGGAAAGATTTCTCCCGTCATATCCTTAAAAACTATCTTATATTCAGCTAAAAGCTCCTTGAAGTGAACAAGCTCCTGATGGCTCGATTTTTTTTCATCAATAGTTGTAATAATTTTATAATACAAATCATCAAATATGTCCGGATCAGAATCAAAAATGTCTACAGAGATCTTCTTTATCAAAGTGCAATAACTCTTAAAATAATTTAGTTCTCCAGTTATTTTTATATAAAAATTCTTTGGATTTTCAGATATTCCTAGATAGA
>PBQX02000028.1:0-27356 GCA_002725175.2 Paracoccaceae bacterium
GCCTTTCAGCGCGAGGTCGTCGATATCTGCGGATGCCTCGATGACGAAACAGTTATGTTTTTAGCCTCTGCGCTACATTCAACTTTATAATAAGTAGTTTCACCAAAATATGAAGCGTCTGCTATAATTCCAGAAATTAATCCTTTTTTATCACTGGTGTTAGGTACTATTGAAATTCTTTCAGGCCTTATCCCTATAGCAATTTTATTTTCTGTGAGGTCTCCAAAAACTTGAGATCTTGAAATAGTCAATGGGCCAAGGATATCAGAGTTAATTCCAATTTCATTCTTTGCTTCCATCACAGTTCCATTAATAAAATTCATTGCTCCGATAAAAGACGCCACCCTTTGAGAGGTTGGCCTTTCATATAACTCTCTTGGAGATGCTACCTGTTCAACCTTCCCATCAAACATAACGGCAACCTTGTCACTCATAGTAAGAGCTTCCTCCTGATCGTGAGTAACCAAAATAAAAGTAATTCCAACTGCTCGTTGCAAATGGCGCAATTCTAATTGCATTTGTTCTCTAAGTTTTTTGTCCAATGCAGATAAAGGCTCGTCAAGCAATAATACTTTTGGTTTTAGAATAAGGGCTCTAGCTAATGCTACACGTTGCTTTTGCCCTCCTGATAAAGCATTTGCCGACCTTTGATTTAACCCCGATAATCCCACAAGCTCAAGGACCTGATTTATCATTTCCTCTTTTTCGGTTTTAGATATACTTTTCTTGCGCAAACCATAAGCCACATTTTGTTCTACATTTAGGTGAGGAAAAATTGCGTAATTTTGAAAAACCATGTTTGTTGGTCTTAAATTTGGCTCCACACCATCCATCGGTTTATTATCAATTAACAAATTACCCGAGCTTGGACGCTCAAAACCTGCGATAAGTCTTAATAGTGTTGTTTTTCCACATCCTGAAGGTCCTAGCAAAGAGAAAAACTGTCCCTGATCAATTTCCAGTGACACTCCATCAACTGCATTAACAGCTCCAAAACTCTTACTGATATCTTGCACTTCTACTAATGTGGTCATTTTTTGTTTTCCTTATTAATGTGGCTACAAAACAGAATTTTTAGAGTTAGCAGCTCGTCGCCTAAAATACTCACTGAGAGAAAGTAAGATTAACGACACTANTAAAAGAACAGTGCCCAAGGCCATAGTAGTAGGTAATTTTTTTGGAAATCGGAATTGAGCCCAAATATAAACTGGCAGTGTCGTTTCTGTACCNGTTAAAAAGAAAGCTATTATGAATTCATCTAAAGAAAGTGTAAAACCAATCAATAGACTTGCCATTATTCCAGGAAAAACCAANGGTAAAATTACTCTATAAAACGTNCCAAATTGATTTTCGCCCAAATCCATTGATGCCTCTTCCAAGCTTATGTCCAAATTACTGAAAGCAGAATTCATAATTAGGATTGAGAATGGCATAATTAATAATGTATGGCCTAAAACAACACTCCAAAGATTTAGAGGCAAGCCTAGCTGTATAAGCACAATTAGGAGTGCCACTCCAACAATTATCTCAGGCAAGACCAAAGGTGCCAAAATAAACGTTAGCGAAATTTGCTTTCCTGTGAAATCATATCTTGTAGCCGCACGTGAAGCCAAAACACCCAAAGTCGTGGCAAGAATACTTGATGACACTGCTACAATGAGGGAATTTTTTAGGGCTTNATGCAAAGTTTCTTGATACAGTAAGTTTTCAAACCAATTTGTGGTAAACCCACTAAGGGGAAATGCAATAATTTGGCTTGCATTAAAGGAAAAAAGTGGAAGAAGCANAGCNGGTGCGTAAAGAAAAATCAAATACGTATATGCGAAAATCTTTAGATACTTTGTNGATCTAGACATACTAGTATCTCCTCAAATGTTTTCTATTAACTAAAACAAAAACAATTGAAATAAAGGCTACAATCATTAGGGAAGATACTGATAAAGCAGCAGCTAAGGGAGCATTATTAGCTTTTGAAAACTGGACTTGGATCATATTGGCAATCATTAATCCATCAGTGCCTCCTACGAGTTTTGGAGTGATATAATCTCCAACCGTAGGGATAAAAATTATCAATGCAGCTCCAACAACACCCGGTGCCGATAGAGGNAGAACTACTCGAAAAAATTGATGAAATGGCCCATCGCCCAAATCTCTGCTTGCTTCTAGCAAAGACCTATCAATTTTTTCCAAAGAAACAAAGATCGGTAGAATAGCAAATGGTGCCCATCCATGAGTTAATGCTATAACAACAGCATTTGCATTATAAAGGATAAAAGTCAGCGGTTCTGTAATCATTTCAAGCCAAAGTAAAAATGAATTTAATACACCATTATAACCCAAAATTACTTTCCACAGAAACATGCGAAGTAGATAACTAGTCCAAAAGGGTATTGTAATTAGAAATAACCAGAGTGCTTTTCTTTCGCCTCCATGAAAGGAAATAAAGTANGCCATAGGATACGCCAAAAGAACCGTAAAAAATGTCACCGTTAGGGATATGGCCAGTGAACGCGAAAAAAGTAACTGGTAAACTGGTTGAGTAAAAGCCTCAATATAATTATTTAAAGTAAAGGTTCTATCCAGAANCAGGTAATCTTGGGTCCAAAAGCTTAATAAAAGCATCATAGTCAAAGGAGCTGCGAGCAANAAAATACTGAAAATAAACGGAGTTGATAGTAATCTCCAACCCTTCTTTGTTTCTGGTTTTATATTTAAGATCAAATTAATCTCACTTTATTATTTGAGCGAATAGAATAACTTAATTCTCTTTAGCTAAAAGTTCGGCGTTAGTCACTGAAATTTTGCCAAGGCCTGGTGGTTCGTCAAGGCCAATAACTGGTAGCATTGTCCTAAGTGCATCATGATAATCTCTAACACCTTTTTCAAGGTCAGAAAAAAACGACCCTTCATATGCACTAGATCTAGGAGCTTCATTTAACCAAACACTAAGCTGATTGTCCTCTTCTACAGCTGAATTATCTATTCTACCAGATAGAAATCGAAGTGCCTTAAGTGCTCTACTTTCATTATTTCTTTTGTAAACTGCGGATCTTATCTGAGTTTCATTGTACTTTAGTGGGATCTCCTGATAGAAAATTACAGAGTCAGGATAGAAACCAAAAACAGCATTAGGAAAGATACCAATATACAACCACTGCCTGGGAAGTTCAGAATATGGTTCTTCAAGCTGCTCCAAAATTTTTCTATATTTTTTTACAGTCCAAAGCTTTGAAGGTTTCTTATTAATTTCTCCAACTGAAACTGTAGACCAATAGTGATAATCCTCGTCCCAATAATTTTCACCATATAAATCATGAAGCCCTGGATGTGCCTGCGCCACATGATACCCTTCGTTATCAACATCTCTAACAGTCTTCCAGTTTATAGATAAACTTTCAGATAAAGAGATTTTTGAAGCAGAAATTATATTTTCCGTATCATACAGTTCAAATTTGTCTTTGTGCCTTTGAAGAATATCGGATGCTTTTGGATAATTACTGGGTTGGAATCGAACGAAATAAAATCCCATAAATTTATCTAGCTCAATAGGTTTGAGTCCCCATTCATTTCTATCAATTGAAGGGAAAGTTTCGGATCTTGAAGGGCCTCTTAATGTACCATCTAAATTATAAACCCAGGCATGAAAGGGACAAGTTATTACATTCTTACAATTTCCTCTTTCCCCAACAACTAATCGAGACCCTCGATGTCTGCAGAGATTATGAAAAGCTCTGATCTTCTTGTCTTGGCCTCTCACAAGAAGTGCTCGCTCTCCAAGCATATCATATGTTATGTAATCTCCAACTTCTGGCAAATCACTCTCATGACAAGTCAACTGCCAATTTTTCTTGAAAATGTTAACCGACTCTAACTCGAATAATTCTTCGTTATTATAAGTCCAGCCCGGCAATCCTGATCGATTAAAACTCATCTTAAATCCTTTAATTTATAAAAAGTAACAGTTAAAAAATTAAAAGTACAATACTTAAACCGATAAAAAATATTCCCAAAATTTCTCTTGAAGACAATTTTTCCTTAAAAAGAAAAAAACCAGCGCCAACAGCGAAAAGCAGCTCAATCTGACCTACAGCTTTCACATAAGAAACATGTACCAAATTCATTGCTGAAAACCATCCNAATGACGCTAACATTCCGGAAAGCCCAGCAACCCAACCAGTGCGCCAACATGAGAAAACTGATATGAATGAAGTTTTGCTAAATAGGAATAAAATGATTCCAAAAATCAATGTTTGATACAACAAAACATAATTAAGGGTTAATATAGCTCGTATGTAAAATTCTCCAGAATCTAACGCTAATGTAGCACCGCGATAAAAAACCGCTGAAAAGGAGAACATTAGACCACAAAGCAAACCAACCAAAGATCCCCAATTAAATAAACCTTCATTAAGCTTAGTTTTTGAAATCANGATTAGACCAATTATACCTGNAAGGATAGCCNCTAGACCAAACAGACTTACTGTCTCTTGAAGAATCAGAAAACCAATTCCGACTGAGATTAATGCCTCTGTCTTTTTAAAAGCTCCACCGACAGCAAATTTTTTTAACGTAAACAAATATATGAGCAAGATTGTGGCAAGAATTTGGGCACTGCCTCCCAAAACTGCAAAGATCAAAAATTTCCCATTAGCCTTCGGTACATGAGTATCAAATCCCTCTTTTAAGAGGAACGAAATNGCTAAGCATAAAGGCANGGCATAAAAAAATCTCACAAAGCTAGAAGCAAATATATCCAATTCACTTAATAAATTTTTTTGCACCACTGATCGAATATTTTGGAAAAACGCNGCCCCTATAGCAAAAAATACCCAAGTTTCCATTAGGCGAATTTCTCAACTAAGCGTTCTCTCAGCTTGGTCTTTTGCACCTTNCCAGTAGATGTTTTCGGAAGGTTTTCATAGAAAATTTTTTTTGGAATTTTATATGAAGCTAGATTTTCCCTGCAGAATTCTGTTAACTCCGATTCACTCAAAATTTCATTATTCTGAAGCTCTACAAAAGCACAAGGAACTTCCCCCCATTTTTCATTTGCCATCGCGACAACTGCGCAGGCAGAAACCAAGGGGTGAGATGATATACAATTTTCTATTTCAATTGACGATATATTCTCTCCTCCAGAAATAATTATATCCTTTTTACGATCCTTTAATTCTATATATCCATCCGTATGAATTACTGCCAAGTCCCCGGTATGAAACCAACCATTATCAAAAGCCTCATCAGTTGCATCTATATTTTTTAGATACCCCTTCATTGTAATATTACCTCTTAGAAGTAGTTCGCCTATTGTTTTACCATCCCAAGGAATACTCTCTCCCGTTTTAACATCAATGACATTAATATCCTCTTGAACTAAATATTCTATTCCCTGTCGAGCTTTCAGGTTTGCCTGATCGTCTAGGGGTAAGTGGTCCCANTCCTCTTTCCAAGTCGACACAACGCAAGGTCCATAAACTTCAGTTAAACCNTAAACGTGNGTTACTGAGAANCCCAATTTTTGCATCGCCTTTAAGGTCTTTGGTGGTGGTGGGGCTGCTGCAGTCATAACTTTACACTCTTTTGACAAAGTGATTTGGCGATCTGAAAAAGCTTCTATAACTAANTTNAGTACAATTGGCGCACCACACATGTGATCTACTTTATATTTCTCAATAGCCTTATATATTGATCTTCCTTCAACTNTTCTTAAGCACACATTNGTGCCAGCCTTGGCTGCTATAGTCCATGGNAAGCACCAGCCATTACAGTGAAACATAGGCAGTGTCCAAAGATATACCGGGTGAACATTCATATCCCACTCTAGTGCATTTCCAAGTGCATTCAAGTAAGCTCCCCTATAATGGTATAAGACCCCTTTAGGATTACCAGTGGTACCTGATGTATAGTTAATTGAAATTGTATCCCATTCGTCGCCAGGGTTTGAATCAAAACCTTCTAANGGGTTAGAACTAATAAACTTTTCATAATCGAGACCTTTCGAAGGTTCCAACTCTTGGAAATATTTATCCTTNATTAGAATAACCTTTATTTGCATCTTGGATATTTCAATAGCCTTATTGGCAGTCGCAAGAAATTCTGTATCTACAAATAAAATTTTTGTTTCAGAATGAGATAAAATATAAGCTATTGTTTTTGCATCAAGCCGATAATTTATAGCGTTTAGAACTAGCCCAGCCATTGGAATGCCAAAATGTGCTTCATAAAGTTCAGGGGTATTAACTGCTATAAACCCTACAACATCTCCTCTTTCTAGACCTTCTGATTTAAGTGCAGATGCCAGTTTTTTACATCGCTCAAATGTTTCAGACCAAGAAAACTTAATATCTTCATAAACTATAGAAAGCCTATTAGGAAAAACTTTTGCCGTTCTCCTTAAAAATGATATAGGATTCAAGCTAACATAATTGGCTGAAACCTTATCAAAGCTTTTATTATCTTCTAGCATATGTTCTAAACAAAAAAAAACTAGCCTACCAAAATTGATAAGCTAGTTCCAGCATTTCATAACTTTTTAATTATTAAGCNGCAGCCTGCCTCTCACTTTCCTCACGGGACAGTGCCACAGATGTTCTNATNCCTTTTTTCACGAAATCCATCATGCCGTTTATGCATCTCTCACTAGGATCNATACCGGCACACATTAACACCTCTCTACCGTCCCTTGAACGTGCCCACCTTGCAATCTGCTCTTCACCATTTCCATATTTCTTATCGTCCGCGATCGCGTCATCTAAAGCAGCTAAAACTACTGCAGCAAATAATCGTTGAGCTCTTGCACCCTGGTCATTGTTAATAACAGCCGTATCAATAAAATCAAACATATTTAAAAACCTCTAAATTCGAATGAACTAAACGCCAAAAACTATCATCATCAGTATTTGTAAAATCATCTCTTACACTGAATCATAATAATTTTTCTGTTCTCGGAAGGTGTTATAAAACATACCTCGATACAAAAGTAAAGTTATTTATCTAAAAATCCTTTCGAGCGGTAAGCGCGGCTGATATTGTACCTTCATCAAGATAATCCAATTCGCCACCTATCGGAACTCCCTTAGCTAAAGAAGTAACCTTAATNTTGGTGTCCTTAAACAAATCAGCAATATAATGCGAGGTAGTTTGCCCNTCCAATGTTGCGTTTAAAGCAAGGATCAATTCCTTTTCACCGNTTTCCGCTAAAACTCTTNTCNGTAANTCTATAATATTTATTTCCTCTGGCCCAATAGATTCAATTGCTGAAAGAGTGCCNCCCAAGACATGAAATACCCCTTTAAAACTTCTAGTTCTTTCAATTGCCCANAGNTCACTGACGTCCTCTACCACACATATTAAATTCTTATCCCTCTTGGGATCTAAGCATATTTTGCAAACTTGATCAGTGCAGGCATTCCCACATGTCTCACAAAGCGAAACATTTTCAAGAACATTTTTAATGGCCATATAAAGGGGCCTCAAGATAAGATCTTTCTTTGTTAGCAAAAATAAAGTTGCTCTTCTTGCTGACCTAGGACCTAAACCTGGCAGTTTNCCTAGCATAGAAATCAATTTNTCAATTGGATCAGAATTATCCACNATTANTTTTCTACACTTCCTAAAATAGTTTATCTTTGATAGCGTCCGGCAAGTCCATCCCATCAGTTATCTTAGACATTTCGCTCTTAGTCCTTTCTACAGCCTTTCCCTGCGCATCTTTTATTGCTGCAACAATCAAATCTTCTATGACCTCCTTTTCTGAAGGATTCAATATTGATGNGTCAATATTAAGCCCTTTAACAATACCTTTAGCATTTGTTTTTGCCTGAACTAATCCTCCACCCGACTCACCGACTATCTCTATTTGCTCAATCATCTTTTGAGCATCAGCCATTTTTGATTGCATTTCTTGAGCCTGCTTCATCATCTTGGCCATATCACCAAGTTGCCCTAACCCTTTAAACATAAGTTTTCTCCCATATATTTTTCAGTTTAGTATTTCTCTTAATGTCTAATTTANCCTACAGAACATTATCCTCTTTATCATCAAAAAAAACAGTGGACCCTGGAAAAGTTTCAAGCACCGACTGTACGACATCGTTCTCCATTAATTTTTTCTCTAACAGTTCTTTAGTNTCCAATTTCTGTTCCTTTGCTGTTTTCTTTCCACTATTTTCTACTAGATTAATGTCCCAACTCATTCCCGTGATCTCATTCAGGACCTTAGAAAATCGGGAGATCAAATTTGGAGAAGATCCAGCCTTAAGCTCAATACTGAGATCCCCAAGTGCACAAGCTTCAAACCTGACAAAATTTTCTACCTCTACTAATAAGGGGATTTCCTTATTATTTCTTAGCAAATCTAAAACTTCATATTCCTCAAGGTTTTTCTTTAACAGAACGCTTTGAGAACAATTTTCTCCTACATTATCTATCTGTCTTTCAGAATGCTCAGGCTTAGATTCTTTTATATGCTCACTTTTTTCAGTCGTCTCAAGAATAGCATTAGTAGGAGTAAAATTTTTATTCTCAATCTCTGATGNCCCCCTATCTTTTGCATTTGTTTCATTTTGGGGCTTGTCATCTAATTGAAGAACCGAAACATTATCACTCAATTCTTTTTTTTTTGGATCCTCTTTAGAATTTTCATNCAAAAGCCTTTTATAATCTCTTACAACTTCNATTGGNGTAGGGAGATTAGAAATGGTAGTTAATCTAATAATTGCCATTTCCGTATGTGCAAAATGNTTGGTATACATGCTATTTTCNTCAAGAGATNTNACTAAAACTTGCCAAATTCTAGTCAAAATATTTAGCGNNATATTTTNTGCTATATTAGAACCTTTTTCTTTTTCAAAAGAAGTAAAAAGTGGATCCTTTGATAAATCAGGAGCTACTTTTAAGCTAGTAATCCAATGAGTAACTTCGGATAATTCTCTAAGGATTAATATAGGGTCTCCGCCATTTTTAAGCATAAGCCGCAATAAATCCAGAGATTTTCGTATATCCCCCTGTAATATAAGCTCAAATAAATCTATTATTTTGCTTCTATCAGAAAGNCCCAGAATTTCCTGTATCTCCTNCAGTTTAATTNCGCCATCACCTTGAAGAATAATTTGATCNAGAATTGACAAAGCATCCCGAACTGAACCTTCTGAAGCTCTTACAACCAGACCTAAAGCATTCTGCTCTAGAGATTTATTCTCTTTTTCCAAGATGCTTTGTAAAAATTTAATCAAAATATCCGGAGAAACTCTATTAAGATCATATCTTTGGCACCTTGAAATAACAGTTATTGGAATCTTCTGGATTTCCGTTGTTGCAAATATAAATTTTGTATGTTCGGGAGGCTCCTCTAGTGTTTTTAATAATGCATTAAATGCACTATTTGACAGCATGTGTACTTCATCGATAATAAATACCTTGTATCGAGCTGACGCGGGCTTATATTTAACGCTATCTATAATTTCTCTTATGTCTCCAACCCCAGTTCTACTTGCTGCATCAATTTCTAGAACATCAACGTGATTGCCCCGCGATATTGACTNACAAGAGTCACAAACACCACAAGGAGTTATGGTTGCCCCCCCTTTTCCATCACTTCCTGTACAATTTAAACATGACGAGATGATCCGTGCCGTTGTTGTCTTTCCTACCCCTCGGATTCCTGTTAGGATAAAGGCATGCGCTATTCGATCAACCTCAAAAGCATTCTTTAATATTTTTACTAATAGGTCCTGACCAATTAAATCCTCAAAAGATTTTGGCCTATATTTCCGAGCAAGTACTTTATATGAATCCACTTTAGAACCCGTTCAAATCTCAATTTAAATTAGTNAATTTTTAATTACATAGGTGAGAGGTTGAACGACCCGAACCGAACTCGTTACGGCTGCTTCCTTCCGGACCTGACCGGGTTGGCGAGGTGTTCGCCCGTGCCAACCTCTCAGAATTATTATATAAAAAAATTTATTAAAAACAAGTAAGTCCAAACGTTTAAACTTNCAGTTACTAAAAGTTTTTGTTAGCCTTATTTCAATACTTGGTTAAAAAGCATATGTTATCGGAATATTCCTAATGAGACCAAAATTTAATTTAACTTTTTCTACTGACGAAATAGATAAAGCATCTCANATAAGAAAAGATAAAAATAAAATTGACTTATTGGCTTCGAATTCCAAATCTTTAAATTTAATTGTCTGGCAAGGAAAAATTCTTTTGGATTGGCAGAATGAAACCCCAAAGATTTGCTACATTCCTTTTGATCATAAATTATTGCAAAAAGCTAACAGAATAGCTTTTCTGGGCTTTATAGAAGCACTCTCTCCTATATTCTTATACGCATTGCCTAATTGGGAAAATGAAGGAAAAAATTATGAGAATAAATTAAGAAAGTTTGTGGACAACGAAGAGGTTACTCATCCTTACTTGCCATTAGANAATCGCTTTACTGATCTTAAAAAAGTTCTCATAAACTTGAGTAGTAAAGAACTTAGTATCTGTGGAATGGCAAAAAGTTTATTCGAATGGCATGATAACAACAAGCATTGTTCACGTTGCGGCGATGTGAATAAAGTTTTTGATAGCGGATGGGAACTCTCCTGCTCTAAATGCAAAAACAAAGCATTTCCCAGAACTGATCCAGTCGTAATAATGTTAATAGAGAGAAAAGACTCAATTCTTTTAGGCAGATCNTCTATCTGGCCGAAGGGAATGTATTCTTGNCTNGCAGGATTCTTAGAACCAGGTGAGCGCGTTGAGGACGCTGTTAGAAGAGAGACATTCGAAGAGGTTGGAATTAAACTTAGCTCTATAGAGTATGTAACAAACCAAGCTTGGCCTTTCCCTCATTCACTTATGATCGGGTGNCGCGCCACTGCTGAAAGTAGCCGTTTGCAAATTGATTATTCAGAGTTGGAAGATGCCAGATGGTTTAGAAAAAAAGAACTGATATCCCTTCAAGAGAATAATAATTTTAGCCTTAAGTTGGCTAGAAAAGGTACAATAGCTAATTATTTAATAGAAGAGTGGATCAAAAGGTCAGAATGATTAGGATCCCCCTCCTGTCCTAAATTCATGCCCACTGTAAACACCTATTATCTTAATCATTGACGTAAAGAATGACAGTTCATCAATTGCCAACCTAACACCGTCATCATCGGGGTGGCCTTCAAAATCAATAAAAAACTGGGTAGTATTAAAAGATCCACCTAACATATAGCTTTCTAATTTAAGTAAATTTACACCATTTGTGGCAAAGCCNCCAAGAGCTTTATATANAGCAGCTGGCAAATTTCTTACTTGAAAAACTATTGAAGTTATCATCAATTTTTTGTTTCGTTCTGGATAACTGGATTCTGGGGCCATTACCAAAAATCGAGTAGTATTGTTTGTCATATCTTCAATACCTGAAGCAAGTGTATTTAAATCATAAATTTTTGCAGCAAGAGGAGAGGCCAATGCTCCAATTGTCATATCATTTTGATTAGCAACCATCTCAGCAGAACCAGCAGTATCAACACCCACTACTCCCTTTATTTTATTCTTATTCAGAAATTTCCTGCATTGACCTAAAAGCACCGTATGACTGATAGCAGATTTTACCTCTTTAATTTCTACCCCAGGTTTTGCCAATAAATTAATTCTGACCCTTAAGAAATGTTCCTGAACAATAAAAAGGTTTGAGGCAGGTAGCAGTTTATGAATATCTGCTACACGTCCATAGGTAGAGTTTTCGACAGGAAGAATTGCAAATGAAGAATCACCAGTACGAACAGCTTCAATGGCTCCCTCAAAGCTAGAGCAAGTTACAGGTTCGGCATCGGGGTTTATTTCTAGTAAAGCCTGATGTGAGTACGATCCTAATTCTCCCTGGAAAGAAACTTTCTTATTCATATTTTGAGTGACCATGTCTTATTTGTCGCGGAATATTTTCTTGATATATAGTTCTATTATTAGTTAAAAGGAATTTAGAAAGATTTTACAACATTAATCTTAATAAACATTAAAGAGGTTCAGGTATGGATACAATGGAGTGGACTAAAATTGTTGGGGGGCTATGTGGTTCTCTTCTTGTATTTCTGTTAATACAATGGGGCACAGAAAGCATTTATCATGGGTCTGATCATACAGATCATGGAGAACATCATGCTAGCCAGAAGCTAGACCATCACTCTGAAACTACTGAACTAGCTGAAAGCACAGAAATACCATTCAGTGAATTGATAATGAATGGCGATTCAGCTAAAGGCAAAAAGGTTTTTGGCAAATGTAAATCTTGCCATAAACTTGCTGATGGAGAAAATGGTATAGGTCCTCATCTCTTCAAAATCATTGATCGTGATGTTGCATCAGTCCCAGATTTTGATTATTCAAATGCACTCCTAGAAATTGCTGGGAAATGGGATCAGGAAAGCTTAGGAAATTTCCTCTCTAATCCAAAAAAATATGCGGCGGGAACAAAAATGAACTTTTCTGGCCTAAAAAAAGCTAANGATCGTGCTAACTTAGTAAAATTTCTTGAGGAAAATAGCAACTAAAGTAATTACGTATTTTTAAAATTTCTTAAACTAAGAACTTTATTGAAANTCTGGTTTATTTTATTTATGGTAAAAAAGAACAAAACATGAACAAATAGATATTAAATGCATCCTTCTGAAAAAGAACATTATTGTGAATTTATCCCTAGTATTTTTTTAAAAAANAAGAGAATACATCAAATACTAGGTCCCTCTAGGATAAGGATGCTATTATTTTTAGCACAGAAAATNTCTGGCCCTATTTTTTGGATTAAATCATCTAAAGAGAAAATATTTTTACACCCCGATGGCATCAGTCCCTGGTTGAATCCAGATAGATTAGTTTTTGTTTATGCAAAAAGCCAAATCGATAAACTATGGGCAATCGAAAAAATTATCGAAAGTAGATCTTCAAGATTAATAGTGGCAAATTTAAATAAAAATCCAAATTTTAACTCTATNAGAAGATTAAATTTAGCAATAAAAAGCGATACCCCTTCCACAAATCATCCAATATGTATTTTTTTTACAGATTATAAAATTGATATCAAAGGTGTTGAAAGCCGCTGGTTTATAAAAAGTGCGCCATCTTGGACTGCACTTGGAGAGAATGACTTCAAATCAATCAAAGAGAAGTGGATATTCAAAAGAGTATATTGCCGAACAAATACAATTGCTAAATGGGTTGTGATTCTTGAGAAAAAATTACTAGAACATTCTATAGAAGAAATTACAGTCCAATCATTTGGACTTTCCTAAGCCNCCACCCCCAGGAGTNTCCAGCCAAAAAACATCTCCAACCTCCATTGAAATCTTATCTGCAGATCCCAAAACTNTAATCTTTCCGTTCTTTCTAATAACCTTTGAAAAGCCTAAAGCGCCAGCACCTCCTCCACTCAAACCAGGAGGAGGTTTAACTCGATGTCCAGACAATATTGCCAAAGTCATCTTCTCTAAAAAGCGGATCTTACGGATCACCCCTTCTCCGCCATTAAATTGCCCTTTACCGCTAGAATTTTCCCGGATACTAAAATCCTCTATTACTACAGGAAACCTATTTTCCAACACCTCCGGGTCAGTTAATCTGCTATTTGTCATGTGACTATGGACTCCTGAAGTGCCCTCATAAGACGCTCCATCAAAATTAATTCCAGCCCCTGTACCTCCACAGATCGTCTCATAGTATTGGTACTTATCATTTCCCCAAGTCGTATTATTCATTGTAGATTGGGAAGCTGCTTGAATACCTAAAGCCAAAAGCAAACACGAAGTAACTGCCTGACTTGTCTCTACATTGCCGGCTATTACTGCAGCAGGAAACTCAGGAGATAACATTAAGCCTTTAGGTAGATTTAGGTTTATTGGCCTCATTACTCCCTCGTTCATCGGGATATCTCCTCCAGCTAGAAGTCGAAAACAGTAGAGAACCGCAGCCCTAGTGACAGGCTCTGGAGCGTTATAGTTACTTTCCAATTGACGAGTAGTTCCGGAAAAATCAACAATTACAGATCTACTTTTCTTATTTACCTTAATTGAAACCTGTATCTTTCTCTCTGATCCATCAATATCTGGGTCCATTTTATATACAAAAGACGAGTCNTGAATCTTGTCAACCGCCTTTCTTACAATCATTTCAGCATTATTTTGAACGTGATTGACATATGCTTCAACAACATCAATTCCAAAATGACTGACCATTTGATTTATTTCATTAATACCTTTTTCACAAGCTGCAATTTGAGCTTTCAAATCTGCTAAGTTTATGGATAATGATCNTACTGGATATTTTGCAGACCTGAGAATCTCGGAAACCTCTTTTTCGCGAAANTCTCCCTCGCTCACTAATTTAAAATTATCAATATACACACCCTCTTGATGGATATCTCTACTATCGGGAGGCATTGAACCTGGTGTTGTGCCTCCAATATCTGTATGATGACCCCTAGAAGCCACAAAAAAATTTATTTTCTTCCTTTTCTCATCCCAAACTGGAGAGACAACTGTTACATCTGGCAAATGTGTTCCACCATTATAGGGCGCATTAAGAGCAAATACATCGCCATATTTTATTGTTGGATTTTGTGAAATAACTGTTTTAACTGAAGAGGACATGGANCCAAGATGNACTGGCATATGAGGAGCATTTGCGATNAGGTCTCCTTTTGACGAAAAAATCGCGCAAGAAAAATCTAACCTCTCTTTAATTGTTACTGATTGAGAAGTTTTCTCCAAAATAACTCCCATCTGTTCAGCAATAGACATATAAAGATTATTAAAGATCTCCAACATTATTGGATCTGATTTTTTGCTAACCTTCTTCCTCTGTATAGGTGATGTTCTTTTTAGAACTATGTTTTCATTCCTAGTGATGGAGGCCTCCCAGCCACTGGAGACAAAAATTGAAGTATGGCCCTCAATAATATTTGCCGGGCCCTGAACAGTACTATCTTCCTTAAAATTTTCCCGATTTACAAATTGTGCATCTACCCAAGAACCTTTGAGAAAAACTTTTCTGATATCTTTATCATTATCACTCTTATTTTTAGAAAATTTTTCCTCTACCTTTTTATTCAAAACGACTTTCTCGACTCCAACGGATTCGCTTATTATGCTATCTATAATTAAAGTTTCGTCCGTAATCTTAAAACCAAATAATTTTTCGTAATCAGCCTTAAATTGTTTCTTCAAATTATTAATCGGCATGAACTTTAGCTTAATAGGTGTNTCAGTNCCNTTAATCTTTAAGAATAAAGAATTTTCTATCTGTATTGAATATTCTTGAAAATTCTGTGATATCAGTTCATCAGAAACTATTGCCGATAGATTATCTAATTCAGCTGNCATTTCAATAAAAGACGCCTCATTTAGTTCCCGTTCAATAGTCTTGATTTTTGATGAAGTAGAATCTGCCAAACCCATTCCAAGTGCAGACAAAAGGGATGCGTTCTTATCTATAAGACATTCATTTATCCCTAAAACATCCGCTATATCACAAGCATGTTGCCCACCTGCACCTCCAAAAGTAGAAAGGCAGTATTCTGTGATATCGTANCCTTTTTCGACAGAAATTTTCTTTATAGCATTTGCCATATTNTCNATAGCAATTCGAATAAACCCCTCAGCTACATCCTCTTCACTCTTATCCAAATTTTTAGAAATAGTCTTGAATGCCTGAAAAGATTTTTCTGAAGATATACCAGAATTTCCTTCCTTACCAAAAACCTTAGGGAAAAAGTCTGGCTGCAACCTTCCTGTGACTATATTGGCATCTGTCAAAGACAGTACTCCGTCATTGGCATAGCAAACTGGGCCTGGGTTAGCTCCAGAGCTTTCTGGACCAACTCTCATACGAACTCCATCAAATTTTAATAANCTTCCTCCACCTGCTGCAACGGTATGAATTGACATCATAGGTGCCGTAACTCTAACACCGTCAATAATAGAATTAAAAGTTCGCTCGTATGACCCTGAATAATGGCAAACATCGGTAGATGTTCCNCCCATATCGAAGCCTATTATTTTTGTTCTATTCTCTGATAATGAAGTCTTAACTGCACCTACAACACCACCGGCAGGGCCTGATAAAATGGCATCTTTACCTCTAAAATTACTAAATGTAGTCATGCCGCCATCAGATTTCATAAACTTCAACTTTTCACCTGGAGAACCATCAAAAGACTCTAAAAACCCAGAAACATATTTCTTTATTATTGGTGTCAGATAGGCATCCAAAACTGTAGTATCACCCCTACTCACAAATTTAACCAATGGGCTTACCTCATGGCTGACTGAAACCTGATCAAAACCAACATATTTAGCAATTTTAGCTGCTCTTTTTTCATGTTCACTAAAGCGATATCCATGCATAAACAATATTGCACAAGCTTTAAAACCTTTATTATGAAGTTTTCTCAAATCAGCTTCTAGCTTGTCCTCATTAAGTTCTTTTTCTACAAAACCGTCGGCGCGAACTCTCTCTGAAACAGACAAAACTTCCTGGTATAGTTTTGAAGGCAATATTATATTTCTATCAAATAAATTGGGTCTATTCTGATAAGCAATTCTTAATTGATCCCGAAATCCNGATGTTGTAACCAANACAACTTGAGCACCCTTTCTTTCAAGTAACGCATTAGTNGCCACGGTCGTACCCATACGAATAGATTTGATTTTTCTTAAAGGAATTTGACTATTTTTTTCAAGACTCAAAAAATATCTAATGGCTTCAACTGCTGGATCTTTATATAAATTAGGGTTTTCCGAAAGCACTTTTCTTGTCAAGAAGGGTCCAGAGTTATATCTGGCGATCACATCTGTGAAAGTACCTCCCCTATCAATCCAAAATTCCCACATTATAAACTACTTTCTTTGAACAACCTGTCTTCTGTTACTAAATATTAATACAAAAGAACTGCTGTTAATATTTTGTATGGAAATGAAAATATGGTAAAAATATGTTATGTCAATTTGGAAAAAAATTGGGGAAGCAATAAGGTCATTAGTTGAAGGCGAAGCCCTTTCAAACATCTTTCAAAATTTTGCCACACCTCCTGAAAAAAAAATAGGCTTCACTATAGCAGTAATCGCTCTTAGTGCAAAGATGGCCAAAGCAGATGGCGTTGTTTCGAAAGAAGAAGTTGAAGCTTTTAAGCAAATTTTTGACATCCCACAAGGGCAAGAAAANTATGTATCTCTGGTGTATAATTTAGCACGTCAAGACGTNTCAGGATATGAAATTTATGCTAGAAAAATATCAAAAATGTTGCATAAAAAAGAAGCTTTATTGACAAACTTGATTGAAGGTCTCCTTTTTATTTCCGCCGCAGATGGTGAATATCATCCACTAGAAGATAAGTTTATAAATACTGTTTCTTCAATTTTCTCTATACCTGCCAACAATCTTAAATCTCTTAAATCCCTATATGTATATAACGAAGTAGATACTCCATATCGGATTTTAAATATGAGACCAAATGACAAACTAACGGATATTCGTAGACAATGGAAAAAATTAGTAATAGAAAATCATCCAGACAGAGTTCTGGCTAAAGGTCTTCCTAANGAGGCTATAAAGCTTGCAAATGCCAGAATATNAAGAATTAATAATGCTTGGGAAAAGATAAAACTTACTCACCAATAAATAGANATATTTGATTGTAGACATATAAATAGATTNTCATGAAAGAAAAATATTCAAAATTAAATGAGTTACCTTCTTGGGATTTATCTGATCTATATGTATCACCAANTTCAAAAAAAATTTCAAAAGATTTAAATTGGNTAGAAAAATCCATAAGAAGCTTTAAAATTAAATATGAAGAGAAATTAAATAAACTTAACCATCAAGAACTTCTCAACTGCATTTTTGAACACGAAGCAATAGAAAAAAAGATTGCAAGGATAATGTCCTATGCAGCTCTTAGATATTACCAGAAAACAGACGAGCCCTCACGTGTAAAGTTTCTTGCGGATTGCCAAGAAAAACTAACTGCTATGACCGGAGACCTTGTTTTCTTTTCTTTAGAGTTTAATAGAATATCAGACAGTGCATTAAGAAAAATGATGAGAAATAACAAAGATCTCATGAGATACAAATCAGCTTTCAGAAGAATGAGAGCAAACAAACCTCACCAATTAAGTGATGAATTGGAAAAATTTATTCATGAAAAGTCAGCCGTTGGCACTTCTGCATGGAACAANTTATTTGATGAGACAATGGTATCACTGTCCTTTAAGGTTGATGGTCAAACTCAACCCCTACAGCTTGAGGAAGCATTAAATTTACTTTCTGATCCTGATAGAAAAAANCGTGAATTGGCAGCAAGATCTTTAGCAACAGTGTTTAAAGAAAAAATTTCTCTATTTACTAGAATCACAAATACATTAACAAAAGAAAAATCAATTGAAGATAAGTGGAGAAATTTTCCAACACCTCAACATGCTAGGCATCTATCTAATGATGTTGAGCCAGAAGTGGTTGAAGCTCTAAGGTCTGCTGTTGTAGCATCTTATCCAAAAATTTCTCATAGATACTACAAACTTAAAGCCAAGTGGATGGGTTTAGAAAAGTTAGAAATTTGGGACAGGAATGCTCCAATCTACCTTGATGAGGACAACAACTATACTTGGGCAGAATCCAAATCTATTATTCTAAACGCTTTTGGAAAATTTGATAAAAGAATGAAATCCTTAGCAGAACCCTTTTTTGATAAAAGCTGGATTGATGCCGGTCTAAAAAAAGGTAAAGCCCCTGGAGCTTTTTCCCATCCAACTGTTAGCGATGCCCACCCTTATATTTTAGTCAATTTTCTCGGGAAGCAAAGAGATGTAATGACCCTTGCCCATGAACTAGGCCATGGCATCCATCAGTCACTTGCCTCTAAGCAGGGAGAAACACTATCTCAAACACCCTTAACGCTTGCCGAAACNGCTTCAGTTTTTGGAGAAATGTTAACTTTTCAAAGTCTACTATCTAGTACCAAAAATCCTTTAGAAAGAAAAATATTAATATCCCAAAAAGTTGAGGATATGATCAATACTGTTGTCAGGCAAATTTCTTTNTATGATTTCGAATGTAAACTACATAGTGCCCGCTCAGAAGGTGAGCTACTTCCCGAAGAAATCAACAAGATTTGGCTAAAAATATCTAAAGAAAGTTTAGGGCCTACTTTTAATTTTATGGACGGATATGAAGTTTTTTGGGCTTATGTGCCTCACTTTATTCATTCTCCATTTTATGTCTATGCATATGCATTTGGAGATGGTTTGGTCAATGCATTATATGCACATTACATAGAGGCCAAAGATGGTTTTGAAGATAAATATTTCCGTCTGCTCGAGGCAGGAGGCTCACAACACCATTCTGAACTATTGAAGCCGTTCAGTTTAGATGCCACTGATCCAGCCTTTTGGAAAAGAGGACTTAACTTGATTTCGAAAATGATTGATGAACTAGAAGAAATGGACGGGGTAAACCCATAGATCATTCTTATAATGAAATCTTAGCACATTTTAAAAAAATCCAACACCTTGAGGAGTCGTGTGAATTACTGTGCTGGGATCAGGAAACAATGATGCCAAAAAATGGAAGTTATGCCAGAGCGGAACAGTTGGCCACCCTCGAAGAATTCATTCACAATTTGAAAACAGACAAAAGAATTCCTAATTGGATTGAAAGTGTTCACTCATATAAGAAACTGTCTAAAATACAAATGGCAAACCTAAATGAGATATCTAAAATCTATAGGAATGCCTCTAAGGTTCCAAAAGAACTGTCAGTCGAATTGGCAAAAACCACCGCTCTAGCTCAAGATTCTTGGGCCAATGCCAGGCGTAAAAATCAGCCAGAAGATCTCATACCATTACTAAAAAAGATTATTGACTTAAAGAGAAGTGAAGCTGATTGCTTGCGAGAAACCAATCAGGACAGATATGAGGCACTTTTACAGAAATTTGAACCGTATCAGAGNAACAATGACTTGAAGGTAACTTTGAAGTCTATCAGAGAACCTTTGAAGGAATTAAGAGAAAAAATCTTATCTAAAAAAGATCCCACTAAGGAAATCAAAGGCAAATTTAATAGAAATTTACAGATAAATATGTCAAAGGAGATAGCAAAAGACCTCTGCTTTGACTTTGATTCTGGGCGCCTAGATGAAAGTCTCCATCCCTTTTCATCAGGATACAGGACGGACGCCAGAATAACAACTCGTGTTGACGAAAGCAACCCACTTAGCTGTGTGTCCTCAGTCATGCATGAAGTCGGTCATGCACTTTACGAACAGGGTATTCCAGAGACTTTGTATGGTCAACCGATCGGNACTTGGTGTTCAATGGGTTTTCACGAAAGTCAAAGTAGATTAATTGAAAACCAAATAGGCCGATCACAGGCATTCTGCGAATACCTATTTCCAATTATAAAAAGATACTTTCCAAATCTTNACCTTAGTAATTCAGAAGAACTTTACCGAGCGGCCAATAACGTATGCCCAAATTATATTAGAGTGGACTCAGATGAAGTAAACTACAATCTGCATATACTNATTAGATATGAATTAGAGGAAGAATTAATNTNAGAAAAAATTGAGGTTGAACAACTTGAAGAAGAATGGAACTCGAGATTCTANAAGGACTTTGATATGAAAATCAAAACACCAGATCANGGATACTTACAAGATATACACTGGTCTTCAGGACTTTTCGGCTACTTCCCTACTTATTCGCTAGGCAACCTTTATGCAGCCAACTTATTTAAGAAAATGGTAAAGGAAATAAAAGATCTAGAAGAAGATATTAAAACCGGTCAATTTAAAGAAACTGTTAAATGGCTGAGGAAAAAAATTCATAACAAAGGTAGGACTNTGACCCCAACTGAATTGATAAAAAATGCCACAGGCGTACCAGTTTCAACTGAACCGTTTTTAGAATATTTAAATCTCAAGTTTACAAAACTCTACGGCTTATAGAACCTATATGCCTAAACCGTCTTCTTTTCCGGAAAATTTCTGCTCTTCCAAGACTTTGACCTTAGACTGCAGTTTTTCAAATGCTCTACCTTCGATCTGACGAATCCTCTCCCTACTGACAGCAAATATTTTACTTAAATCCTCTAGGGTTGCTGGCTCATCAGTCAATCTACGCTCTTTAATAATAGCCTGCTCTCTATCGGTAAGATCTGCCATAGCTTTCATCAGAAATGCAGACCTTTCTTTAAGTTCTTCACTTTCTTCAAATGCAGTAACATGATCAGCCGTTTCATCCTCTATCCAATCTTGCCACTCCGAAGAACCTTCTCCATCATTCTTTACTTGTGCATTAAGGGAGGCATCAGAACCAGAAAGGCGTCGATTCATAGATAAAACTTCCTCTTCAGATACATTCAAATCATTTGCAATTTTGCGAAGGTTCTCAGGTCTCAAGTCACCTTCTTCCATTGCCCCAATTCTAGATTTGGCTTTTCTGAGATTAAAAAATAATTTTTTCTGGGCGCTGGTAGTTCCCATTTTTACCAANCTCCAACTACGTAAAATGTATTCTTGAATACTGGCCCGAACCCACCACATTGCATATGTTGCTAATCGAAAACCTTTTTCAGGATCAAATCTCTTTACCGCTTGCATGAGACCAACATTAGCCTCAGAAATTATTTCTGACGGTGCTAACCCATACCCTCTATATCCGTTCGCGATCTTAGCGGCAAGACGTAGATGAGAAGTTACTAGTCTATGTGCTGATTTAGTATCTCCAAGTTCAACCCAAGCCTTAGCAAGCATATATTCCTCTTCAATGGAAAGCATTGGAAACTTCTTTATTTCCTGAAGGTATTTCGAAATCCCTTGATCAGAACTNGGTACTGGCAGATTAGTCACCACAAAAACCTCTTNAATTAAATTACGTAAGACATATAAGTGTCACGGCCATATTAATCAAGTCTCCAGATATTTTTTTATCTATAAAACTATCTAATTATAATTCACAAGTTTTCTANCATCTCTAGCAGGCTNTTTAAGTCCTCCGGTGGCTCTGCCTTAAATACCATAAATTCTTTAGAAACTGGGTGNTTAAAACCTAAAACCGAAGCATGGAGTGCCTGTCTTTTAAACTCTCTCATTTTTTTTACCTCCTCATTTAAGTTGATTGAAACCTTATGTCTTTTACCGTATGTAGGATCTCCAATAATAGGATTTCCTATATGAGAAAGGTGAACTCTGAGCTGATGAGTTCTACCTGTTTCCAATTCACATTCAATTAAAGACGCTAATGAAATTCCTTTNATCGAAAAATGTTTTTTCTCCCTAAATTTTGAGATCGCAGTTTTCCCACCTACCTTCAGTACAGCCATTTTTTTTCGGTCAGAACCATGGCGGCCAATATTGGTGCATAAACTATATTGATCATCACCATAAGAATACTTCAAATTAGAATTTTTGTGATCCCTTANATTTTTCTTGATCCGACCCCAAGTTATTGCAATATAACGTCTAAAAATTGAATGATCAGCAAATTGAGGNANCANGCCTTGATAGGCTTTTTCTGTCTTTGCAACAACTAAAANNCCTGAAGTTAACTTATCAATCCTATGAACAATGCCTGGACGATCACAACTTCCAACAGTTGAAATTTTATTACCACAATGATAAAGCAATGCGTTGACCAAAGTCTGATCAGAAACCCCAGAACCAGGATGCACAACCATTCCTGCCGACTTATTCACCACTAAAACATCTGCATCTTCAAAGACTATATCCAAATCAATATTTTGAGGTTCAATTTTTGAAACCTTAATCTCTGGCAACAAAAACCAAAATTTTTCCATAGACTTAACTTTTTTAGAAGGATCTCTTACATATTTGTCACCTAGCCCTACATTTCCAGATAGGATAAAGCTTTTTACTTTTGATCGGGACAGGCTTAACTTTTCAGGCAAAGATCCCTGCAAAAAAGTATCTAACCGCCCAGAAAAATTTTCTGGCACAACCAATGTTATGTATTTCTTTTCTAGAGCCACAATCAAAACCTAATAAAATTGTAAATCAGTAAAATAGTATAACGCATTAATGAACTTTTTCTAACTCGTTTATAGTATATTTGCCAAACGTTTTGATAGGTGAAGCAAATCTATTTTATGTAAATTTTATCCTTGGAAAACCAATGGCAATCTTTAAAAAAAATTGATAATGTCCCTGCATGATAATTTCTCAAGAAATATTGGACGATATCAGGGAAAAGACATCAATATCAAACTTGATTTCTAAAAAAGTTACTTGGGACAAAAAGAAGACCAATCATTCAAAGGGAGATTTTTGGGCTTCCTGCCCATTCCACAGTGAAAAAACAGCTTCTTTTCATGTCGACGATGTTAAAGGTTATTACTATTGCTTCGGTTGTCACAAAAAAGGAGATGCAATCACCTTTAAAATGGAAGCTGAGAATTTTTCATTTATTGAGGCAGTTAAGATCCTAGCGGATGAGGCAGGAGTTAATTTACCTGACAGGCATATCACAAAAGTTGCAGACAAAAACAAACCATTGAGAGAAATAGTCAATTTGGCAAAAAACTTCTTTAAAGCCCAGCTTGGAAATTCTTCAGCTATGAGAGCCCGCACCTACCTTTCATCAAGAAATATAGAGGATTCCGAAATAACCGATTTTGAGTTAGGTTTCGCTCCACAAGGACCCGAAACATTAGTGAAAATTTTGAGGGAAAAAGGCTATCAAGATTCAGAAATAATAGAATCTGGAATGGCATTAAAATCAGACAATAGCTCAAAACTCTATGACCGCTTCCAAAATCGGCTAATATTTCCCATAAATGATTTTAGAGGAAGATCAATTGCGTTTGGCGGCAGAGCTCTAAAGTCGGAACAAAATGCAAAATATCTCAACTCTCCCGAAACAGCAATTTTTAACAAAGGGAGCAACCTATACAACTTTGCTAATGCCCGGGCTAATTACAGAAAAGAATCTTGTCTAATTGTAGTTGAGGGATATATGGATGTGATTAGCCTAAATAAATTTGGATTCAAAAGCTGTGTTGCCCCACTTGGAACAGCCATAACCTCGAGGCAACTAGAACTCCTATGGAAGATTTCTCCTGAACCTATTATTATGATGGATGGTGATGTTGCAGGGGTAAGAGCTGCTAATAAGCTAATTGATATTTTACTCCCGTTAATNCAATTCGATAAAACAGTAAGATTTTGTTTTCTTCCCCAAGGGAATGACCCAGATGACTTTGTAAATGAGANNGGCAGTGCTCCCCTCACGGAATTATTAACCCAATCTATTTCCCTAAGTGAATGCATATGGAAGCGAGAGACAGATGGGTTAATTTTTGATAGCCCAGAAAGAATTTCCACACTTAATAATCGGTTAAAAATTTTAACAGCAAAAATTTTGGACCAAAACTTACGAAGAGAGTATTTCAATTACTTTCAAAAAATAAAAAAGACTTTTTTTTCAAAAAATAGTGGCGAAAATAGGCAAGATTTTGATAAAGCCACTATAAGAAGTTCTAAATTTACGGCAAGTAAGAGATACTCTCTAACACTATATCAGCCAACAGAAAAAACAAAAAATTCCGCTGTTGCAAAAAAGAATTTAACTATCAAAGATGGCGTTGAATTATTGGCACAAAATTTAATTCAGCTAGAATGTTTTCTGTTAGCATTTTTAATATACAATGAAAGTGTAGGAATTGAAATTTTTGAAAAGTTTATTTCAGCAAAATACAACACTAAATCGCTCCTGAAAATTAAAAGAGATCTAATAAACCTTAACGTNGAAGCAANAANCAATTCCANAATACCTGNAACATATAAAGTGGAAGAGTTAAAAAATGAAATCCGGAAAATTTTAAAGGAATTTTCTGCTCAAACCTCGGAAGAGAAATTTCAACTGGAAGATATAAAAGAAGTTGAAAGTATTATTGGCAGGTTATTAGAAAAACAAGAAATAAACAAATTACTTTTTGACGAATTTAATGAAGCCACAGAAGAAATTAATGGCGTTCCAGATGAANCACTAACAGTAAGGCTTAAGGAAGCTCATGAAACTTTTCAAAAATTTTCAGAGGCTTTAAACGAAAAGGACATAGACTCAGACGAAGGCTTCATAAAGAACTCTGAATTGTTAAAAAAATTCATTGATGACAAAATATGGAAAAAACCATAAGAGTAAGTTCCGAATCATTTTAAGGGCGAATCGAATTTCAAAAATGGATTTACTCCCTTAGTAATAGCAAACAGGAGCTTTAGTTGTCNCAAAAAGATTCTGANTTATCTGGCAATGAAAATATGGANCCAAGCAATTCATTGCTAGATATGAGCCAGACTACTGTACGGAAAATGATTACCCAGGCGAAGCATCGAGGTTATATTACATATGACGAGCTAAATGCCGTAATGCCTCCTGATCAAGTTTCTTCTGAACAAATTGAAGATATAATGGCAATGCTTTCAGAGATGGGAATTAATGTAATAGAAAATGAAGAAACCGAAGAGGAAGCTGAGGAAGATAATACTCTTGGTGAGCAACCTTCAGAATCACGCGAGTTAGTTGCTGCATCCAGCAATTCAGAAAGCTACGACAAGACAGATGATCCGGTGAGAATGTATCTGCGTGAAATGGGCTCTGTTGAACTGCTTTCCAGAGAAGGTGAAATCGCAATAGCAAAAAGAATTGAAGCTGGAAGAAACACTATGATTACCGGCTTATGTGAAAGCCCCCTTACTTTCCAAGCAATAACAATCTGGAGAAATGAACTGCTAGATGAAGATATAATGCTCAGAGATGTTATAGACCTGGAAACAACTTTTGGGCGCTCAATCGAGGGAGATCCTGAAAATGATTCAGAAATTACTATTGATAATTCTACAACAACTGAATCTCAGAAATCTGAGAGCAAGGACTTAGATGAATCCCTTTCCCAGGGAGTTGAGGAAGAGCTAAATGATATAGAAGAAGACGATCAAACAAATTTGTCTCTTGCTTCCATGGAGGCAACCTTAAAGCCACAAGTGTTAGATACCCTGGATCAGATAGCCACGTCCTATCAAGGGCTGTCGGAAATGCAAAATTCAAGGATGCAAGCCGCTATATCTCAATCGAAAACATTTTCATCTAACCAAGAACTAGACTACCAAAGGAAACGAACTGAGATAGTACAGCTAGTAAATTCTTTACACCTACATACAAATAGGATCGAGGCTTTAATTGACCAACTATACGGGATTAATCTTAGAATTATGACCCTTGATGGAGCAATTGTGAAACTAGCTGATCAAGCGAGGATCAATCGAAAAGAGTTTATTGCCGAGTATTTGGGCTCGGAGTTAGATCCTTCTTGGATAAAAAAAATAAGCAAACTCAAATCTAGGGGTTGGTCAAAGTTTACATCTGAGAGCAAAGATGAATTGAAAGACTTAAGAGCGGAAATGGCAGAAATTGGCCAATATATTGGTGTTGATATTTCTGAGTTTCGAAGAATTGTTAAGCAAGTGCAAAAAGGTGAAAAAGAGGCCAGATCAGCAAAAAAGGAAATGGTTGAAGCAAATCTCCGGCTCGTGATTTCTATAGCAAAGAAATATACAAACCGAGGCCTCCAATTTTTGGACTTAATACAAGAAGGAAACATTGGTCTGATGAAGGCTGTCGATAAATTTGAATATCGCAGAGGGTATAAATTCTCAACCTATGCAACTTGGTGGATAAGGCAAGCTATTACTAGATCTATAGCTGATCAAGCTAGAACCATAAGGATACCTGTGCATATGATAGAGACTATAAATAAGCTTGTTCGCACAGGCAGGCAAATGCTTCACGAAATTGGAAGAGAGCCTACACCAGAAGAATTAGCTGCTAAACTACAGATGCCTTTAGATAAAGTTAGAAAAGTCATGAAGATAGCTAAGGAGCCAATTAGCTTGGAGACACCAATTGGTGATGAAGAAGATAGTCAACTTGGAGACTTTATTGAAGATAAGAACGCAATGCTGCCACTAGAAAGTGCAATTCAAGGCAACCTAAAAGAAACAACAACACGGGTATTAGCTAGCCTCACACCTAGAGAAGAGCGCGTGCTCCGTATGAGATTTGGTATAGGGGTAAATACTGATCACACTCTAGAAGAAGTGGGCCAGCAATTTAGTGTTACTAGAGAGCGCATAAGACAAATAGAAGCTAAGGCCTTGAGAAAATTAAAGCACCCCAGCAGATCACGAAAGTTAAGAAGTTTTCTTGACCAATAAACCAAAGTGAAAAAAAACTTTTTGCACACTGTATTTATTATTTAAAATAAATTATGTTTGTACTATGCGTTGCCCTTTTTGTGGAAATATTGAAACT
>PBQX02000108.1:0-84649 GCA_002725175.2 Paracoccaceae bacterium
TTCCACTTGCGTCGGTAACGACTGTCTCAGTAGTTACTTCACCAGAACTATCCACTGTCTCAGTAACTACTGTCTCAGTAGTTACGGGTTCATTTGGAGGAATAACTACTGTCTCAGTGGTTACTGTTTCATTTATCACATTGCCACTATTATCGACGTATGTCGATGTAGTGGATGTTTTAGTACTTGACGAACCGTCAGCATTTTCTGTATTTGTTGTAGTAGTTACATTGCCACTAACATCCGTTTCAATAGTAACTAATATAGTGCTGCTTATTCCATGTGATGGAGTTGTAACTGTTTCCGTTCCAGTTACGTTTCCAGAAGTATCTGTAAAAGTTGTTACTTTAACGTTGCTAGATGTACCATCAAAATTAGTTGTTTCTGTTTCCACAACGCTATTTCCGCTACTATCTATAAAAGTCGTAACAATAACAGAAGTTGAACTTATTATATCATTATTTACACTCTTTCTTACCGTTGATGTTTCTATACTTCCATCTGCGTTTGTTGTGACTGTTACTATTGTCTTAGTATTGTCATCATTTACAGTTAATAATTCAATTGAAGAGGTTGTGGTTAATATCACCCCGCTAGTATCAGTTGTAACTACTAATGTGTTTGTATTAACAGTTCCATCTTCATTATAGTAAACAGTAACAGTTTCTTTTACATCATTACCATAAGCATCTTTGAAAACAACTTCTTTAAGATTCGGTTCCCATTTATCAATATTAAATTCGTACCCAATAGAATCTGTTTCTAGATCAAGGTGTTCGGCGAACACTTGCTCTAAGCTTGAAGCTTGACTAAAAGCATTTGAAACATAACTAAGAATATATGTTTGTCCATTTGTCTCTGTAATTTCGAATAAAATATCTATAACGGTTGCCGTTACAATTATAGAACCATCTATAACAGCAATATCTATTTCAAAATATGAGGCATAATTGCCAAAACTGTCTAAATAACTATTAACAGCTTGTTTAGTAACATCTTTAAGCTGTGATATCGCCACTTCTGGCAATGTTTCTGGTGACGTGCCTGGAATATTAATAGAATATGTAAATCGTGTAACTATAAATGGTTCTGGTTCAGGTTCTGGTTGAGGCATTCGATATGAAACAACGTTTTTAAATTGAATATTTTCTTCTTCAAGTTCACTTAGGGAATAATTATCAATACTTTCATATGCATTTTTCAAATTTATTAAATTAGTAGCAACGATTTCATTTAAATGACTTGTATCAGATGTAAATCCGATAGCAATTGTTCCAGTAACATCTCTTATAACAGAATTCAGTACTATAGACCCATATGTCGCAGATGTTTGAATATCTGTCACATTAAAATATGATGCATACAAAGAATTGACAAGATTAATTATATCAATTTCCATCTGTGTACCTATAATCTGGCTATAATTAAGACCATATAAATACAGTGATATTTCAATTTGCATATTTTCAGGGGCATCTACCCATAAATTATATTCCGTTTGTATAGGTATAAATTGGTCCTGAACACTATCGCTATACCAGCTTGTATATGCAAGTTTTTGTGTTAATAAATTAGCTTCGGTCAAATAAACTAATTTTATTGGGTCTTTATCATGTTCTCTAAGATTGAAATCGTCAATAAATGAGTTATTACCAGAACCACTTGAAATATTAGTCCAAGAGTCTGTAATTTCTATTAAATTATCTAAAATAGTTGCATCATCTGCTTGTGTTTGACGGGCACCAAAAGGATTGTAATACAAATCTCCTCTTGTAGAAAGATTATCTATATATGCATTTGAATAATTTGTTAATATTGAACCAATATTTGATGTTTTGTCTGTTAAAATAACATTATATAATCCATATAACCAACAACTTACAGAGCCTGGTTTTTTTCTTATTTGCAAAGAACCATCTTGAAATTGTAATCCAAACGTTGCAGGACTATCTAGGTAATCATTTTCTGTTAACCATGGTGGTAAGTTTTCTTGGTCTGGTTGTGGTTGTGGTTCTGGTTCTGGGAGCGGTTCAGGTTCATTAATTATAATATACCTTTGTGTTGTGTTGTTTAAACTATCTGTTACAAGCAACTTAACCGTAACTGGTAATGTTAAAAATGTTGTATTATATTCATAATTTTGTGGACTTAGAGTTGTTATAGGTGAATATTCAAAATCATTCTCAATATTATCACCATCTGCATAGAACCACTGATACGATACCGGTAAGTTCTCAGATTCCCAATCTGATGCTTTTAAAGAATATGTATTTATTAATCCATATCCTGACGTTGGTTCCGAATATATTGATCCACCATAAGGACCCGTATTATCTAACACGGGTAAATATGTCGCATTACTATTCTTTTGAGAAATATTGTAACCACGAATTTGCTGTTCATATTTGTCTTTAAAGTATTGAACCTGATTGTTGTAATCGGCGATTAGAACATTTGTCGACACTGTTAGATTACCACTGTAATCTATATTATCATACAATTCAGAATCTTCAGACTCCTGAGATATATAATAACCTCTGAATTGTTCATTCGCATACAAGGCAAAAAAATCTATTTGACTCTGACCATCTACATCGGGAAAGTCTTTATTCAAATATAGATTTTGAGTCATGTATGATATTTGAGATATTTTAAAATATCAATTCAAAAACAGGTTTTCATTCACGCTTTCCAGTAATACTTACTGCCTTTTTATTATATTTAAAAAGTTTGTCATAAATAGCATCATAACAAAAATTTGCAACGTTTTTTCGTGAAATAACGCCATTACCTGCATCAATTACAGATATTTTTTCGAGTTTATTATGATCATCTGTTAGTCCACTTGGACGTACAACAGTATATTCCAAATTATTTCCGATATTACCTTTCTGTAAAAATAAACTTTCTTGGTTATTTTTATCAATAAATGCATCTTTTAGTATTGTTTTCATTAATATTTTAAAAAAAAGGGGAGGGTCATCAGCGGTATCACCTGTTCCAATAGATGTAATAACCGCTATTTTCGGAGAAGCATTATTTCTGTTAATTGCTTTTATGATATTTGTTGTTCCCTTTGTCAGCATATCACTGCCAACTTCTCTGGTATCTCCACCAAGACATATAATTGTTCCAGTAATCTTATTGTTTCTATACAAACAATCAACATCATCTAAATTAGTAACATCGCCTTTATAAACGATATGATTCTCAGTTGAGCATATATCATGCCTTGGTTTAACAAGAGAAACAACCTTTTTATTATCACTTAAAGCACGGTTAACAACATGAATACCTGTTCTACCTTGTGAACCAAATACAGCTAACGACGCATGGGGTGTGAGTCGCGTGTGCATAAGTGACAATGAAACTGGAATGACTATGAATATTGTTTTAATTGCTCTAATGAAACCCATTTTAATATTAATTATAAATGAATATATACTTATACTTAGTGTTTTAGTAATACGACAGAATCTTTAAAAGAGTAGTCAGTTATTCCTGGTAATTTTACATCAATTAACTTTGGAATAACTATATTTTTTGGTATATTTTTCTTAAACAATTCATATGTTTTATTTGCCTCTAGTATTATTTCCCCAATTCCAATTGGGATTCCGTATTCTGTAATAGATGATATGGCGATTGCTTTATCATTTGAGTAATTCATTATATTAACATGAGCTTTTGATAAAGGACCAAAATTTTCAATAAAATATCCATTGTCAAATAAAAATCTAACTGAACTATCAAAATAAAACTCTATTTGTGTATGAAATCCTGTAAAAGAGCCGGTTGTTTTATATACTCCAGCAAAATCCGTTTCGGAAGGCAACATAACATAAATTTGTGTGATACTTTGTTGTACTACCACAGCATCAGTTATTTCTTCCTCCTGTGTAGGCTCGTCTGGTAAAGGTACTGCTGGTACGCTGACACGCAAAGGTTCATAATGTATTTTATTTATTATTGCTGAATGGTCATTATTTGAATCTTCATTAAAACTTGTAATACTATGCATTATTAATCTATAATAATTATAATTAGTTGGTTTATTGGGTTCTGAATATGTAGTCATTGGTATTTTAATCATATTATCTTTATCAACACTCGTTGTCGCAGTTCTAATCCAATTAACACTTTTTGAATTATTTAAATCAAAAGTTGGTTTATTTGAACCAAGTAAAGTGCATTCGTAAATTCTATTGTGGTCTGGTGGAACAATGACCATATTTTCTCCAATATATTCTGTATCATTTGAATTAGCAGAGCTAGATTTTTTATTAATCTGAATCCACTCGCCATGAACTGGTGCTGAATTAACGTAACTGGTTATATTTTTTTTATTATATCCACTATTTGCGTCATAGCTGGTATCTGATACCCACATATATTGATTTGATTTCATTCTAGAACTTGAAGTATATAATTCTGTATCCAGCCATAACCATTCTGTATTATCTGAAGATGTTGCAGTTATTGTGACTGGAATAGAAGATGAATCTGTAATATATAATAATTTAATTGAATCTGTGTCAGTTGCACTGATGGTACTATGACCAATTCCATTGGTAATATTTGTCCACGCATTTGTAATTTCTAATAAATTGTTAATATTTCCTGAAAAAATATCATAATACAAATCACCAGAATTTGATAAATGATCAATATAATCACCGGACATTGAGACGCAATTGCCGATCTCTGCATCTGTGTTTATCAAAAAGATGTTATAAATTGCATATAGCCAATATCTTGTTGTACTGTTTTTTTTTCTAATCTGTAAACTACTGTTATTAAACCTTAATCCAAATCCAGCATTGTCGACACCATCAACTGCACATACATAATAATTCGAATTTTGTGATTTTTGTGCAATATAATAATTTCTTATTTGTTGTTCTGGATTTTCTAAAAAGTAATCTATTTGTGCATTCTGCGAAACAAGCTGTGGATTGATTTTAACTATTTCGTCACCACTTGTATCCCAATTATTATAATATACAGAACTAGCGGATTCTTGTGATATATAGTACCCGCGGAATTGTTCAGAGAGGTGTGTTGAAAAAAAAATTGTTTGTGAAATATTATCAGAATAATCTGTGTTAATAAGAAACTGCACACTCATATTATTTAATATATAACAAATTTAGATACATTATTTAATATATAATAAATTCATATACCATCTACCACCATCAAATGTTTTCAATTTATCTAAATTAATAGTCATATTATGCTTTTTTTGCAATAATATCAGATGTTTATTAAATACTTTAATATCGTTTTCATTCAGGATTGTTTTTGGATTTTCCAGAATTTTATAAAAATTTATAACGTGTTTATCAAGTTCAATATCGATAATACAATATATTTGATGTTCATGATCATGATGAGTAGTTCTTGTATTTGTAAAATTATTAATCCATCCTAAGTAAAAACATTTGTCGTTATAGTTATGTGCAAACCGGCGTGCATCAAAAAAATTGGCATTTTTTCTCCTCCACTCATCTATTCTAGACCCATGGGGTGGCGATGCAGAGCTACATTTCATTATTTCTGAATTTGTATATATAATATTTTCTTTAAATATTTCTTTGATTTCATTAGGATAAAATTGTTTGAAATGATTAAATGAAAGCGCCGCGCGTAGCAACATGATAGATTTTATCAAAAAATTCATATAATAACACTTATGTTAGTATATTTAAATTGTATTTAATGTATTCAACAATGGAAGAAGTCGATTTACTAAAAAAATGGGTTAATCATGCTGCTGTTTTCAAATGGTTACATGATCGCTCTTCAAAATATTTGTCAAAATGGAATAAATTGATTTGTATTCCTATATTAATTTTGAATACATTCAGTGGTATGGCTATTTATAGTGCGAATATATTTAAAGATAACAACACATATTTTATATTATTTGAATTAATAATTGGAAGTATTAATATATTATGTCTTATACTAAGTGGATTAAGAGATTATTGTAAATATGGAGAAAAGACGGAGCTTCATCTCCAATCTTATAAACAATGGACAAAATTCAAAAATGATATATATGTTGAACTTGTAGTTCCAAGTTGTGATACTAAACAATTTGTTACTGAAATGAAGACACGATACATAGATCTTATAACGATGAGTCCTTACATACCTAATAATATAATAGATGAATATGAAAAAGAAATAGGTATAAATGGTTGGACTGCTTTACCAGATATTCTAGATGGTAAAAGTAGTTTATGTGGGCCGCGCGAGATCGGCACGCGTCCGGTTGTTGATGTTTAAAATATTACTTCTTTTTAGTTCTTTTAGTCTTTTTATGGACTGGTTCATCTACTTTCAAAATGTTCAACATATGTGAATTGAGAGCCTTATCTAATTCATTAAGATCATCCAACCACATATTTTTCAATGTTTTATCATTAATTGAATTAAATTCGTCTTGTTTATTTTTGAGTGTTTCTTTAAGTTGTTCTACCATATCACTTGTCATTTGATAAATTGGCATATTAATTAAATAATTAAAACTTTTATTAGAATCTCTCATAAAATCATTTTCTTCTAACCAATCCATCAATCCAACTTTCGTGTATTTTTTAACATCTAATATTTCATCAATAACAGAATTAATAAATTTGACTTTATTTGCCAATATATCCATTTCATACTTAATTTTCTTGATTAAATATTCTTTTCTTTTGTCATACAATTCATATCTATGTTCTGAATAATCTTCTATAATCTGTTCAACGTTATTGTACTTTTTAACGACACCATTCACAGAATATAGGTGCATATTTGATGTACTAATTTTAGATGTTAATCTAAATCTTTTCTCAATATTATCTACAAGAACTCCTGCTCTTTGTTCTTGTCCAGCTTTCTTTAACCAATCCTGAAGTATTCTTGGTTCGATTTCAATTTCAAAATGTGGTTTTGACTCAGTACTCTGACTTCTATAATTTTTAACGCCTACCCATTCTCTGAGATTCTTCGGATATACACCACATTTAGCATAAGCTTTACCTCTAGCACTTTGATTATTATTGTTCAATTCTGTAACAATTTCGTCAATAAATTGTTTATAATTATCCATCCATGTACCAATTGGCAGCTCAGAAATCAGAATTGTTTTATAATTAATAATATCATACCTCCCTTTAGTCAAAATACCACCATTTTCAATATTAATAATACTTCCATTAAAGCCATGGTAATATGGTTTTAAAATTGGTAAATCTTTATTAACCAATTTATTTTTCAAATATGTTACAATAGTTTTTGGATTATAAGAAGGGATTTTTGTACTATATCCTGTCCCAATACCTTGAGCACCATTACATAATAGAAATGGTATAATTGGCGCATAATATCTTGGTTCTACTGGAAGACCATCATCGTCCATATATTCCAAAATATTTTCATCATGTTGAACAAATATTTTGTGAGTAATATCCGACAATACTGTGTGTAAATAACGTGGACTACCGGCATCTTTACCTCCTAAAATACGTGTACCAAATTGACCATTTGGTTGTAATAAGTGCACATTATTTGAGCCAACAAAATTTTGTGCCATTGCAATGATTGCTCCATTAAGACTTTCTTCACCATGATGATATCCACTATGTTCGCTAACATATCCTGCCAATTGTGCAACTCTAATTTCAGATTTCAAATTTCTTTTAAAACAGGAAAATAGAATTTTTCTTTGTGATGGTTTAAAACCATCCATAATATGCGGAAGAGAACGATGTAAATCATAATTTGAAAAGTGAATAAGTTCTTTGTTTACAAAATCGGAATAGTTTACATTCCGTTCTTCATCTAACACAATTTTTTCGTTATATTCACCCAGCCAACTTTTTCTATCATTGCTTCTATCGCGATTGAATGCCATATCAATACTATTCTCTGATTCATCATCCCAAATATACTCCATTTTTGACATATTTCTGAAATAACCTTTTGCTTCCGCGGTAGTGCTTGTACCAAGTCCCTTATAATACTTAGCCTTCCAACCTTTGCGTTGGTAATCGGGATTGTTTAGTTTCCATTCTGAATATTTAGCCATATTATAAAAGAGGACTTCCTTTTTTTTCTGTAACATCTTTACAATTGGAGTCTGCATACATTGGACAAAACCAGATATTTGTAATAATTCCGGCCAAAATGTATCTAACCAGTTAATAATTAATCCTTTAATGTGCGAACCATCATAATCTTGATCCGTCATAATCATAATGTGACCATATCGCAGTTTTGAAGTATCTTTGTACTTAGCATCTTGTTCAAGACCAAGAATTTGCTTCATATTAATAAGTTCTGTGTTGTTCATTACCTGACCTTTCCCTTGCTTTGTAGTAATTTTTTCTCGAGCATTAATTACCTTACCACGAAGTGGGAATACACCATATAAATCTCTTCCAACTACGCTCAAACCAGCAACAGCCATTGCTTTTGCGGAATCCCCCTCTGTAAGAATAAGTGTGCATTCCGACGAACGCTTACCACCGGCTTCATTTGCATCGTCCAATTTTGGAATGCCATAAATTCTATTTTTCTTTTTACCATCCGTTTTCTTGATTTGTTTTGATTCTTTAAACTGGTAAGTTTCAATAACTTTTTCCATTAATCCAATTTTAACCAAATCATTAAAGAATTTGTCAGCAAGTTTACAACTGGAGCCAAATTTCGAAACTTGTGTTGTTAAGTAATCTTTTGTTTGGCTATCAAACGATGGGTTAACAATAATACAATTAACAAACAAGAATATATGTTCTCTAATATAACTCGTTTTCACATTGATTTTTTCCTTTTTAAGAATAACCTCTGCCATCTTTTTGCTTATCAACTGAACAACGTGATCCACATGTTTACCACCTTTTGCTGTATAAATACCATTTACAAACGAAACATGTTTAAATTCATCACTTAAACCAACTGCGACTTCCCATCTTTCATTACTATTTTCATAGCAAATATCATCATTGTCATCAAAATACATGCAACAAAAGTCTTTGAAACGACGAATTGGTACGTATTCATTATTGAAACGAACACTCAATTTTTCTCCACAACAAGCACTTATTTCGTAAGCCCTCCTTTTGAATATATCAATCATATCATTAGACCACCCGGTTAATCCAAATCTTTCAAAATCTGGTAGAAAACTCACCTTAGTTATTGACTTTTCACGAGCATTTACCTTTGTAATAACGGGTTCTTCTCTAACATTCATATTATCTTTGAAACATTGACTAAATCTTTTCTTGGTAATTAGGTCTACTGTTTCAACTTTAAACCATTTTGAAAAGATGTTTGCCAATTTAGCGCCATATCCATTCTTTCCCCCCGTAATTCGTTCTTCATTCTCGTTATAATTTGTACTTGTTAATAGCTTACCAAATATCATTTCAACAGTATAAATTCCATGTTCTGGATGCATTAAAACATCAATCCCCTTACCATCATTTTCAATTGTTACAACACCTGTGTCAGGTTCAATATTAATAGCCAAATAACTGACCCTATCCTTCGTATTTTTACAACGAATATATTGATCCCATGAATTTACAATTACTTCATCAACAATCTTGTAAAGACCAGGAATAAATGATAATGCACATTGACTCATTTTATCCTCACATATTTTCCATGAATTTGTAGTTGTTAATTCGACGGAACCAATATATGTGTCAGGTATTTTATAAATATGTTCTTTGTGAGTATGAGCTTTATACTTAGAAACAGCATCATTTGATTCTTTAGATTTCGCCATACCGAATACAATGTCTATATGCTCATTAACAAATTACTTATATCATTTTTTTTGCATTTGTCGAATACCTAATTTTCTTTTTATTTTTTCTAACACTTTTTTATTAGCTGGAGTGCCTAGAACACTATTGTTCTCAAAACTAGCGATTACTTCTTCTTTCATATTCATTGATGAAGCAAATTGTTTTCTTGACATCTTTTTAGCGCATCGAGCTTGCATTATTTCTTTTCCATATTTCAATTTTTCAATTTTATTTGCTTCGGTTGCATCGTCTAGTTTTCTAGAATTATCAGGTGCATCACCTTTTGATATGCGATGATAACTAACAGCTTTACCCTCCCGTTTGGCTTGTCTTTCCTTCAATGAAATCTCTTCTTTTGTTAAAGAACCTCCGGACTGTCTACCAATATTAACTGTATTCCAGTCTTGATGTTGCATTAATTATATTATATATATTTGTAAAAATGAATGCTTAAATATAATTTATAAGTACACAATATTAAAACGAATGGCATTACAAGTAACAACCCATTTGTCAACACAGCAAACTATTGCCGCGCCGGCATCTAGGCTCGTCGGACCTTCATATGAACAAAAAAAAATTCTAAATTCATTATTAACTGGAAAAAGTGTAATTGTTGATGCAGTTGCTGGAAGTGGAAAAACTACTACAATTTTGTGGATTGCAAAAACATTCCCAGAAAAGAAGTTACTAATGTTAACTTATAATAGACGTCTTAGAGATGAAACTCGTGAAAAGACCAATAGATTCTTTATTAATAATATGAATGTATTTACTTATCATGGATTTGTAAGTCGTTATTTTACAAAAAATAGTGCTGGAGCATGCCAGAATGATATTGATATGACATATATGTTAAATATTGGAAAATTAAAGGAAAATATTAATTATGACCTAATAATTGTCGACGAAGCACAAGATATGACTCCATTATATTGTAGACTAGTGTCTAAAATTATTGCTGCATCAACAACCACGCCTCACAGCATGATACTCCTTGGAGATTGTCATCAAAGTATTTATAATTTTCAAGGTGCCGATTCAAGATTTTTATCTGGAGCAGATAAAATATTTAATCAATATAAAAATTGGGATAGATTAACACTTTCAGAATCCTTTAGAATTACTGCGGATATGGCATTATTTATGAATAAAGTCGTTCTAGATGAAAATAGAATAAAGTCATCTAAACATTTGATAGAAAAACCGAAATATTTTGTGTGTGATATTTTTGATAATACTGAAACTAATCCGGCATTCATAGAAATTAGAAATATATTACAAGAACAATCACCAGATACAATATTTATATTAGCACCTTCTGTTAAAAGTACTAAAAGTCCATTAAGAGTGTTGGCACAATTAGTAGGCACTTTAAATGTACCAATATTTGTTCCAGCAAACGACGAAGATAAATTAGATGATGAAATTATTAAAGGAAAGGTTGTATTTTCTACTTACCATTCTACAAAGGGATTAGAAAGAGACAATGTATTTGTATTTAATTTTGATGAGTCCTATTTTAACTATTACGAAAAAGAGGAACCCCGTTATAAATGTCCAAATGCATTGTATGTTGCACTAACGAGAGCGAGACATAAACTATTTATATTTCATCATTATAGAAACGATTATATCTCATTTATTTTCAGATCAAGATTAGATAAATTCACTGATGTTTATAGACCGCTTCAGCCACCTACTTATAAACCCAAAAGGGTTACGCCATCAAAGGCATTTAATAACAATAGACCACAAACAGTAGGAGCAACTGAATTACTTAAACATATATCCACTGATGTATTAATAAATCTTGTTAGTTATTTAACTATTCAGCAAATACAAGAACCACAAATCAATATATCAATTCCTATTAAAATTTATAACACGAATAATACTTGCGAAAGTGTTTCAGAAATTACTGGTATTGCCATTCCTGCATATTTTGAATATATAGACATTGGGAATATGACTGTATATGATGCGGTCCGCGACGCAAAGGGTTTATCGTTGGGCGGCGGCGATAGCAATGATGTTTGGTTGGGTTCAGATTCGGACTCAGAGTTTGACGCCGGCGCAGCTGCCGAGCCCGCGGCTGCAGAGCCGACTCTATGGGATGGTGAAACACAAATAACAATTCCAGAATTATTACATATTTCTAATGAATGGGCAGCAATTATGACAGGATACAGTCACAAGTTAAAACAAATTACTGACTATAATTGGGTAACTGAAGAAAATCTTACAAAAACTCTAGAAAGAATGCGTGAGTTAAATTTATCATCAGAATCATTATTTGAACAAGAATATGAAATAGGTCCTTGTAGTGATACTATGATGAGGAAGCTTATTGGATATGTTGATATTAAGGATGGAAATAACGTATATGAGATTAAATGTGTTGAATCTATAACTACGGAACATTTCATTCAATTGGCTATATATATGTATATGATTTCGTACACAAATCCATATAAATATAGGAGTACAAATTTCATATTATACAACGTATTATCTGGAGAAAAATACAGTATAAGTGCTAAAATACCTGATCTTGTAAACATGATTAGGGAATTATTTGCAGCCAAATATTCCAATAATCGAAAGAAAGAGACTGATGAAATATTTTATGGAAAAAATAGAAATATTAATTAGATGACGACAGATATAATTCTTTTGCCTTATTAGATAAGTGTTCATTATTTGAAAAATCAGCAATGTCAAGTTGTCTTACACTAAAAATTTGCGAATACTTATTCATATTATTAATATGTGGCATTGAATCTTTTATTGATGTTAATAATTGCCCATTGTTTGGACCTGATACTTTACATGCTTGTATACCACCATTATTCGAATTACATAAGCATGATTCTATTTCAAATTCTACAAATTCTCCTTTGTAAAGTGTATGATATTCTTTTTCAGATAATTGTAAATTTGACCAATGAACAAATACATCTACGTCTACATCTTCAACTCTATTTCTATGTGTTATAAAACCATATCCAAGTTTACTGTTAAACCACTTAACTCGGCCTAAAATTCTCTTTTTTGATTTCAATAATTCAAGCATTATGTTTTCTTTTATTAAAAATTTCACAATTTTTTTTCAAAAAAATACATTCTATGATTATGGAACTAAATATACCTACAGAATTGATTCATATTATCGAATCATATTCACGTAAGATTCAACCAATTTTATTGTTGGAAGATATAATTAATTATGCTTCAACTTTAAAGCAATTAGAACAGATGTATAATAAAGTTATTTATACAAAATATTCAGATGCGTGGGCCGAGCCATGCCATACGCCAATACCTTGGTATAGTGAATTTATAAAAGGTCTTAATATTATAAACGCCAACCTCCCACCGTTCTCGCGCGCGCGCGACGCGAGGCTCGCGAGATTGCATTGGGCAAAATATAGTCCAGAATATCGAAATAAAGTATATGAACTGTTAAAAAGAAACCTGAATCTACATTTACGTCGGCGTCCGGGCGACGCGACATGTTCGCCAGCGCGCTTATAAGCATATTTTTAATATTAAATATTAAAATAATTTTCAAATGACTAAAAAAAAAACTTCTAAAAATGTATTACCTCAGGAAGTTATACTCAGTGGTGGAAATTTTGCAACAGTATGTTTTTTGGGTGCGATACAGGCCCTTATTGAAAAGAAACAGTTTGACATTAAAAATGTAAAAAAATGGATTTGTACTTCGGGTGGAAGTGTTGTTGCTTTATTTTTAACAATAGGATATACACCAGAAAGACTAATACATATTTTAAAACAAGTACCCATATCAAAAATTAGTCCTTTGAATTCAGATAAATGGTTGGGATTTTTTGATAAATATGGTATACACGATACATCTAAATTCAAATGGTTATTTTCATTAATGATGGAACACATATCGTGGTCACCAGACACAACATTTAAAGAACTGTATGATAAACTAAATGTTGAACTTGTTTTCACAACATATTGTTTAAACACCCAATCTGTTGTCTTACTAAATCATATAAATACACCAAATTTGAAAATATTAGATGGAATATGTATGTCAATTGCTGTCCCGTTTTTATTTGCTCCAGTAAAATATAAGAACGAACACTATATTGATGCCTTTTTAGTAAGTATACATCCGGTTGAATATTGTTCAAAAAGTGCACGCTCTATTAGTTTTTGCTTAGAAGGAAAGAATGAATACGTTGAAAATATTGAACTAATAAATTATATAAGAATTATAATAAATTCTCCGATTAATAAATTACAAAATACATTTTTAAATAACTACAAAGGTAAAACTATAACAATTAAATGTAATTACAAATTCGACGCATCATTTGAAATGAACTCTGACACACTTGAATTTTTTTATAATACAGGTTACGATGAGATAAACAAATAATAAGACTAATACTACTAATTATAACAATGAATCAAAATTCGAACCAAATACAAATACACTCGGAAATACAAGAAAGATTGTATCAATACATAAGTAATGGTATTTTAAATACTATTTTCTATGGTGGACCAGGAGTTGGCAAACATACACTAATACTTAATATGTTTAGGTCATTAAATCCTAATTTGAATGAAAAAGAAAAGGTGCAATTCTGGGAAGAAACGGGTGTTAGGATATATTCAACATCAAATTATATACGTTTTGATGCAAAAGAATGTGTTCGCAAAAAGGCAAACTTACCAAAAATAATTGAAGAAATAAGTAGAACCAGAGATATTTCAGCAGACTCTAATAAAATTATTTATATTAGATATATAAACTATTTAGGTTCTCAACAAGAAGCATTTCGGCAATTAGTTGAAGATACACACTTAACTTGTAGATATGTATTTACTTGTAGAAACATAGACACTATAGATCCTGCACTCAATAGTAGATGTCTTCTTATTCGAGTACCCGCACCAAATAACGATACCTTAATTGATTTTACACATTCACATAGTATTCATAATCTGGAGTCAAGTCATATTGATACTATTATATCATATTCAAACAAAAATCTGAATACTCTAAAACACATAATTATGTACACTAATAAAATGTTTAAAACAGATAATTTTAAACTAAGAAACATCCTATCAGATATGGCAAATAGTATTGTTTCAGATATAAAAGTAACAGAAAAAATATCAAAAATTCAAACATTATCGGAAAAATATCACTACAGTGAACTTAATATATTAGACCTATGCAAACAAATGGATAATATAGATTTATTTGTTAAAGAACTCCATAATTATTCATCTATACTAAATCCATCTTTGTATGATACATGCGTATTATTTCTTAAAATAACGGAAGTTTTTAATGAAAATATGTAACACAATATGTATCTTAATTATTTATATTTAAACGTCTCAAGCGTTCATTTAAGCGTTCTTCCATAGCTGCTCTAGCATCATTACGTGCACGTGCAATGACCGACTCATCGGCCAAGGGCGCTGTCGGTGACTCCGGTGCGTCGTCCGGCACCTCTGGAACCGGTTCATTCATGGAACTGAGCACAGTGTCCGCGCTATTCAGTCGACTACTCCTAGTCCGTGGTTTTAGTTTCCATGCTTTCTTAGCTTCTCTAGCTTTTTCTAGTGCAACTTTTCTAGCTTCTGCCGCATATGGTCCCTCTTTAACTTCCTCTTTAACTTCATCATCATCATCATCCTCATCTTTAACTTCATCTTTCATTCTAGCTTTTTCTAGTGCAGCTTTTCTAGCTTCCGCCGCATATGGTCCTTCTTTAACTTCCTCTTTAACTTTCTCTTGAACGTCCTCTTTAACTTCCTCTTTAACTTCCTCTTTAACTTTCTCTTTAACGTCCTCTTCTGGTTTTTGCTGTTGAAGTGTTTTTGGTTTTTCCCAAAAAATCGCCTTCTTATCTTCTCCCGGAATGCTGGTGAATCCCAACGCAATGTTCGAGGGTCTTTTGATATTATCTTTTAGTTTTTCATTTCGCCATTTCCCCTCATATATACCATTATAACTGTAGCTGTCAACTGTTTTCATTTCATCTAGTTTCTTTAAATATGGATGTATTCCTAGATTATGAACGGATTCAGTGTTTGAATCATTGATATTATCTTGAAGAGCTTTTTTCATTTCGGCACGTTTTTTATTAAATGAATCTTTTAATATCTCTTCCTTTTCTCTTTCAGTATTTATTGGCTGTGCTTTTACTCTCCTATGAACATATTCAAAATAGGGACTCGCCGCGGCAATAGGCTGTTGTGTGTCGGAAAGTCCGGGGATAGGAGCATTAATCCATTTTTCTCGGCTTGGAATTTCGATCTCTACTTCTTCTCCCGAAATATCTAAATAAACAATATTACCAGGTACAAAACGCTCTCTCCAGTTATGTCCTATATATATTTTATATGTATTATAAAACTCTGGTTTTTCTTTATAATATGGGCTTGGGTCTTCCATTTTCATTAGGTCACGCTCCTCTTCCGGAACTGTATATTTTGTAATAGCACCATCTATGTATGGTTCTTCATCTGAATCTATGTATGATTCTTCATCTGAATCTATGGAAGAATTTATGTATGATTTTTCATAGCTATTTTCAGACGAACTTTCTTCTTCATTTCCATAATCACTGTCAGAACCGTTCCGCGACGAATTGTAAGAAGAACCATCATCCTCCGTGGATGGGCTCGAGGAATGCGACGCGGACCTCGACGCAGAATCATTTGTGGATGATTCTGAGTCGTCGGACACGTGACCACGACGTGGGCCGCGCAAGTCAGACTCTTCAATTCGCAGGAGATCATACAATAACTTCGGCTGGCCGCAATCAACGGCTCGGCGTCTTAAGGCTCGCGTCTCTCGGCCGCGGGTCCAACTTGGTGGTGTAAGGAGCTTTACTTCATAGAAAGTTTCGAGGCGGTTAGGTGCATGGTCGCGGGGGAGGGTGATATGCTGCCAAATTATGCAATCCCACCAATTCCCCATCCAGAAAGCTTTTACTTTAGCATTTATAGGAAAAGCTAGGCCATAGTCGTTATAGTAACTGCGTGGAATTGTATATGTATTCTCTTCTTCGTATTCACCTGTCTTCTCTTCTGGCCATCCTATTGCTTCTTCATTATTATCTGAATAAGCTTCCTCTTCTTCGTATTCCGCGTCATCGCCTTGCGATGACTCCGTAGATGATGAATCTGAATTATATAATATATCATAAGGAGATGCACCTCCAAGCAGTTTGAGGCGTGATTCATTATTAAATGTTTCCAAAGGATTTTCTGGTATATCAGGGTCAGTTATCGACAATGACTGGCGAAGAGGTGCCCTGTATTTTCCAAAATCAGGACCTTTATTGTAATTTCCACCATATATTAATTTGGTATAATTATTCCTTCTTTTAGAAAACATTATTAAATTATTAAAATATATTATTTTCTGGGTAAAAAATATTATTTAATTAATTTTTGATATATTATATAATATGGATGCTTTATTAGTTGGTGGTGGATTAGCTGCCGGTGGGTGGCTTTTAAACTCAAAAAACGACTTGATATCAAATGACAAACAAGAAGAATCATCACAAAATATATACGATAGCGGAATTTTAGATACAAGACTACTGGAACGTAGTGCTATGAGTACACATATGGATAATACAAATATTGTTACTTCAGAAAGACCATTATCTGGTAGAAACACACGGTCATTGACTGGTGAGATAATGTCTAATGAGCAGTTTACTCACAATAATATGGTTCCGTTTTTTGGATCAAATGTAAAACAAAATACTGAATCAAATAATGCATCAAGTACTTTACTTGAAAATTTTACTGGTGTTTCAAAATTAGAAAAACCAAAGCAAGAAATATCGCCAATGTTTGAAAATAACAGAGAAAATATCTATGGAACTCAAAAACTACCAGAGTCTATAAGAGATAGATATAATGCATCTAGATTTAATCAAGGTGTTCCAATTACAGACCCAATTCGTGTTGGACCTGGATTAAATAAGGGATATAATGCTCAACCATCGGGTGGATTTCATCAAGCAGATGCATTGAAATATGCAGGACAGCCATCTGTTAATGAACTCAGAATTAAAACCAATCCAAAAGTTACTTATGAAGGTAGAACAGTAAATGGATTTAAAGGTACTAGACGAGGTATGCAACCTGTTGTTTCTCAAAATAGAGTAATTAGATTTCATTCTTATGAAGGCACACCCCGTCTTAATACGACAGTTGTTAATTCAGCAGGCAGATCAACTGAGAACTTTATTGACCGAGAAACTAATAGACAAAACTCACTTAACTCATATATAGCACCGGCAGGCCCAACTATACATAGAAGTCATAAATCACAAGTTTCAAATAAAAATCAAATAACTCATCGTCAAAATCTAGATTCGTTTGGATTCCGCGGCCTAGGTGGCGGCAAGCGCGAATCGAGATTATCTGTTCAATATTGTTCTGATTCTCGCAAAGAAGACAAGAAGGATGATACATATCTTGGACAAGCGAGTTCAATGGTTACTAATATTATTGCACCATTACAGGATATACTTAGACCAACTATTAAAGAAACAAACATTCACGATAGCTCTCCCAATAGAAATATGGCTAGTGGTGTTCAAGGAGTACCAGTGTATGATCCAAATGATGTACTTAGACCAACTATTAAAGAAACAAACATTCACGATACACGAGAAGGTTTCATGGGAAAATCCAAACAACCGATTCACACATATACACCTGATGATACTACAAGAACAACTATTAAAGAGACATTAATACATGACAATAGATTAGGTCCTATTGGTGGCACACAATCAGCATTATACCAAGATAGACCTCAAGAACTAAAGGTAACTGCTCGTGAAACATTAAAGGATTATATTAATAATACTAATATAAAAGGAAAAAACAAAAATGCAGTTGTTAATACAGATCCTCTTCAAACAACAATTAAAGAAACAACAATTGATAATAAATATCCTGGACTAGCAACATCTGTACAAAATAAAGGTTATACTGCAACTTCTGTTACAGCACCACCAACAAATAAACAATTTACAGCAGATAATGAATATTCTGGTCAAGCAACAGGAAAAATGAAAGGTGGTTATAGTGTAACAGAAACCAATGCACCGCCAACAAATAAACAATTTACATCAGATAATGATTATACTGGGATTGCAGAAGGCGAAGTAAAGCCGACATCCTATTCAGATATTTACAACGCAACTTTAAATGAAATGAAAGAAGGGATTTCTCGTGGACGTGAACCAACTGGTTCTGGACTAAAAACGAATGCAACTGTTACAGAAATTGGAAATGTAGATACAAAACCAGGATTAGTACAAAGACAAACCATGTCAGCAGCGACACCAATACAAAACATACCACTTGATTCGACCAATGTTCCGTTAAGAAATGGGGGCAAATGCGATCTCGAGTCTCAAGTTAATGATAGAAATGATCCCAATAATCTAAATCCTTTCAAAGAGAATCCATATACAAAATCACTCAATAGCACCGCTTAAATTATCATTCTGGATTTTCCATAAACGACATAAACATGCATATAAATGATAAGTATCGTGTTCAAATTTACTTAAATGTTCAATTGTATTTCCTATTTCAATAGCATATTCAATATTTTGGGATATTCTTGTCAAATATCTATATAATTTCATTGCTATATCAATATGTGAAAAACCAATTAATTCCAGATTAAACAATCCATGTATTCTTTTTTTCAAATCTATTTCTTTTAAAAAATTATTATATGAAAACGATAATTCCGATTCCTTAATTATATTGTGCCCGGTTGTTTTCTTTATTTCTAGAAAAAATAAAAAAGAATATATCTTTTTACAGCTTATTTCTTCTAAATAAAATTCTATAAATTCTTCATCATAGTCAAATCCCTCAGCAGTTAAAACATGTTTTGCTATTTCTCTAAAATTATCATCCGATGGTAAATTCATCTCAAAAGTCATAGCCCATGTAGATAAATCAATCTGGTTAACAGATTCTAAAACACAAACGACTATTGAATTTGATGACAATATGTTGTATAATATATATAAAAATTGACTTGACATTTTATGCAAATTCTCAATAATTAACCATTTCTTATTAACGCTCGACTTTGAATTAATAAAACTATTTAATTTATCTTTAGAATCAAGCGTTTTTAATGATAAATGATTTAACCAAAGAACGTTTTTTCCAGTATTTGCTTGATTCAAAAATATCTTTATTAAAGTGCGTTTTCCACTACCAGGTTCACCGGATAAAACAAAATGTGAATATTCTTTTGTTTCTATCATTTTTTTCAAATAACCAACCACATTCTTATTTGATAAAAAATGGTCTAACGTTTTAGGACTGTGTTTCTCATACCAAGACATTACATAACATTAAGATAATAACTCTTATTTTTTATTTTTTATTATTTAATGAGTGACACAAATAAATCGAATAAAAAATTATTAGATTCAGTATTTGGAGATACTCTAATCATTACTTGTCCTATAACAAAAAAAGCATTTGATGATCCTGTCGTAGCTTCTGATAAAATCACATATGAACGTAAAGCTATTGAAAAACACTTTGAAAACAGCGATAAGTCATATGTAACTGGTAAAAAATTAGAGCACAAAATATTAATACCCAATGCTTTTATTAAATCAATCACAGACCTAATAAAGAATAAGCAACCAGAATATTATAATTATATTAACTCAACATCACCTAAAACCCAAATTGCAGGTTCTGATAAAAACTTTGAAGAGGAGCACAAAAAAATCATGGAAAGTATTGATAATGCGGAATTCCCGCCGCACGCTGCCGCGCGCCTGAAGCGTATGGTGTCTGCGCCAACCGCAGTCGACGAGGTGGAACACGGTGATCTCTCCATGGCAGCGGACTCCATCGCCACGCTTGACGATGAAGTCAAAAAAATTATGATGGCATATGATTCTGGTCCAGAAGGTGCTGTCGAGCGCAAGGAGGCCGATGTCGAAAATTTAGATAAGTTAGATAAGGAAGTCAAACAAATTATGATGGCATATGATTCCGGTCCATCCGCCACCGANCTCGCGAAGGTTGATGCCGAAAATCTAGATGAGGAAGTCAAAAACATCATGAAAAGCATAGATAAAAGTATAATGACATTTGATTCCGCAATAATTGATACTGCGCCGATATTGCCACCAGCACCGACGCCGAAGAATCCTGGTATTATGGAAAAATTAAAAGGCCTATATTCAAAAAGAGATCGTTCGAAAAGACAAATAAAAAGAACACCTACCATACGCGATCCGTTACAGCCATCATGGTGGCCGTGGGCGCCTAAGCAGTCGCCGCCGCCGGCTGCGCCACGCGCGCCTGGAAAGCAAGTAACTACACAAACCATGCCTACGCCGCCCGCAGCACCCATAGCGACACAAACCATGCCCCCGCCACCCGTGACACCGATGGCGACACAAACACACGAGCTCCGAGATAGCGACAGGAATTACGATGCAATATTCTTATCAAAAGAAAGAGAAGAACGTTTTTTGAAAAACATTCCTCGTAATTTACAAATTGTCAATATGCTAATTGACAAGAGAAAGGCTGAAATTGCTGCACAACAGGCAATGAACGCACAAAAACAGAGATTAGCTGCGTCCAATCTGACAAGCCTGGTATCTATCAAAAAACCATCTAGTAGTAGTGATACATCTAGTAGTAGTGATACATCTAGTAGTAGTGATACATCTAGTAGTAGTGATACATCTAGTAGTAGTAGTGATACATCTAGTAGTAGTGATACATCTAGTGGTTCGGATGCAGATGATGAGCTCGAACCGATACGAATGCGCCGTCAGAAAGTGCCTCTTAAGCACGTTCCGAAAAAATGTATTCTTAAAGACTCAGTGAACACAGAAATTGTTTTTAATCCTTTAAATTTAAAAAATAATAGTAACGGTAGAAATTGTTGTTGGATAAATTCATCTCTCTATGCTTTTCTTTCTAATGAATATGTAGTTAATATTCTATTAGAAAGAACCATAGAAGATTATGAAAAACAGGCAAGGGAGGACCACGATCCTCATAGTCTACATGAACTGAAGCAGCAGTTATTGGTATTTAAAAACAATCCTGATGGGGGATGGATTCAGGATAATTATTCAAAATTATATTATTTAATCCAATCAAAATATAATTGGCGTCCTGAAGATTTTGCTGAATTAGGTGATTTTGGTGATGCTAGAGTAACTTTTGATTTATTTTTAGCTTGTTTTGAAAAACGTACCTGGTCAGCGGATGGCCCAGCCGGAAAATTAAAATTAGAATCTGATTTTAGATATATAAATACAACTGAAGAGCTTTGTGAATTTTTACAATATAAAGAAAACTATATTTGTATTTCATTAGTTATAACAGATGATTGTTTAGAAGTGAAAGAAATGGGTCAAGATATTGATGATGCTGGTCATTATGTGGCATACTCAAGAATAAATCAACATAAGTGGCGTAAAATGGATAGTGGAAATACAATAAAAGATGAATATTTTAATAATATTATTGGTGAATGTCCCGAAAATGAGAAATTATATGTATATGGTTTATTTCTTTTGAAAGATGCTTTACAATAAAAATGAGGAGCTAATATAAATATGTATTGTAACTAATATTAACATGAGTAATGAAAATAAACCCGCACTTGAAAATAAACCCGCACTTGAAAATAAATCCCAAAAATGTACTTACTGTAAAAAAAAGAAGTTGGTGATGTTAGAGTGTACATGTGGTAATAAATATTGTTTAAATCATTATCCACCAGGAAATCATAATTGTTCAAAAAGTCTTTGTAAAGATTCTGGAGTGTTATCGTTAACCTCCGAAGCAACGGGACTTTTTCGTAAAATTGATAAAATTTAAACAGAGTTTAAACCATTACCGCGATTCAAATAATGTTTTCTTAAAGCAATTTGTCTCACAGTAATCGGAGATACTGGTTTTTTAAAGTTTTTATTTGTAACTGGTCTATTTTTATATGGAAAAGGCTTGGAAACATAATCATATTCTAGTCTAGTTGTACCAGTTCCGTTTGATGCTTTTTCGTGTAAAACAGTCGCAGTTCCGTATTTATTCCATGGATTAAACTTCTCTTCTAATGTATACACCTGTATTATAAAAAATACTAAAGTTACAAACAATATACATTTTAATGCAGTCTCTGTAACACAAGTCATTATAATATAATATAAGTTAATTAATTTGAAAAAGCAAGGCCGGCCATACCACCAACAATACGCAATAAATTGTAATTTACAGCATAAACAAACACATTAAAATCATAAGTCTCAAAATTATCATAATTTGGTGTAATATCACACATTTCCAATTCTATTTGTAAATTTGAAACACGAGACATATTACAACATCCCGATGGTTGATATCTTGATGGCTCAAGTGCGAATGAATATAAATATATACCACTCTTGTCAGAAGTTTTTATATTATGTTGATAAGGTTGTACGTACCTAAAAAATATACTGTCTCGTGACGAATATCTTTCAACTCCATCAAATAATAATCGACTCGATTTAATCGCGTCTTCTTTCCAAAAATTAAAATTAAATTTTGTGGGTAGTAAGGCTACACTTTTAGTAGTTGTATCATTGTCTAATGGAATAAGTTCATTATTTTCATATATTAATTCCCCATTTGTATCTGTCTTATAATATAGGGGGTCCTCATTATCAAATCCTAAAAGACGACAATATGCATTTGTACCTGGTGGAATATACTCATCTTCCCAATTTGTATAATTATTATGTCGATTTAATTTTTTAGCAACGTCATTTCTTTGACCGCACCATACTATATATTTAACTGGATGTTGGAATTGTAAATTTAAAGTAGCTGTTCCGATGACTCCAGTAAAATCTTGACGATATACCTGCTCTATCAAATACTCATGATTATTTTTTGCGAATTTTGTTCTTTCGTCTTTATCTAAAAATATATAATTCACCAATAAATGTGTATCCATATTCCATCCCTGAATATTCTTAGGGCCATCTGACAGATCTATACTGTCTTGAAAACGATTCGATTGTACACCAGTTATAAAATTACCAATATGATGATGTTCATCACTTGTAGGAGCTGTCCTTGCTCCTTTAGGAATCGAACCTCCACTTTTAGTTTCGATAATTGTGTATAATTCTGTTATTGGTCTACATTCAATTTCTAAAGTTATCTCGTGATATTGAAGTGCAATCAAAGGTAAAGCTAAACCTGGATTTGTAGAGAACCAAAATGGAATGGGAACATACAGTTTTCGTCCGCTTATTGACGGGGGTTGTAAGAAAGAATTTTTTTTAAAATTAGAAAAGTAAATATCATCTGAATCGGGATTCTTGCTCAATGCTCGATCTAATGATGAGGATGGATAAACACCCGCGTTCCAGCCATTGTGTGAAGGCATAAACAAATCAGCTTGATGTCCAATCATATTATCAAAATTATTCTTTCCTGAAGTATCAAGAAATATTTCATGCCAAATTTCTATCCATTGACCATACACTTCTGAAATTTTATTTCCACCAATTGCTAAATTACACTTTTTAATAATCTGACAACCAATATTTGGCACCCATGCAAATTTTGCGTTTGAGTAATTATTGGTAGCACTATCAAAGAAGTGTGCTGAATATATGTCAGGAAGATTTATACAAAAATATATTTTATTTATTAAATCACCATTTCGAGTGATTTTACATTTCAACTGGGTTTCGACATCATTAGCGATGTTTTGAGTTCCTTCAAAATCCAATCGAAGCATTTCCATAGAAAAATTTGTATGTCTCTTATAAACTGCTTTAAAAAAAGTCATTTGTGGATTTCCGTTTAAATATGCATTTTGTGCACCATATTTTGTTAATTGTAGTGTTCCTCCTGTCATATTGAAGTTATATAATTTATTTCTTATTTAATTACGCAATTTAAAATTCAAGATTTTTAGTATTAAACAAATACTTCTAAAATGCAACATTTTTTACTCCTCGAAGTAGCGTCGTTTTCTTCAAATATAGATTTGGAAATACAAAAAATAATATATGAAAAATCATCATACTATCATTCATCACCGATGCCTGTGGCGCTCTGGTCCAGTAATTATCTAAGCTAATAATGCTTGACTAATTTGAATTCTACATAAGAAACAGCTATTATTTTTATGTCTATATATTTCATAACAAGCTCTACACGAAATTTTATGACCACAAGGAATAAGTGTTACTTCCGGAGTCTTCTCAAGACAGATCATACACTCGTCTACTGGAAAAATGTCAACAACATCTAACACATTAACAACTTCAATATTTTTTCCCTTTATGCAATAAAATGGTTTAATTTTATTATTAGAATTAAGAGTCAAATCATTTGGTAATATTTTATAAAATGCTCCAACTTTTCTCAAATTTTTTGGGAATCTACAATTATAATCATTATTATACACATTTTTAAATCGCTTTCCTTCAACGTCAACATAAGAGTGGAATTTTATTCTTAATTTACCTTTTTCTAAGACACAGTTCAGAATTATATGCGCCATTTAACATTATTGTGTATTATTTGAATATAAAAAATTCGCATTTCATTTTTTTATCTTTTATTTGGACAGTGTGTTGCACCTTGGTCATTTCCTTCGTCAATACCACAATTACCTGTATATTTTGCTTGTTGCGTTTCGTCTAATACGGGCCATCCTTTAAATCTTAATCTATTTGCGTCTAGGCGATGCATTTTATCTGCCTTTAATATCATTGCAATTACTGTAATACCAAAAAGAACAAATATTATTAGATTTGCAACGGTTAGCATTGCCATACTGAAATTATTATATCTCATATATCCAGTTAAAATTAATAAACAAAGAAATATGGTACAAACTCTAATGAATTGATTCATATTTTTTCTTCTAATGAAGAGGTCGTTACTTAAATCTCTTTGGCGTTGTAAAGTTGAGTTATCATCAATTAAATTAATATATTCATGATTACGGTTACCTCTTAAACGGTTATAAAGCATACGTAGCTCTTCTGAAGTGTGTTGCCAATTATCAGTTGCATTCTGCGCAGTATTTTGAACTTCATTTAAATGCGAATGTCTATTCTTTTTTGCTTCAAACGCATATTTTTTCAACCCTTTGAAAAATCCATTATTTTCAGCGAGATTATCGTGATATTCTCTTGTTAATAGAGACGAATACACTTTGTAATAATATTCTGCATTTACGACGAATGTTTGTTGGTCTGCAGCTGCCGCATTATTGTTAATGATATTTAGCAAACCTGAACCAGCATTTCCTAAATTCGCATCATTTTTCACAGTATCATAAAATACTCGCAAATCATCATCGTTTTTTAATGGGAGAGCACCAGCCTCGCCGATTTTGCTTAAATCGTACAACCATTTTGGATTTAAATAAGATTTGTCAGTTGCCATTACTATTACAATTTATTTATTTATTCGTTCTTATTCTGCCGTAGCACAGGCAGGACCATTGTTTCCTAAAGACAGGTTTAAATTTAATTTTTGGGCATCACGTTCATAAGATAATTCACTTTCGGTAGCAGGTCCAGCTAAATATATTTTGTATATTTCTTGAGGCGATACAAGACGGGGATAATATCTGAACTTTGAAACAAAACCATTAAAAGTTATTTCATCACCAACACTACCTACTTGAATAAGTGCATCCTCTGACATTTGTAATTCATCAGCCAAAACAAAAGTTCTCGCTAGTTTACCATTTAAATACAGGTCAAGAGTTTTGTCATAAACACTCATTGTGATTTGATTCCACGATTGTAATGGTAAATTTTGTAAAACATGTGTATTATCGTTGTCAAGCTCTCTTGCTAATCTATAATACTGACTATCATTCTTTGAATAGTATGACATGTGCGATTTTCTAGATACTTTCAATCCATTCTTATCTGTTAGAAATACCTCTAAATCGGCATCATTTTCTCCAACAGCAACATTTAATGTGTAATTCGAGTATTTATGTTTGAATACTATTTTGGGTCTTCCAGGAGTTTTTGACCAATGACTTACAAACATCCAAAAACTGTATGTATGATCAGAACCATCCGGCATTGAATCAACACAAGGAATCATATCTGATGTAATTTCTACAGGTTTATCAATTATCAATATACCTGTATTAAAAGGGTTATAAAGTTTTTTTAGTGTCATATAAATAACAGCAAAAATAGCTAAAATTAGGATAAGGAATGCAACACCACTTAAAACTCGTTTCGGTTCCATAATGATAATATCTAATATAAAAAATTGTAGATAATAAATGGATCGAATAACCAATTTTCTAAAGTTAGATGAAACTGATAATTCAGTCGCGATTGAAATTCTGTCAGGTATTGTTATTTGTTTTGTAATATGGATAGTATGGATAATCATTAAAATGGCAATCACAAAGGTATCTAATACAAGCAATGACGCACCTGTTATTTTTTCAGGTTATGTTGATGCTCAAAAACCTAGAATTGCAGTTCAAGACCCAAACTATGAAGGTAGTATCACATTACCTAGATCTCTAAATGAAAACGGCCTTGAATATTCGTATTCTGTGTGGATGTGGATTGATGGTAGCACTTGGGATGGTAGTAAAAAATGGAGACATGTCTTTCACAAAGGACCAACACTAAGTTCTACGACAAAGAATGTATTACCTCATGAATCAAATGAAATAATGTGTCCGGGTCTTTGGTTATCTCCTATTGATAACACTTTAAGACTATATGTTAATACATTTAATTCCGTTAGAGAATACGTAGATATTAGTAATTTACCTATTAAGAAATGGATTAATTTGATTTACACTCAATCTAATTTTACATCAAATGTATACATCAATGGTAGATTAAAAACAACACACACACTTCAATCATTACCAAGACAAAACTATTATGACTTACACATAACACAAAAAGGAGGTTTTAAAGGATATTTATCAAAAATGCAATATTACAATTACGTTATTGACCCAGGAACAATATATGATATTGCGAATAGAGGACCTAATTTAGTTAAACAACAAGACAAACAAACAAAAAAGGATTCTGATGAAGCATATCTTACTAGTAATCTTCCGTACCTGTCTAATCGTTGGTGGGTAGATGATTTAACACTTAACTGAAAAATATTTTATTTCTCTCATATTTTTTAAATGTCAATTATTAGTAAAAGAAAAGATATATATTAATGGTAAAGAACCAGCTTTTTAAAACTAATCCACCTGAGGAACTTTGCTTAGAAGTTTTGCAGGCATTCGGTCTTCAATCTTTCGACGATGTTACCAATTTTTCCAAGAAAGACATAGAGGTAATGGGGACTGTAGAAAAACTTTATAAATTAAAACCAAAGTTAGAAGAATACTACATACCTTGTAAGGCAAGAACATATTTAAATGATATAACGCCAAAAAATTCTATAACTATATTAAGACAAATACTACGTTGTGTTAATAGAACGGTGTCATCTAAAGAAAAATATGTAAGAGCTTCGAAATTTGTTGTTTATCAAATTATACCAAAGAATTTTAAACAATACCAACCTGTTAAAATTGAAAATAATGAATCATCATATTTAATAAAATTTGATTAAATATTTGCCTGAGTATCTATAGCAAAAACGACTATTCCAAATAAAAAAGATAATAGTAATTTGTATGTCATATTTATTTCTCCTGCAAACCCAATATAATTTTTAATATATGGAATTTTTTCAAAAATTCCCCTAAAATTGTTTTGAAAATGTAAAAATAACAAAAATACTACAGAATATACAGCGCATATTTTTAAAGAGGCATATACTTTTTCAATATTGAATGAATTATACAATCCCTTTATTGCATCAGGCGAAGGTAGGGTATCTTCTATTCCACGCATCTCAACCACTTCATCATCAGACACCTCCACATCCTGTACTATCTTAGACTTTTTGGGTGTTGGTGGTGTAGTCGCCGGCACAGACGCCGCCATCGGAATGGTCTCTATATCATCTTTAGGTACTTCTTCTAATTGTGTTAAAATTTTATTAACTAGATCAGAATCACTTTTATCATTCTTAGGCAATTGGGTTAAAGGTGTCGTAGTGGATGTGTCTTCTTCCATTATAAATTATTCTCACTTGTTATCTATAAATAGATGAACGCACATGTGGCATTTATTTTTTTCTGTTCTTAATTTTTTGGAGCTTTGCAAATTTTTCAAATAATTCTTCGGTTTTACCGTCTCCCTGAAATTTATCTAAAAGACCCATACCTTTTTCAATTATTGGCTGCATCTGAGAAATGGTTTTCATTAATTCAGATTGTTCTCTTATTAATTTCGTTGTATCTTTTGTCATATTTTTCAGAGTTTTTGGATCAAAATTTGTTAATGCATCTTTAATTGTTGTATTAACATCAATAGGATTACTCTTAGAACTAAAATGTTCATGAGTACTATTACTAGGTGGGTGTTTGTGACTAAAAGTATGTTCATGTTCCCCATCATCGTCCGCATCTTGTCCTACGAGTTCTGCAAGTGCATCATCGGCATCATCGGCGTCGACGTCCGCGACCGCGTCGTCGTCTTCTTCGTCATCATCGTCATCCTCGTCATCATCGTCATCATCGTCATCCTCGTCGACAACGTCATCTTCGTTTGAAAAACTCTCTAATCTCATTCTGCTGAATAAATTCATCAAACATGCTAATATTCCAGCTAATCCAAATGCAATATATGTATCCAATTTCATAACATAATGACACAGGGAGAGTATAGTTATAAATATAATTACCGACCGCCAGTCTTGAATATAAACTTGAGTAGCCAAAATACAAATACAAATAATTATTATTAAGAGCTCTATCATTATCTATTAGTATGAATTTTAATTTTTTTAAAAATACTTTCTATGTAAAAATACTACACGGATTTGTTTATAAAATTTCAACCATAATTTTATTTATTTTACGCAAAATAGAACATTGCTCATTATATTGTATATATTTGTATAGATGCCGCTCATGGAGTGCGCTCGCTGACGCACGCTTCGAAAATTCCAACCCCCTTTTTAAAAATTGTTCTAAAATTGTTTGTAAAGACTGTCATAATAATGTTGTAAATATTTCACATTTTAAATATGAAAATATACGTAACTTGAGTGTACAGGGTAGCATAGTCGTGCTGCCAGTCTTTGCCATCAAAGAATTTTGCTTATTGCCAAGAAATGTTGATTCAATCGAATTTGATATATTTCCATGGGAAATAGTTGATAATCATTTCTTTGTAATAAGTCATAAGAATCCTTATAAACTATAAATGTATTTCATTAATATTAATATAATACTGAACATATGTCCGATGCATTTTTTGATTCAATTTGTAAACTAGTTGAAAAAAATGACACTATAATTTTATTCAAAGAAAAATACATGCTTATGAAACCATTTCTAGATTCTTTGAATATAAAAGATGTAAACCTTTATGATAAATGGTTAGAATCTGAAATAAAAAAATATTCGGATTGTAAAGTTGAATCACATATCCCATATATTTCACGTTCTATGGCTAGAGATACTGAAGTACTCGGTGCAGTTGATAATGTAGAAATAATACTAGAATGGTTAAACAACATTCCACAACCAGAACAGAGAACTCCCGCGTGGTATGCATACCGAAGTAGCGTATTAACAGCTAGTAGTCTATCTCATATTTTTGATAAATCAACATCTGTTTCTTATTTAGAATATTTTGAATCAAAAGTTACACAAAATAGCAAAATGATTAGAGGAAATGCTCTTTCACATGGTATACGACATGAACAAAATGCCCAATCAATATATGAAATTATTAATAATTGCACAGTTAGTGAATATGGATGCATTAAACATAAAGAAATTGATTATATAGGAGCGTCTCCTGATGGTATTGTTACAAAAGCGGCAGACCCTAAAATGCTAGGAAGAATGCTCGAAATTAAATGTTTATTTAGCAGAAGGTTGACTGGTATTCCAAAATGGAATTATTGGGTTCAATGTCAACTTCAGATGGAAGTTTGCAATCTACCAATATGTGATTTCTTCGAATGTGTAATTAATGAAAAAAATACGATGACTGATTTTTACAACAAAATAAGAAATAATACTATGGACAACAAATACTATGGTATTGTAATAGAATATGAATTTATTGATAATCCAGATAACATAAAATATATTTATTCACCAATTGGTTCAGATGAAGATACTTTAATGAATTGGTACGATTCAGAAACGGATCAATTTGATAATTCTGATAAACAATTTATCAGAGCATTTTACTGGACACTAACAAAATATTCATCAACTACAATAAAACGCGATAAAGAATGGTTCTCAATGATATCTCCAAATATTAAATTATTTTGGGATAATGTGTGTAATGCTAGAAAACAAATTAAAGAAGACCCAGCTTCTGCGGAAACTATATTAAAACTTGAGAATAGACCTGTAAAAAAAATACGTAAGAAACTTTTAAACATTGAAAATAACGATGTTTGTATATGTGACGATTAAAAGATATATATAAGATTAAATCACGAGTTTATATTAAAATGTTTCGTCATCGTCATATATATTTTTTATTTTTACTAATCAAATCGAATTGTTTGGTTCCGCATAGGCATAGACATAGCTTCCCGCGAGACGCCACAGATGTATGCATCGACACAGGTGAATTTGCCGTGGGTGATGGTGGTATACTGTTTAAAGATGAAATAGTGGGAGAAGGAAATTCAGTATCAAAGGGTGATGAACTTCAAGTGCACTATAAAGGTTGGTTTTATGAACCGGGAAGTGATAGCGGTATTAAATTTGATGATTCTAGACAACGTGATAATAAACATGGATTATTTTTCGAGTATGATATTTCGCCAGTTATAATTGGTTGGAAATTTGGTTTAAAAACAATGAAAGAAGGAGGGAAAAGAACTATTCTAATACCACCCGCGCTTGGATACGGAGACAAAGATGCACATTCCAATGGAAGACCTTCGATACCAGCAAATTCGGAACTACGTTTCGAAATAGAATTAATAACTGTTAATAATGACCCTATTAGGAAATTTAGACGCGCGTTATATAATTTTCTCTTTCCATATGGACGCAATTTGTAAAATTGAAGAAGGTGTATTTTGTGGATTTAAAATAAAACATTAGTTTATAACAATGGAACAATTGAAAGGTATTCATACTTCAACACCTCTAAGTAGAGCTTTTTTCAGCGAACAGAATATATCAGCATTACATACTAATATTCGTTACCAAGTGTGGTTAAAAACAAACAAACAACATGTAATTGGAACTCAAAGTAATGAAGAGTTAGTTTTGATAATGCGCTCTATGTACTTACAATATAGTCAAAATCAACCTAAGAATATTTTAAATCAGGTTAAGGAACTTAATAATAAGGTATTGGATTATTCTACCCAAAAAATTATGACTGGTTTAAAACAACATTTAGATTATGTAAAACATATTAACAATGACCGGGAAATTTTGCCTCATTCAGTAAACATATCTAATAAAGGTTCAAAACAATTAATGACAAATATATGGTTTTAAGACCCTTACCTTGAGGGATACGCATGCACAAAAAAAATAAATTTTATGTTAATGGATTTGAATAGTATTATGTTAAGAAATATTAAGATAATTGATATAGGATTATTAGGTATATACTATTTTGTTGGTTCTATTATATTTATAAGTATATTTAACAAATTTTTTAGAACGTTGTTTAAAACAGATAAATATCCAGTCGAAAAGGTATCTACAAAAACACTATTTTTACAAGCATGTTTACAGGCTGGTTCCATTTCAATAATATCATTCTATTTAAGACATTTTGTACGTAGTATACCATATGTATTCAATGGCATGTATGGTTATGACCATACCAGAACAAAGGAAATTAATGGTGGCGTTGTAATCGCATTTGCAATGATTACAGTATTCAGTGATTTTAAGGAAAGAGCACTTGAATTAACAAAAAGATTATAAGTTATATGTGCGCCGTAGATAGCGGGAAAATATTATAAAATCATAACATGAGTTCTGATTTAACATGGAGTAATTGTGAATATGGTCTTGCAGGTTCTCTGACGACGCCGACGGCGACGCGACCTATGAACGGTGCACTCGCAGACTACATATCATATAGTCTTTTTTCTATGTATAGCGCCACTGCGACTATAGTATTTTCTATGTATAATGAAATATTACCGACCATGGCGGCCGCCGCGAGCAGCGGCGCCTGTGGATATTACATATTTAAAACAAAACACCAAGGCAGCGCCCTGGGAGCACAATGCGCGCCACAAAACATGTTTTGCTGCATTATTATTTTTTTACCTCTATATAACTCTAGTATTATTCAAACATGTTTGAATATCATTTCATATACAATCGGCACACGCGTCGCAGTCGCTCATGCCAAAGACTTGAAAATTTTATATAACTAATTATTATGCAAGCTTCGGAATTAGTTAATCGTATCAAAAATAAAACCGAAAATACTAATAGATTAGATGATATTACTAAAACACTAATATCTCTTAAAAAAGAACAAGCGGAGCTTAAGGAACTTCTCCGCAGAACCTTTGAGACACAATCACGACAGATTAAAGAATTGTATTCTTTATATCACAAAATAGATGATGCTTACTGTTCTGGGTTGGCAACCTGTGACGTGGAAAATGATGAATATAACGTTAATGTTTGCTCCGAAACAGAACCAAATGATATTTTTCCAATAAATTAATTATTATTTTATAAATTTAAAAAATAAAAAAAATGAATGCTAAATAATTATAAAAAATTAAAATGGTTTATTTACATGGAAGAAAATGGAGAGCTCAATGGTATGAAAACGGAAAACGTAGTTATAAATTCTTTATTAATAAACAAGACGCAATAAAATGTGAAAATGAAAATAGAGCAAAAAACAAAGAAAGGAGGAAAAAGGAAAAAGAAAGCAAAACAATTCAACAAAGAAGAGCTGAAGGTTTATTAAGAGGCGGTCACAATAGTGAATGTGAAAGCAAAGCGATTTGTGAATTAGTAAAATTATTAGAAAACAATTGGAATATTAAACTCATACGCGATGGGGCTCATAATGATATTGCTATTCAAAGAAAAAATAGTTGTACAAATAATTTATATTATGGAATCCAAATTAAATCATGTTGTAAGCAAGCAGCAGATAGTAGTAATAGAATATTAAGAGCACAATTTAATAAAGTTAACCATTATCCAAATTCTCTTTTGATTTGTATTTGTTTACAACCATTAAAGATTTGGCTCTTTCATGGAAAAAACTTGTTAAAAAATTCACCTACATTACAAGAATCTCAAAAATCTTATTTCAAAAAGGCGCTATGTTATGATGAAAATGAAAATATTAACAATTTAGAAACATTTTTAACAAATTATTTGGAAAAATATGAAACACAACATCTTGATTATTATAATTTACAATTAGACACTCCTAAGTTTCTAGAAGATTACGCAAATCGTTTATATAAAGCTAATAAAAATCTACCTATTGAATCTGTAACAAGAGGATTTAATGAAATTGAAAATTCTTGTAAAGATTATAATGATCCAAATGGTTTAAGAATTCAAGAAAAGATTTGTTTTGTTGTAAAGAATAACACTGGATTTGAAATAAATTTACAAAAAAATAATGGTAGAAATCTAGAAGGCAAGAGCACTAGTGGACCATATAATGAAAATGATTTTGATATATTAAGAGTGCATTTGTTATGTAAAGTTGATGATTTAGACAAAGTTAGTTTCAAAAGAGAGAATTATAACATAAAATATAATGGAAAAGATTATGATTTAGCCATACAAGATATTAAGTCTTGTAAGCTATTTGGGCATTGGGATATTCCAATGCATAAACTAATAAGTGAAAATTATGTTTCAACAGAGAATCAAGAAGGAAAACAATCTTTAATTGCATATTTACCTGAAGAAGTTGCTAATTCCATTAATCATGAATTACCAAAAAGAATTAGAAAAAGAACTTCACTTTGGACTAGAGAAGATTTTCATAAAGTTTACTAAATTTATTTAAGAGACCGTAGCAATGCCAATATTGCTGCAGAAATAACAATTATGCGCGCAAAAGCGACTGATGGCACCTCGGCGCTCGGTACGGAATTAAAATTTTCCCTTAGCTGCAGTGGTCCAGGTAGCCGAGCCCTTTTTATTTTGGGATTATAATTACGAACTTTTCTATTCAATTCATCATTTGTTGTTTCCGTCATTGTATTAAAACTGCTCGTGCATTTAGATTCCCATTTCCAAGTCTGATTTTCTTTATCTGTATTATATATTTGAGATCCAATTGGTAATGTCATCTCTTTACAACTATCACTTCCAAGATTACCATTCCCAGATGCAGCAATTGTCAATTCTATAGGATTGAAATCATATATATCCTCAACTAAACCAGGAACCAGACCTCGGCCTTCCGTTAGTCCAGTCAAATTGCACCCAGTTGCGTTATAAAAACTCAAGTTTAAAGGAGGTATTGTTCCAGTTGGTATATTTCTAACATATACATATCTATCTTTATCTTTACAGATTGCAGATGATGATTCGGAATCACATTTCTTATTTGTGTTAATGAAATAATTAGCACCTAGTGATCGGTCCTTTCCATTTTTCATTTCTACACCACTTCCCATGTATCCAAGACTGTATTCAATTCCATCATAAATATTATTACGTATTTCTTTCGAAGGCTTTTTTACATTTTCCGGATATTGAATTAATTTAGCCGGCTTTACATCATAACTATTTCTTACATTTTTTGGATGAAGAAGTAGGGTATCTGAACTCAAATTATTATTACTCATAATTTAACAAAATATTTTTATTAAATATATTTATTTATGGCGTGGACCAAGCGTCTTCCCATACATTTTTCTTTCCGGGTACGGTTTGGTAATGCGTGGCGGTGGCGGGCTGGTCCGCGGCCTTTGATGAATTGCGCTTCGCAACAGTATCTTGCTCCTCATGAGTCAAAACCCATTCTAGTATAAAGTTTAGTTTGGTGTCGTAAAAATCATAGCCCACCCCTTCGGTTGTAACAACATCTCCTGTCTCTGTACTTGTACTACCCTCAATAGTAAGAGCATTTAGACCATCTGGTGTAACTTCCGCTAGCGATTTTTGTTGGAAAAATATATCAATTGTATAATAAACCATCATTTTATCATATCTGACAAACGGTATATATTCTAGCTCTTGTTGTGGCGCGGCGTCGGTTGCGGGATTCGCGCCTTCGCCTTGCGCTGTTCTAAAATTCCAATATTTAATTTCGTCATCTAATGTTTGACCATCTACCCTATTGTTTACCGGATCCTCGCCAGCGCCGAGTGGCGCGGGTGGATACCACTCACTTGGTGTAGTTACTACTTTCGCGACGCCGTTTTCCGCGCCAGTCCAATCACCCGATACATCTACTTTCCCGTGCTCTTCATCAACATCAATAGCGCGTCGTCCTCTTTTATAACCATTAAAAGCTAATAAAGTTTTGTGTAAAACATCATTTGGAATAGTGAATGTACGATCTTTGCCACTACCTTCTACAACTGCACTATACTCGTATAGTGGTTCATACTTGTTCGACGGATCGTACTGGGAGTCGGTCGTCTCTACTCCGGACGCATCTAAGTATAACTGGCGTCCGTCGGCATCACGTTTGAAATCGGAAATGGTACCAAAGTTAGGATCAGTTAAACGAAGAAATTCACGACGGAGGTCAAATTCGCGTTTTGTCTCATCAGCAACGACTGAACCGGCGTACGCATCTGCGTTCAAATCCGCCGCCGCGCCCAGCTGATCAGTAATCCACGTCTTGAAAGTTTGGCTTGAAAGTACACCAGTAGGATAATTTTCGGAGGTGTTCCCTTGTTGCAGCATGATGCCGTCAGAAGAATTCACCACTTCCGAATCCTCAATATTAACAAAGAACAGGCCACTTTCTCTTTCTTCTGCAGATGAAAAATCAACATTCTTCAGTTCAAGATCAGCATCATCCGTACCAGTATTAAATATCTTTTTAACCATTGAACAAAATATAATTCCTTGTAATAAATCTCTAGTCCCTCTTTTACGGCGCTGATCAAACGCTTCGGGTGTTTGATTTTTGTCAAAATTCTTTATATCGCGTGTAATGTTTACATGCATAATGGAATTTGATTGCGTTAGAAGTGGATTAGGATCCGAGGTCTCCACGATGGAGCCGAGTTCGCGTTTAACGCCTGATATACCAGTTATGGGTACATATGGCATAATCTCTCCATTTTCATCTGTAGCGAGATGATCTTCTGACCTAGTCTGGCCGGCCCCGATGGCATCACTGTACAAAAGATCACCCGAAGCGTCGGTAGTCATATAAGTTACATCTTCAGTAAACTTCGGTTCTGTTAAGAACTCGTATTTGCCGGCCCCGCTCTCCGAAGGCGGGTTAGGGTGTACGTAGGTGGTGCCGTCGACACTCGAGCCGCCCCAACGAGGATCAACAAAATCATATCCACGATCATCGATGGCACTAAGTTGCATTTCACCGCGGAATGCGTGATATAACCCTGCATTGTCCATGGCTAATGCGGGATCGGTGGCCGGAGCGCCCCCGGCGGCGGCGGTATTATTGTAGAAATTCGCCGGATCAGGTCCTACCTCGAGTTGGCTAACGTTATTTTCCGGAGCGCTAGAGTAGCCCGCCGGGAAGCTGCCGTCATAATTACCATGTCCGGCGGGGTCGGGGTTCTCAACCGGCGCTAAAGTGTCGTCGATGCCGGTGGACGCGGTCCCGCGGCTAGTGGCCCAACTGTCTACAAAGCAAACTCCTTGTAACTGTTTGGTGAAACGTTCTCCATCACGATCGACTGTAATATTTAAATTTTGCATACTACCAGCATCTAAAATGGCAAAGTCAGCTGACTTGAAAACACCAGTTCCGGGTGCAAAATCTATTTTTTCAAAGTTAACATCGTCTAATTCAACTACTGTTGGATTTAAATAATTAGGCATGTGTATGACATTTTCGACTATTTACTGTGAGACATTAGTTTTAATTAGTGCAAATTTAATATATCAGTATTAACTCCAAATCTTGAAAATAGAATACTTGTACCTAAGCTGCGACAGCCGCTGCTGCAGAAACAGTTGCTGCAGAAGCAGTTGCTGTTAATTTACATAAATCGTTATCCCCAGTTACAGTCGCGTTTGGTGATGCTAATACAGGGAAATCGTTTGCTGTCGGTAATGGCGGTGGCGCTGGTGGTGAACTTTCTTCCGCCGCCGCATCGGCGCCATTTGCACCTGAACGCGAGCGCGGTCGCTTTCGCTGTCTACGTTCATATGGTTTTGGATTTTCACATTTCAAAGAATTACCATTACCAGTCACCTCAATCGCTTGATATTTGTGCTTTGAAGTTGATAGAAATAATATTTTAAAAACCACCATCTCATCTTGCTGAAGAAATTTATAAACTTGTTTTTCAGTTGTAATACCTGTGTGGTGAATAAATATATCTTCATTTACAAGCGTTTCTGGTAAATCAGATGGAGCATCATCTGGTTTTTTATCCGCATCTTTTGTAACTGTTATGAATCCGTAGCCCGCCTTATTAGAAAACCATTTTACCTTTCCTTGATAACAGGTAGATAAATCCATAGAATAACTAGATTATCATAATTTATTCTTAAATAATAACGCAATAATTATGCTACTTGAATCAATGTGTATTGTAATATACTAGAATAGGCACCTCTTAAAGCACCAAATTGCGACATACCATGATCTGTACCAGGATACCAAGCAATATCTATATATAATCCTTCTCGCCTATAATAAATATTGGCTGCATCTATATTATACGCTGATAATAGTGTATCTGCAATATTTTTTGTTTTAATATCTGATAGCATGAACCAATGTAATCCATCGCTGTCAATATATTCTCCATTCTCTGTATTTTTATCTACATTTAACCATGAACCAACATTAATATTGAGTAAAAATGAAAACTCTAACGGAATTTCATCATCATCATCAACATTTGCATATGCAATATTTCCCATTGTCGCCGCTTCCTGTGGATAAATCAAGGAACCAATATCTATAATATTCATATCACTATCTTTAAATGTAAAGTACCCATTTTCTTTATTGTCGGATAATTCAATTACAAATCCCCATCCCCAAGACAACTCAGAACGAGAGAGGTATTTTCCACTTTCTTTATGTTTTATTAAATAACTAGGTCCATCTGTATCAGCTATTGGCTCAATCTCAAATTCTGGCGCAGCCGCGGATGAAGTCTCATCCCAATTTGTTCTTATAATATTTTCGGATTCATTTCTATACCAATATTTATTTAGATTATCTCCAAAAAGATCAGACTTTAATGTTTTTATTCTAAAAAATCCATTCTCATTTAATTCTATTCTATATTCATCTGAAACAGTATCATTAATATCCAATGTTGCTATTCCATTGTCGCCATAATTGTAAATTGTATAATCATTCGAACCACTTGCTTGTGTCCAACATATTTTAAGATTATCTATAAAAGTAGGTATTTCAGGTTCGGGTTCGGGTTCCGGATACAACGCCTCTGGCTCAGGTTCCGGTGGACTTTCTTCATTCCAAGTGAAACCAGACATTGCATCGTGAGATATTTTGCTAGTGTTTTCATTCCAAACCAAAGATGCGTTCTTTTCTCCTTGCCATTCAAATATCTTATCACTACTACCATCTGGTATAAAACTCCAACTAAAATATGGTATTCCATCGTTATCTGTGTCTTCACTGTCAATAACCTCTACCCAATCATTTCCAGATGGTTCATATTTAAGTAATTTCCACTTTATTGTTTTATTTACAGGTAATTCTATTTGATAATCAGAAATACCTGTCTCTAGAGATGTACGAATATAAGGAGCTACATCATCTTCGTTATTCCAAGTATTATCAGCTGTATTAGACCAATCAGCAATATTTCCGAAATCATCGCGTCCGTCACCCTCAGTACGCGGTTCACTCGTCCATTGACCTGCCCATTGACCATTTCCCCACCATCTTTCATCAATAGATAATCCTCCACCCGACGCGTCGCATTGAACCTCATCCTCCGGAAGATTGCCAGATGAATCACTGTCACTATATTCTCCATCCACTAATTTATTGACATATTGACTCTCCATCATATCGCCGTTCCCTTCATCGACTTCCTTACCTACATACACACCATAGACAAGGCCAGTCCCGTCCTCTGGAGCTGTGATGTCTTCGGCAACACCCTCAACTTTATTATCAAATGTTTTTCCATCTAGTTTATCCCCATAAATACTTGCACCGTACCACCTCACAGTTCGTCTCGGACCGAGTGAACCGTCGTCGGCTGGTAGCGCATCGTCGCGCAGGTAGAACCTAAATTTCAGCTGAAATTCTCTTAAATGTCTTTCTGCGCCCTCGTCAACGACCCCATCACCAATAGAAAATACATATCCTTCGCTTTGATCTCCCAAAATGTTGTCTTCAGAATCATAAAAATTTATTCTGTAAATTGGCCAATCTTGCTCTTTCCAGAGCGATATAGGACCTTTTTGAATGTTTCCAATAGTACCATCGCCTCCTACATCGCTCCGATCAAAATCCTTCATGAATTTGTCGAACGAATAGTAAACGCTCATTTGACTATCCCAGCCGGAAGCATCTGTTATTGGCTCGTCAGGTGTTACTCTTTGAATATAGTTACTTTCTTCTCTACTTCTATATGTATTAACAAGTCTTAAAGTACCACGAACAATTTCTAATTCCGGTTCTGGTTCTGGTTGTGGTTCTGGCTCCGGTTCTGGTTCTGGTTGTGGTTCTGGCTCCGGTTCTGGTTCTGGTTGTGGTTCTGGTTCCGGTTCTGGTTCTGGCTCAGGCTCAGGCTGTGGCTCTGGCTCTGGCTCTGACTCTGGTTGTGGCTCTGGCTCTGGCTCTGACTCTGGTTGTGGTTCTGGTTCTGGTTCTGGTTCCGGTTGTGGTTCTGACTCCGGTTGTGGTTCTGGTTCTGGCTCTGGTTCAGCATTGTCTCTCTTTATTCGACAGCAAAGTTTGAATTCGGGTCCTGAGACATGGGGAGTGAGGGGTGACTCTGGAGACATAGTTTCCTGTAATCCAATCCGGAATTTAATAAATTCTTTTCCACCAAATAAAGTATATTTATATTTTCCATGACCGGTACCAAAACTTGCATTTGTATTAGCCATCGAAGTAAACGTCGAGCCAGATGAATCATCTCCATATTTAAAAATATTTGTATTATATTTTATTGCATTTGATTCTACTGTACAACTATTTTGAATGTTATTATTACTTTCTGTTTTTGTTGAAGTAACTTGAAATCCATCAGGACCAATTGCATGATATAGAGTAGTATTATTTTGACTATACTCAAAAGACAATAATGAATCTCCTAAAGTCGCAGTTGCAACTCCTTGTTGTTCATTATTCTCAAATACCAAACTTTTATTATTTAGTGTACAACGAAAATCAGGAGGTGAACCATCATTGGTAGGTTCAGATGTAAGTTGTATAAATGCCGGAATCTCTGGAACAGTTGAGGCCTTTAATTTAATTTTAGAATTATCAACACCAGTTAACTCAATATATGCATCTGGATTTAGAACGTCACCATCACGAAGGGCATTAATAATAATTGCTTCATTTTGAATAACTATATCCCTGTTTGTATAAGCATTTACTGCGTCACTTATTTTTCTACATACCGCTTGTTCAAGCGATTCGTTCTGCTGCTGTCCATCACCTTCCTCGAAAATTATAGCTGTCGGCTGGTCTCGAAGAACTAAAGCGCCCGCTACTGTAGCTGCCATCTTAATTCCCTCCCCTCCAAGAAGGGATGCGATGTCTCCAACGCCATATAAGTCACTAATATCTGTTTTTCTATTATCATGTGCTATATTGAATCGCACGGTTTGTGACCAACGCATATTAAGTGATTATTTTATTTTATTCAAAATAAATTAATGATTTTATTCGCAAAATTTAATTGTATAATGTTTTTGTAGGAATAAAGTTTTTTTGGAAGTTTACTTTATTTTTTTGATTTTTAAATAAATTATAATCTTTACTCAGATACTTCTTTTTTATTAGACTCATTTCAATATCCATGCTATTTAAAACAGACACAATCCAAAAATTATTGTATAAATGAATCCTTTCTTTATGGAAAGGAATACGTAATACAGGAAAAATAGAGTTGTTGTAGTAAAATTTAATCCTACCAGAATTTGAAATATCACCAGTTCTTATTTTATCAATTATTTCATCTGAAAAGACAATGGAAATATCTGATGAAATTTTAATTTTATGTTCATTAGAACCATCTGCCTCTTGTTTGAATGAGTAATGCTTTTTTATTCCAACTTCATCAACAACAACGATATATTCGTTTATATCAGGACTGTCAACATAAAACATTATTTTGATAGTAAAAAATGAATTTCCATGATTTTGTACAGTTACATATTCATTCCATTTGTCTGGAATTATTTTTGATTGTGAAAACATATTTGCATCGATGGCGTCTGAATATCTATCTCTCATATTTGTAAAATTTGTATAATTTTTGACGAGCGTCTGCATATTCGCCTCGCTCTTCAGAGCTAAAGATTTTGATAATATTTCATAAATATTTTGATAAATATTTACAGATTCTTTTAGATAACCAATAAATGACATAACTTTTATAAATAATTTTTTATTAATTTGAATTTCAATAAGACAGTGTAAAGGTATGTCTAATATATTAATATAATATTCAATCAACAATGGGAATACCAGCGTATTTTAAATATATAAAGAATAAAGTAAAACGAAGTATTTTACTCGAACGGCCTGAAAAAACAACTCGTTTATTTTTAGATTTTAATGGAATTATTCATGGTTGCAAGGAAGAAATTTTTGCTGAGAATGGTTTAGAAAAAGACATATATCCAAAAATACTAAGCTATATTGAATATATTGTTAAATTAATTGAACCATCAGAATTACTATTTATTGGAATAGATGGTGTCGCACCAAGAGCAAAGATGGAACAGCAACGTAAAAGAAGGTATAAATCTGTACAAGATAAAAATGTCAAGTCAGCCATGACTGGTTGTGTAAAACAAAAATGGGATTCAAATGCAATATCTCCTGGAACTCGGTTTATGTCTAATCTTGACTACCAATTGTATACTTCGAAATATTTAAACGAATTATCTAAATCAATTAAGGTGGTAATTTCTAATTCGTCATGTCCTGGTGAAGGTGAACAAAAAATATTTCGTTATTTAAGAAAAGTCCCTGATGATGGTGTTAATGTTATTCATGGTTTAGATGCCGATCTTATAATGCTAAGTCTATTACAAAATCAAAAAAATATTTACTTATATCGAGAATATTTAGAAAAACCTTTTTTTCTTTCAGTAAATGCATTTGATGATTGTTTAAAATCACATCATAATAATTGGAATTCTCAAGATTATGTTTTCCTATCATTTCTCATGGGGAATGATTTTTTACCACATTTCTACGCGTTATATATGCGTATGGGATTATTAGACAAGGTATTAGAAATATACGACGAAGTGAAGAATGAACTAAAAATAAATTTAATAGTTAACAATAAAATTAATCATTCATTTTTGCTAAAATTAATACAGAAACTAGCAATTCGAGAAAATCAACTTGTAAAAAATAGGGCAAATGCTATGGTTTACAAGAAATTAGTAAAACACGGTCATTCACCCGAGGAGAAATTTGAACATTTTCCAGACTACTTTCGTAACAAAGAGATTTTTATAAATTTTGGTTGCGATGGTTGGGAAAAACGATATTATGACACAATACACATGACTGATAAAATAGATGATATGTGTAAAGAATATGTAAATGGTCTTGCGTGGAATATTAAATATTACACTACTTCTGACCCAACGGATAATTCTGTTAATCAAACCTGGTATTATCCATTTTTACATGCACCACTGCTTAAAGATTTAGCAAATTATCTTGAAAAATCTCCTATTCATTATCCAATGAATAATATTGGTAAATCATATACATCTTTGCAACAATTGGCAATTATTCTCCCACCTCAATCGGCACATTTGTTACCAAAAACATGGAAAAGTGAAATTCTGCGTAACGAAGACACATATCCTAAAAGATTTATGCTTGATCCTATTGGGGCTGTTTTTCGTTGGGAATGTTCGCCTGAACTACCTTATAATGATGAATCAATATTAGAAGATTTGAAAAAATTAACATTAACAACAGCTGAAAAAAAGCGAAATATAAAACATAAAGAACAAATAATAAAGCCAAAACCCCCGAACATGAGCGTTGGGGTGGAGAAAATATAAGGGCGAATCTATTTTTATTAATAATAATGCGTAATGTTGTACCTTGGACTGAACAATATAGACCCATGGAATCATCCGAAGTATGTGGTAATTATTTAGAATTTGATCAGGTATTGGAATATGGTCGTCAATCAAAAAATCTATTACTGCATGGACCGTCTGGAACTGGTAAAAGTTCTGCTGTACGAGTACTTCTGAAAAATGTTCCAAAAGATTCAAAATTAATATTAGATGCTAAAAGCAGAGCGAGTGAAACAACACAACATTTAATTCATAAACTTACTACATTTTCAATGAGAAAAACCAGTTATAATCAACGGTTTGTTCTTGTCGATGAAGTTGACTCTATTCGAATCCAGAATCAAAAAATGTTTATTAGACCTCTTACGAAGGATATTGGTCGAAGAGAAAAGAATGACAGAGGTATTATATTTCTATTTATTTGTAATAGAATTGACAAAGTTTCAGAATTTATTATTCGTAACTGTGTCGTTATTAATTATAATTCATTAGAATTTCATCAATGCGTTGATTACTTGGTCAATATTTGTGAAAAGGAAAACTTAATTTACGATAAAGAATCGTTAAATAAAATTTTCTATGGAATTGGACAAGATATGCGGAAGATGGTTTCTACCATGCAGTATTTAAGTTTGTTAATGAATAAAAAAATACATTCAGATGATTTAGTAAATGTAGACACATTAAACAAATTAGATTTCACAGTATTATTTGACAGAGTATTTAGAGAAAAAAATATAATGAGTGTAGTTAATGAATTATATTTTCAAGCATATTCTATTATTACATTAAGTATCAAGTCATTACAATATCATTCTAAAAAAAATCATTTAACAAACGATTATGTGCAAGTATTGGCAAAAATTTCCAATGATTCTAGAACAACGGAAAACACGTGGTTCTTAATTTATAGATTAATAAACGAATCACCATTAAGACAATCTCTTTTTAGTAAGGAAACATAAAACTATTTTTGGCATAATATATATTTCTATTATATCTTTTGGCGATTTGTATTTCATATTCTGGTAATTTTCTCATCCAATTCATATAAATTATTTCTCCATATTCTGGATATTCGTTTTTATTAAATTGAACTACATTAATACCAAGATTTTGTAGATTAGGAATTAATTTTATTAGATCTTCATATGAGCAATAAATATCATGAAATTCTAAGCATTCTTTATCAAGTATGCATTCATTTAGATTATAACTTTGCTCCAAACGAATAATTCTCGCTATTTTTGATAACAATGAATGCGGATTTAACAACATTTTTGATATATCTTTCCATAATATCGAATCATATCTTAATTCATTAATGAAATAATTACTATTTTCATTAATAACAACATTTAACGCTTTATATGAAGACTCCTCCATGGTTAGCTAACCCAATATTAAAATTGTTTGTTCATTTTTTTTACTGCGCGCAGACGCATACTCGGCTAGCTGCGTTTACCAGACGCTTGCCGGAATCCCGCGCTTCGACAACTTGCCTGTATCTTGTTTGCAACTTTGATTCTAGCCCTCTCGTATGCCTTGACAGATTTAGAAGGATTTTTCAGGTCTCCTTCTTTCAACGCTGCAGAAAGCGCAACAACATCAGCGAAAGCGGAATTCGCACCCTGACCAGGTGNTGGGTGCATTGCATGAGCGGCATCACCCATAAGCACGANACGCCTCCGTCGACTCGACCACCGTTTTAATGGCTTTCTATCCAGGATTCGCCGCTCGAAGATATTATTATCACTCGCCACAACTAGAGCCCGTACTTCATCGAAATTCGATTCTGGTGTATCTTTAGACGCTTGGTCAATTAATTCCAGAATACGTTTTTGTACACCAATGAGACCAGCTCCACCGCGACCAGTTGAATCAACTGCCTTCGCTATCTTTTCATCAGTTACACGTAACTGCCAAAATGTTCGATTTCTTCCAATGTCAACGTTCAATAGGGAAGCTGCAGAATCAGATAAAACGTATGAAATAGACACTGTCGTCCGTTCCGGGACACGATGCGCCTCAGGAACAGAATCACGCGGAATGATTGCATTCCAATTAGTCTGTGCATAAGAACGGGGTCGATCCGGCCATGGTGATGTGATTTGTCGTCGTACAGATGAGAAAGCTCCATCTCCACCTATTAACAACGATGTATGTATGACCGAACCGTCATCTAATTGAACCTCAACTCGTTCCGATGTCTCCCTGTAACTCTTTACTCCCGAACCACATCGAAGCCAAGACTCATCACTAGAAACCTCGCGTATGGCATTTGCAAGTGCATCTTGTATATCTGCCCAAGCGACAAGAATACCAATACCTATACTTGGGTCATTTCCTGTGAAATAGTTAACCGTTCCGTTTTCCAACACTTGTTTCTTGATAGACTGTTCAAAGACAGCACCAACTGAACGCAATGTATACGGAAGCGACGGATAAATTATTCCAAGATCAGCCAATCCTGCGTCCGTTAGACGTATCGCACCCTGAGACTTCGTACGTAAGGCCGAGGCTCTCTCAATTACAAGCACATCCTCAATTCCAGACGACTTTAGGGACAAGGCAAGAGCTAATCCTGATAGGCCACCTCCAGCAATCGCAACGGATGTTTGTAGCTTTGGGGTAGGCGCGGCCGCGCGCGCGGCCGGGTAAGCAAGGGTGAACCGGGCGTCGCGCCGCCCGAGTTGAATATATGTCAATAATTCAAAATGATAAACAAGAAAAATGTTTAGAGCAAGCGAACATGTTATTAAAGTTTTTAAAAGAGTATTCATTATTTTTTTATTTAAATAAAAGATTGCTTGCGCGACGCGACGTAAAAAATATAACAATAAATGTACCTAATTTAAATAAAATGTTTAAAAATAGGATATACTATTTAATTGGGCTACTCTCCCTAGCGGCGCGCAGCGCCGTGGCGATAAAACTAACTTCAGAACAAATCAACAATTACCAAAGAGATGGTGTTATTGTGGTAAAAAGGTTGATTCGTGGTAGGAAGTTGCGAAAAGCACAATCTGACGCCAAAATATTAGTCAAACAGAGCAAAAGTTTGAGAGATATTTACCGTCACCTCAGCTTCCAAGGATGGTACGCCAATAAAAAGCTTCGAAATATCGCATTTAACTCACCTGCTCCTAGAATAGCAGCGCAGTTGATGGGTTTAGATAAAAAACAGCCATTACGTGTTATGAAGGACGCCTTACTGGCTTTATCTCCGGGTGATAAGGCCTGTGGTTGGCATGTGGATGACAAAATATTCTGGCCTTGTTACGATGATTCCAAGCTTGGAGCAGCTAATGAGGGTATTAACGTCTGGATCACTTTATCACCACTTCGAGCCAAAGAGGGAGGCGGCCTTGCTGTCGCCCCCGGTAGCTCAAATGCTACGTGGCGGGAGAAGTGTCGTGGATTTATTGGAACATTCACACCTGGTGCTCCTCCTATCACATGTGAACTAGCTACCCTATCACCAAAGTGCAATCGTCTTCTCGAATCAATGAAAACTCTCCACGACATGGAACCCGGTGACGCTATTTTTCACAGTCGTTATTGTTTCCATAAAGGAGAAACGTTTGACGAAGGCGAAACAAAACTACGCTATTCTATCCGATATATGCCCTCGTCGGCGCGACTTTTTGATAATGGACATGAGATAGCTATTCGCAAAAAAGGATTATCTGATGGTGCATTGATCTCAGATGCAGGAGAGTATTACCCTCAGGTTTGGCCCTACTCTATTTTTAAAGAGCGTTGGCGCATTTGGCTAGGACTCCGATGAAAAGGCACGCCATGAAGTACGCCAAAACCACCAAAACAGTTTAATAATCCAAATAAATGGTGTAAATAGATACATTTGTTTCTTCACGTATCCGTGTTCTGTTGTTATTACGTAACCGCGCTTTCTATAAAATTCGCGNACACCTATCCCAGAAATACAAACAATATTACTAAATCCATGTAGCAATGCGGCTCGCTCAGCATCACATAATAGCCTTGTACCTATTCCTTTATGTTGGGAACCCAATTCTGAACCGACACCGGAAAGACTACCATATACATGCAATTCGCGAATAAGGGCAGAGTTTTTAAGTTCATCTAGCCCAGGGGAATCGGGAATACGCAAACGAATAAATCCATAAATTATTTTTTCATCTTTAGATTCGTAACTAATGAAAATTTCTTTTCCACCCGATGCTAAGTATACACGAACTTTTTTGTAAATTTTATCAATTTTTCGACCTTTAACTTCACGACATCGGATACACTTACAGTTACTAATCTTAGATAATGATTGACGCATATTTGGTTCTGAACACCCTCCGGTTATATATTCTATTGGAATATCACGTATCACTCTGTTAAGTCGAATCCAAGGATGCATTCGTTGTTTAGCATAAATCAAAACCTTTTTCAATTCTTCATCTGAATATGGTTTGTACTTACCTGATTTATGCATATTCTCATAGATTGACCAAGGAACAACCGACACTGGATATAATTTTATTTGGTCTGCTTGTAAATTTGGATCATATAAAATTTTATCAAACATTTTTATATCTCTCTTTGGAGTCGAACCTAGTAAATTTGGCATTAAATGTATATCAACTTTATAGCAATTATCCTTCAATAATTTTATAGCTTTTATTGAGTCTTCTATTTTATGACCTCTATTTGACATTTTCAAAATTTTATTACTTGTGTGCTGAACTCCCATTTGTACTCTTGTACATCCAAAAGAACGAAATCTTTTTATTTCATCGAGATTAATTGAATCTGGTCTTGTTTCTAAAGTTAACCCAATTACTCTAACCCTTGATTTCTCATTTAAAAGTATTTCTGTTTCTAACGGAAATCTTTCAATTCGTTTTGTATCTAATACAATATTCGCGGCATAATAAATATCTCTTACAAACTCTTCCTGATATTCATTTGGATATTCACTCCATGTACCACCAAGTACAAGAACTTCTAATTTATCTGGAGTATGTCCCATTCGAATATATTGGTCGACTCTCATAAATACTTGTGTAACACAATCATAATCCGCAGCATTTGCTCTCAACACACCAGGTTCTTTAGTTAAATAAGATCTTGGTTGAGCTACCCAATTATTGCCTTCGTGAGCAGGTTCACTTGGACAATAATAACAGTTATGTTTACAAGAGAATTTTTGAATTTTTTTTTTACCAGTCCGTTTATCAGTATACGTTGGTGTCGCGGATGTAAATACAGTAACAACCAATACACCAGATTGAGAACGCATTGCTTTTTTGGTTATCAATCCATAAAATTTATTATTTTTCAGTTTTAGATTTTTATAGCTACACACTAAATCCATCTTTCTAAGTTCTACTTTATGCTTTCTTCTAAACATTCTCATTTTTTTTTTCTAATTTTACCCAATCTGAAATAAACTGATTTTCCAACACAAAATCATCAATAAACATTGAGTATTTTATATCATCATAAGTAAGAACGACATTCGTTCTTGCTTTATTTACTAAATCTTCAATAGCTTGCATTTGTAACTACTGCCTCAGTAGTTACTCTACATAATTATTCATTTTTTTAGAAGCAAATTTTAACTAAGAGAATTTGCTCTATTTCTTTCAAATGTTCTTGGTTTATATAATGGCGTCGGTGTTGATTCCGGTGGATTCAGATCAATATGAACTTTATCAAATATATTAATAATACTATTTTTAATATTATCTGTTCTTTCTTTATCAGTTAATAAAGTGCGCGACGATGCACCTTCTAGATAGGCCAAACATATACTATTTATCAATTCTTTATCGTTAGTTCCAGTCACAACTCTATTAACACGATTACCATTGTATGTATGAACAGTGGAAATACCTAAACAAATATTATAATAAATCTTCATTGATTTTTTTATTTGTTCAGACAATTTTTTTACAAGATATTCCGGATATGATACCGAATAAGAATCATATAACAATAATATTGTGTTTAGTTCTTTCTCGGAATATGCTATTTTTTGTCTAAATTGCGGATAACGAATAAATAATTCAAAAATATTTTTATTTGTTATAAAAACATTTTTTCTGACTTCTTCCAAATAATTATTAATAAAAATATCTAAACCTAAAAAATCTGCTAATGGTAAAATATTTATTATTTTTTCAGGTTCTAGATTTGGCCAAGTTACTTCGTTCTGGATTTGGATTATTTCGTATATTTCATNCATTTGATTCATACCAAATTTATACGGTGAATGTACAAGTTCCAAATCCATCTGTGGTACAGGAATTATATCCATTTCAGAAAAATTATCCAATAAACCCTTCGCGGTTAATAAATCTCTCCTATATTGGGTAGTGCTAGTCACATCATCGAATTTAAATATAATTGTATTCTGACACATGATAAATTCCTATAATACTATCAAGATTTTATTCCAAAACACCATATAACATATTTATAACAGAATCAACTAGACTAGTATATTCTTTGTATATAACCACCCTTTTTCTTTTGCCATTATTTATAAATGTAGTCAATAAGTCATTTCCTTTTAATTGTATGCATGCCATTTTCGTACCATTTTTAATTATTAAACTTTCAGGACCAAGTGTTACAACGCTGTCTCTGGGTATCTCTTTTTTAAATAAATATTCAATTTGTATTAATTCACTTTTTTGCATCTGAGATTCATAATCATCCGGAACTTTTGATTCTTCCACCATACTTATATTTGTCACACTAATACATTACCTTCATTTTTTCATATAAATGCATTTTCATATTAATTATAATTATGGCAGATATAGAAACATTTGAATCGACAGATGCTGGAGCGTCCGAAACCATTCCTATGGAAGCAGGTCAAATACGTAAAGGAGGATATATTTGTATTAAAGGGCGACCATGTAAAGTAACATCTGTTTCTACTTCAAAAACTGGAAAACATGGACATGCAAAATGCAATTTTGTAGCTACAGATATATTCAATGGGAAAAAACTTGAAGATATTGTTCCGTCATCCCATGGAACGACTGTACCAAATGTATTTAAATCTGAATATTCATTATTAGATATTTCTGATGAAGATTATTTAACTCTGATGACTGATAACGGCGAAACACGCGAAGATCTTCAAATGCCGTCATATCCACCAGAATTGGAAGAGCAAATAAGGGGTGGATTTGAACAAGGAGAACAACTAATACTTGGTGTAGTAAAAGCCATGGGTGAAGAACATGTTATGAGTTGTAAAAAAGATAATTCTTAAAGATTTAAAAATTATATATTACATTATTTTAATGAAACTTGTTGTTACTCTTTTTTTAGCCGTATTTATAGTTTTACTAATTATGAGTACAGTGTATTCTACAAATAAGGTTCACACATCACTAAATGATTATTATATACAAAAAAACACGACATTACATTCATCCGGAAAAAATAAAAAATCAGATTCGCCTAAATACGGTGAATCTACTGGATATGTACAATCTTATGTTTCTCCGAGTGCAACTATCGTTAATACTGCACCTGCCGATTCAAGAGGTGTAGAATTAGTTAAATCATTTTCATTAGACAATTCATGGAAAAATAGAAAGTACCAACATCTTTACAATACTGGAATAGTAAGTAGCCCAAGTCCAATGATTTCAACCATCGGTAGTAGCACACCAAGTTCAATATCCACTAGTTCTTCCACGAGCCCTAGCCCCACGAGCGCGAGCTCCGCGCAAGCCGCCGCGAGCTCAATATCAAAGTGCGAATCCAGCTCATCCATCAAAAAATGTTATGGATGTGATAAAACACCACCATTGGCCACATGTTCCAAGGTTCCTTCTAATAGATGTCAAAAAGGTAGATATGTTTGCAAGAATGGTAATGTTGATAGTAGTAAAAAATGTTCTAAGAAAGACAGAATTTACTGTAAATGGAATGGTGACGAATGTGTTGACGACTGTATCGGCGGTGGCGCCGAAGGCAGCGACGCCACCTCGCCCTCGCCTACTCCGTCGTCTACTCCGTCGCCATCGCCAGCCTCAGAATCGGATTCATCACAAGGTTGCTCAGGACTTAGTGGAGTTGAGCTCGAGAATTGCTTAGAAGAACAATGGGAAAATGAAGATGATGGCGAATCAGCTCCCGAGCCAGCTCCAGAACCGGCATCTGAAGAAGAGTCTGAAGAAGAGTCTGAAGAAGAGTCTGAAGAAGAATCTGAAGAAGAGTCTGAAGAAGAGTCTGAAGACGAGCCATCCTCCGCACCACCAGCAGATTATAGCAATGGTTGTTATTCCTCTGCCGTCCCAGAGGATATGACGGAAGATGAATGGAAAGACCAGAGCTGGTGGAGAAGAGATGCTGGTGGTGTATACGCGGCATGTGAATGGAAATCAGGAAAGTGTCAGGAGACCGGAGACGAGTATACTCACGACCAGGTCTTCAGATGGAACTCGAAGAAAGGCAAGTTCTCGCATAGGGAAATAGATGGCTTGAAATTTAGACACTGGAAAGGGGCGGACCCCAACCGGATCGTTCAATGCGATGATCTCACGAGCAAAGGGGAAAGTGATTGTGATAAGACTTATAAAGATGAATTGCGTGTTGTTAAAAAGGATGGTATGGACGAAGAAGATAAATGTTAACGCCGCATGCGTATCTCTAGTGCTTGTAAGAAATAAAGTTGCATTATACTAATGAATATTCTACCTACACTTTTATTAGCATCATTCATTATCATAATGATAATGACCATGTACTTTTCCACAAATAAAGTTCACTCTGTGTTAGGTAACTATTATACTAAAAAAAATACAAAAAAATATTCGTCTGGGAAAAAGCCAAAAGAACCGGAACCAAAATATGGTGAATCTACTGGTTTTCTTCAAGTATATACCCAACCTAGTTCTAGTCCGAGGCCGAGGCGGCGGCGTCGACGGCGCGCCCATGTGAACGCCATCCGCGCCGGAGACCGCACAAGACGCCGACTCCGGCGTGGCGAGGCCTCCAACAAAGGTATACCCGGTAGATCCTATGGAGGTCCTTGGAATGAAAAATTAGGACCCACACGTGGCAATAATGATGAAAACGCTTTAGAAGATACTTGGGAAAACGCCGCCGACACCGTCGACACCGTCGCCGCCGAAAACGCTTTAGAAGATACTTGGGAAGACGAAGGTGATGATGCCGCCGACGCCGTCGACGAAAACGCTTTAGAAGATACTTGGGAGGAGGAGGAGGAAGGCGACGTCGCCGCCGCGACCGATGCGGGGGTGTGTGACGAAAATTGCATGGAAGATGCTTGGGAAGATTTAGAAGAGGGGTTTGCTGTCAGTAGCTTAGGCCGTCTTCCTAGACCAGGTCGTATCATTGCACCATAATAAACATCCTTTATCAATCCAATTTGCCTAATAACCTCCGTCGTCGTGCTCTTCCAGCACGACCACCAGTTCTAGATACTTTGCCTGCACTCACTTCTTCAATATTTTTAAAACTTAACATACATTCGGACTTAATTATATAACTATTATCTATTTTCCAAGTATTAAGCACTTTGCGCAATCCCTTAATTTTAATATTTCCTACTTCACTCACAACATAGGGTTTATTATATAATATTATTGTATTGTTTCCATTAGCCAGTTGGGATAATTTTCGCCATTTATTCATTTTTCTAGTTGCAGAAGTCGAAATATGCTTAAAAAATTTCATTGTACATATTTTCAATACATTATTAATCAACCTTTTGATGGATTTAAAACATAAAGATGCTATTGATTCCTGATTAATAATAGGAAATAAAGATGTAGATTCATCAATATCTATTAGTTTTACTAACGGTTCTGGATTTGTAGAGGCGGCCCCATATATTGATTTATAATGTGAATAAGTGTTACTAATTCCTAAAGCATCTTTTTTTTTTATTGTCAAGAATATACAACTTAAAGAAATACTCGCATTTTTTGCAATTAAATGTATATTACCGCCAATACCATATCTTGAATGCTTTGTATACCACTTCCCAAATACATCTATTATTTTATTGCCATGAATGTCTAATATATTTACATATGCTTCACCATTAATATCTAATAACCAATCAAATCGTAAATTACTTGTTTTCACAACAAACATTTTTTTAATAACACCAACGGGCGGCGTCGGCCGCGGCGCGACGGCGCTATCGGCGCGCGACACCAATAGTTCTTTTTCTAATATACTCGCTTCTGCTCTTAACTTTGCAGCTTCTGCTCTATACTTTTCAGATTGAGCTAGTAATTTTTTTTCTAATAATTCGGATAACTTCACCGGATTAATATATGGACTTGTATAAATTAGTTGGTTAGATAATCTAATTAGCCCGAAAAAAAATATATACCATCGCATTATTAATCACTTTATAATTTAATACTTAACATATTATGTATAGAATGATGCGAAAATTCTTATTATTACTATTAATTCATATGTCACACACATTTAGTGAACCATTCCTTAGGTATACAACTCCTCAAATTATAGAACATTTTAATCCATTTATAACACATACATCTAAAAAAATTAGAAATAATCAATATGGAACAAAAGAAAGAGAATTTTGGCAAAAATCAAATAGAAACATACATTCTGCAATTAAATATGCAAAGTTAAGAAATGACAAGTGTCTTTATCTTGGATGGATACCATCGCCGCATCATACACAACCACTCATGTATATATTCTTAGATATAGAATCGACTAATATATTACAAATTACTCATATTATTCAAAATCCATGTATTGAAATACAAGTCGATTTTTCATTATTTAAAAATAACTTAATAGAATTTACCGATAATATTGGTATTTATTTAGATATATCCCAATTAAAAGACTATGATGAAGGACGATGGTATTTGGATTTTATACATTCGCGTTCTTGAGCTACAACTCTGCAGCAGCTTTTTTTAATCTACCAATGGCTTGCGCAGGATTTAAACCTTTAGGGCAGGTGTTTGAACAATTCATTATTGTTTTACATCTATATAACTTCATCGCATCATTAACATATCTTAAACGTTCATTAGTATTTTCATCTCTTGAATCAGAAATCCATCGAAATGCTTGCATTAATACCGCAGGGCCTAAATATCCATTTTCACTATTCCACCAATAACTAGGACAGCTCGTAGAGCAACATGCACATAAAATACACTCATACATACCATCTAATTTTTTTCTATCTTCTATGCTTTGATAGTTTTCATTTTTGTCTAACTTCTTTGAACTATGTAACCATGGTTTTATTTCTTTATATTGTTTGTAAAATGTTTTCATATCTGGGACTAAATCACAAATAATTGGCATATGAGGAAGTGGATAAATTACTATTTTTTCAGTAATCGGAGTTAAACACGCTAAGTTATTTCTCCCATTTATATTCATAGCACATGAACCACATATACCTTCTCGACAACTTCTTCTAAAACTCAAGGATTTATCAATATTATTTTTAATATAAATTAGACCATCTAAAACCATTGGTCCACATTCTTTTTTTTCAAAAATAAAATCCATCATCCTTTGTGGATTGTTTGGTCGTTTTCTATATATTCTAAATAATGTTTTCCCAGTCCTAGATACCATTATATTTCTGTATCTATTATACTTTTATTTTTGTAAATAAATATTCATATATTTTTATTATTGCATTGTCAAATACAGGAATCGTCTGCATTATTATGAATCCCACGTTAAATACAAATACACATACTATTATATTAGATACAGAACTTAAAATACCTTTATCAGTAATGCCATGGTAACGGTGGCGAGGACGCATAAACAGATTATACAATTTTTTGTTAAATATATTTATATAACATTATAAAATATAGTTTCAGTAATAAAATGAATAATACTAGTAAATACAAAGTAGGAGACCACGCCATCTATGTAACTGATAATAAAGAACAAATTATAATTATTGATTCTATAGAACCAAATCATAAATACAAATATTATTATGGATTAGAAGGGTATCACGAAGGATACGTAAAAGAATGTTATTTACGCGAATTATCTACTAAAGAACACGATTTACTAAAAAATAAATGCTACTATCAATTACCAAGAGACTTCTACGATAAACCACCATTTTCTGATTAAACATAATTTTATAATAAATAGTAATGAAATTAATCAAATGGCTAGCATTCACGGCAGCAGCACAACAAAATATAACAAGAGACTTTAAACCACGAGTTTATACTAGAATTACAATAAATCATGTCGAATCTCGTGTTCGAGATTTTCTAATGGAAAATAATATTAATAACTGTTATCAATTCTTAGAGGACAATTCACACATGATATTAAAATGTTGGGGTGGTGATTTTTGGGAAAAAAAACAGTTATTCGAAGTTGATATTATTGTTAGGAAGGAATATCTTTCTAACAAAATTACATATTAACTTAGCGCCTTCGCTTTGTTTTGCGCTTTTTTTTTCTCAGTAACCGTTTCCTCTTCATCGTTCGTGTCGCCCGCGTGCGACGTCGCCTTCCTCCAAAAGGAATCATTTTTTTTGCTTTTTCATTTCTTTGTCTAACTAATCTATCGCGCAACTGTTCGCTATGCATTAATCTTGTTGGGCTGTTACGTCCTTCTTCTTCAGCCGTTTGTGGTCTATCCTCGAGCGCAACTAATGTCTCGCCATCGACTGTCTCAAATCCTTTTTTTATAACGTTACCAGAATCATCCTTTTTTAATTCCATCTGTTCGACACCATGGTCAAGAGCAGCGTATCCAACCCTCCGGACCGGTCCAAATTGCCTATGGTGATCACCTGGATGATGCCCGAGGCCTTCGACTTCATCATTAATTGGAAGACGTCCATATCTATCCGATTTTGGACGGTCTAACAACAATGTCGCATCAGATTCTTTTTCTGGTTTGTATTCTATCTTTACATTTATTCTGCTCGGCCTTCGCGGCCGCGCCGTCGGCGACGCCTCGGCTTCATCTTTTATAACTTTAAAATATTTTGTGTCAAGATTTGGTCTTTTTAATAGTCGGGCACCGTCGGCCACCGCAACATTCTCTTCATAACTATCATCACTTATTAATGTTTCTGTTGAATCTTTTTTTTCCATTACTTAAAAATTTATTATTTTTAACATATTATAAATTGGATACATCAAATTTGGGCCGACGTTATTGACGACGAGGCCTAGGAGTCACCAGGCTCAATAAAATCAATTGTTATTGATGATTGATTTCCCATCAATATATTTCCTCCACTAAAATTACCAATATATTGACCCAAAACTATTTCTGATCCCGAGCCGCCATCACTCTCGCGTGTGTAATCATCATTTTTAGTTAACATTTCTTCAAATATACCATGTTTACTATAATTCCAAAACACTTTTTCAGACTGCGATGCCTGCAGCTGCGCGAACGCGGCAACGAAGCCGCCGCCGGCTTTAAATATACAACTATTTTCTTCTTCAGTCTCTGCTAATGCTATTGTTTCAGTATCATTAATACATGTATTAAATACTTTTATATTATGTATTTTTCCCTCAAATTTTGAATATAAGGCTTCGGTGTGCCGGGCTGCCCCTATTATAAAACCAGTACCTTCACCAGATCCAGTATCTAAGGGTGCTTGCTGGCCGTTGTGTGTGTGAGGAACCAATTCCTTACTCCAGTCTCCAGTTTCCGGGTCCTTTACAAATAGATGAGCTAGTCCGGAACCATCAATTTCTTCATAACTTACTGCTATTGTAGTTCTAACTCCTTCCTGTACTACTGAACTAGTAGTTTCTGGATTACTAGACCAACCCTGAACTGATAATTTATACCCAGCCCCAGCAGTGTCGTCAGAATCAGACCAGTCGCCATTGTATCGAAGGTGAACATTATATCCTGCCTGCGCCAGCTGCCCAGTACCATAAAAACATATAGGTCTTAAATTTACATGTTTATAGGGGTGCGACGACGCGACATCTGATTCATAAGCGGTTATAGTAGCCATGATTGTACGAGCATTATTACCAGTTATTCCAGCATCACTTGTATTGAAATCATCACTTAAGTCAATATGATGATTTAAATCAAAATCAATAATAGAATCACTATTAAACACTATAGTGGATTCATCAAATATGGTAGCACAAATATACCATTTTCCAGTATGAGTAGTGGTGAACTCACGCTTCAGAACATTGTCTACATAAAAATATACTTTTGATTCTTCCGCATTTGCTATAATTTTTAGTTTTTTACCAATAAAATCGTAATCGCTTTGTGACTCATACGATACAATGTCCGCGTCGTCTCCGCAGTATGCTATTTTATCGTTTTGGTGAAAGAAATATAATTCTTTATCATTATACGCCTCTGAATCCACGGAATCACTGTTATTTAACGTAAAACCATTACTAGAAAGGTCAGCACTACTTATGCCAACGGACCTCTTCGTTGAATATCCAGAAAGAGTAAAACTTACACCAGTATATATATTAGAACTTGTTTGGAATGAATAATCTACATTTGTCCATTCGATTTGTGGATCGGCGGCGTCATTGTGACTATTATTACCAATAATGGTATAATTTTGTGAATCCCAGTAATAGTGTTTCCCTATTATTGTATCTATTATTGGCATTCTGGTAATGGCACTGTCACCACTGTCTCGTTGTTTTCCAAAATACTTAATTTCGGCTACTGAACAGCGGGGGCCACGAGTAGCTGATACAACTAAAGCAAATTGCTTGTAATAATCGTTGATTGTGTGTGGAATAAACGAACTACCTCCGCCATTTGTTTCATCATTTATATTTGCATCTGTTTTATTTAATAATTCGAACCAAGTAGAACCGTCATTTGATGCCAAAACTTTAAAATCCTTTGGAGCGTTAACACGATTATCCCAAACGGTAGTCCCGTCGTCCTCGATATCCCTTGCAGTAATGTGAACCGAAGTCAGTTTTATATAGTGTGGAAGTTCCAATGAAATCCATTCCCCGGATACATCTCCGAGACTGCTAGAACCTTGGTAAACTCCAGACGAGTACAAACCTGTTGACGTACACATCCAATAATCTTGACCGACACGATTTTTGTTAAACGCATGCCAAGGCGCCCTTCCAGCGTGAGTTGAACTTGCAGTAGTCACGTAACCATACGAGTCATCACTAGTAAGAGCTATTTCAGGATATTCATTCGCTTCCGAGGGCCAATTCAGGACACAACTACCTCTAAGTTGTTTATTATTATAAATATTACTTAATTCATTTTGAGTAATATATCGAGGAATAGATGGGTAATTTCCTATAAACTCCAACTCAGAAAGTGCGGTAGTCGTCCCACCATTTGTTCTTATTACTACAAGAGACAAAGATACATAAGCTTTAGTAAGGGTTGGCAAATAATATGTATTTCCCGTTTCAGAATATGTTGTTTGTTCTGTTATTGCGTAAATCTCATCCCATTCTCCAGTTAAGGTTTCTCTACCATATATTTTCCAATCTCTTGGGGCATCAGTCATTGTTGAACCATCCGCAGAGAAGCGATGAAGCTTCACTGCTGCACAGTGCACTGCCAATGGCATATTCAAAATAACATATTCACCATTATCAGTTTGTCCACCAGTGGTGTTGTCTCCCAAATTGGATGGATTACTGGTTGTATAAATACCACTGGTTCCAGTATAGCGCCCAGTTCCACATACCCATTTATTAGTTGTAGTTGTATCAATTCCGTCAAAACAATGAAAAGCGTTGTATGTATAGTCGTTCTCCGGGTAAACGCTCGAAGCTTCACACGAATAACCGCTTTCGTATTCGTCATCTGAATTCATACTTATTGTAGGTTCGCTATGTGTGACTTCGCCATTCGACGCCGATGCAGATGCTATGTAATCTGGATTTAAACCAGTATTGACAATTTTACCAGAATATGGAATGTATGCACCATTTTCATTAATTCTACACAAATAGGTGTCCACAAATTCATCTCCGACACCCCTGGGTTCTTCGAGTAAACTACCCACTATATAACTATTTGTAATATTATCATAAGTTGCAAAGTCGATGGCCATGGTGCCTTCGTGAATCGAAGATATGCTGCCGAAATTTGCACCTAAAGCATTTAATGGTGAATTATCAATATTTGAATAATTAAATGATAAATTATGATTAGATATTGATACACTTGCACCAGACAATCCGGATAATTCATTCGATTCGTTTTCTCTATGAAGTCTAATACTCATACCGTTTGAATCATCTGTGGGTATATATAATGTTGCTCTAGTGCATGATTTCCCATCGTTAATTGAATCACCATTTATAATGTATTGTGAATTAGAATATTCGTCAATATTAAATTCAAAATTTTCTAATTCATTAAATTTAAAATTAATATCTGTTAATAATGTAAAAAACTGCAATTCTGCGACCAACAATTTATTAAAACCAAAAGATTGTGTAAAGACAATCGCAAAAGTGTCGTAACCATCCGTCTGTTTATTAGCATCAATAGTGAAATCTGTTCCTCCAGTATCGGTGTTTCCAGAAACATACTCTCCGATGTAATCTGTTCGAAGTTCATGATGAAGCTCGACCCATCCCGACGACGCGTTCCAACCGTATACATACCACTCTTTCGGAGATCTGTCATCATTTCCACCGTCTTGCCTTGTGAGTCGATATGATGCCAATCTTTTGGCGTTTGGCAATTCCAATTTGACCCATTCACCATCGTGTGTTGTTCCGCTTGTCGACGTATCTGTTGCCAAGTTAGCTGAACCAGAATAAGATCCATCTGTTGCGTAAAGACTATTATTCGTTTGCCAAGCGTCAGTTGATGGTGTTGTAAGAAAGTTAAAGATTTTCCAACTGTCAGTTGGATTACTGGAAGCATTGCAAGAATAGCCACCAGAGGTTTGTCCTGTCATTGCTGTTTTTGGCTCACGAACAGTAGGAGAAGATAGTCTTGCTACTGGAATATTATTTATTCTAATATCACTTCCGGTTTTTCTTGTACAAACCAATGCATATTCCAAATAAGGTGTTGAATTTGATATATTAAAAGTAGATGGAGAGGATGTTATAATTGCATTTGTTTCGGAATGAATTTCTGACCAATTCGTACCATCATTGTTTCCATAAATTTTGAAATCCATTTCAGGAGGTACACATAAAAATTGAATTTGACCTATCCTTGTATTGGTTTTATCCGCAGAAATAACTGGCGGAGTATTGCGAGTAATAACGATTGCGAATGATACATATTCTTTAATAGTTGGTGTGTCTAAGTCATACTGATCTCCAGTATCCCCCGGACTAACATCAACTTGTTCCATTAACAATTCCCAATTACTTCCAGTTGTTTCCCTACCATAAATATTCCAATCTTTCGGCTGACGCGAACCACCATCGGTTAGACCTTGACTAGTAATTATAACTCCACTTAATCTACGCATATAAGGCATTTCTAATATAAGAAACTCACCATTTGGTATTCCATTTGGTGCTGTCCCATTATCCTTTTCTTCTAATATTCTAACCCATGATAAATACGCGCCGTTCATCGTGGAGAGAAAAGAGAAGGTTATTTTACCATCTGAATCCGGTTTAATATAACCTACACAGTTTGCAAAATCTTCATCTGTATCGTCTTGACCATAACTGTGACTTTGAATATTTTGTCCAATAACATCTACTGTGATATCATATTGCTGGGCGGGAGCGCTATTGTAAGTCCATATAGCATATTTATATGTACTAGTGCTAAGTAAACCATCTACATACATTATGGTAGTAAGCGCATCCGACGTCTGATGTTTAACACCTCTAGCATAATCAGGGATAAAATTAAGATTTTCTACTGTTAAATATAATCCATTTTCGATTGGAATATGTATAGTATCATCTGGGTCACCCTGACTCTCGGGGTTCGCGCCGGCCGAGGGATCTCCCTCCCACCTATAGGTGCCGCTGGCAGGTACGGTGTATGTTCCTGGTACATATATTCTTACGAATTCATTGTATAAATTTTTTTCTGACAAATCTACAGTTGTAAAAGAACAAATATGGTTTAAATCAGTAAATTCGTATATTGTTGTATTGGTGGTATTATCACTAGTATTAGTATTTATTATCTTTGTAGCAAAATTATTTTCGTCTGTTGTTAACATATAATCGAAAACATTATACCAAGCAGGGCCACGCACAAGATGGTAATTGTCATTACCCGTAAATTGGTTTCCATCATACACAACATCAAGATATTTGTCTAATAATTGTGGTTTAAAACCTTGAATTCTAGATGCGCTGGCGTCGTCGGCGCTTACTGGGGTGCGATTATATACAACAATCCCTTGTAACTCGGTAATATTATAATTTTTATTTAGATCTATGATTAAACTATAATCTGTGAAATGATCAATTTCTGAGTGGGCATATTGATATATTGAACCAGCTGGTGATGTCAAACTATCATCATTCGCATATTTCGCATAATTTTTTACACCATCATATTCAAAAGAAGCATCATCTTGCAAAGATGCTTCTGCGAGATCATCATCCCAATTAAAACTTCTATGTTTGTAACTTATCCAATCTGACTTACTCCATAATGCTTCCGAAGCACCATTTGATACTGAAGCAATATTTATATTCCCTAACCATACTTGTACTTGTCTTAAATTACATGGTAGTGTTCCATCGCTTTTAATTAACAAATATCTAAAAGTTGTACCCATTTTTGTATCAGAACCTAAATTACAAATTTCCGATTCAGTCATATATGGGCGAGGCAAGTAATGTCCATTAGTACCATCATAGTTTTCTTCCTTTGTATACCATGTCAGAGATTCAAATGCGTTATAAGCATATTTATCCAGACTCGAGTCTTCACTAGACGCGAGACATCTGTATCCACTTTCTGAATGTGAACCACCAAAGGTGGTGATTGTTGGCTCTTTATAAATTAATGTATTTGGTATTAGTTCTGCATGTGGTGTTCGTATTTCAATATTGCGTAAAATTTGTGATTCATCTAATTCCAACTTAATATAATCTCCACTATCTACACCAGATAGTGAAGTTCCTGTATAGGTATCACTATTTTTAGTTGTATAATACGCTAATTCACCAATGTAGGGCGAGTGCCACGCGTTCACCGCCCTATATACAGTTATACGATATATTTTATACAATCCTGGTGAAGAAATAGCAAACTCAGAATAGGGTGGAATGTTACCATCAATGTCAACTGCGCTAGATACGGGCATACCATTTTCGCCATTTGGGCCGTTAGTCCCCCCACCGACTGTGCTGAGCCATTCTATTCCATTGTGTTTATAATTTTTAATTTCATGAATAATTGTCCATTCATCAGGAACTTGCGTACCTTGAATTGTCCATGTACTCGGTAACGCCTGCCGCCGGTCTATGGCCTGGAGTTGAGTCTGTCCTGCTCTTGCCCACATTCTGTAGTGCGTTATCATCTTTGATTCTGGAAATTCAAAATCTACGTAAAAATTACCAGAGTCGTCCCAACCGCCCCCACGATTTTCATCACCAATATAACCATCAAATATTGATGCATTTGCATTTTCTGCAGCAAGTTCGCTTGGGACAGTAAAAGTTGCAGGATTGCTGTCATCACCGTTTACTAAAACTATGGTATCTCCAGCACTGATTACATCTAGATTTGATGCCAATGTTCCATTGATTTTAAACGATATAGGATCACCAAACCCATGTGTTGCATCGTTTACGTCAAGAATTAGTTGGCCGTTATTATCACTTGAAAATACAAGTGCATGCCCTGAGCCAACCTGTCCAGTGTTACCAGATAGCAGATCATATCTAACAGAATTGGTTGTATAAGTACTTCTTACGTAACTATCACCCCTGTTAAACCATCCGCCAGCTGTTAAAGAAAGAGTGGCTGGTGGAGTTCCAGAAAAACTACCATTACTTGTTAAACCATCTGCACCAGCCTCAGCTATTAATGAATTACTATAGAAACCTTCCCCACTCCAAGGCATTTGTAAATCTATATCTGGGATTAATTCTCTTAAATTTATTGTTTTAGAATGGTTTGTTATTTCTGCACTAACATTCATAGGAATAGGAGATTCACTGCCAAAAACAGCAGTTAAAGTTTCAGTATTTTCAGAATCGTCTATAATTGCTGTTGTAGAAGGTGTTGAAGAAAACGAAGCTGTGCCAATCATATTTCCATCAAATCTGTAATAATATTTATTTATTGTTATTTCGTTTGTAAATAACACAATTTCATCATTGGAATTCAAGAGTTCCATAGTATAACCAAGTATTCTTGCACCATCACCAGTAGCAGTCGGAACTTCTTCGGTCGCTCTATTGTATAATACAATAGATTCGAGATCATGTATTGACACATCTGTACCTAAATCTATACCGAAATTATCACCAATAATTGTATTATTATCCGAGAAGAACAAATCAGCTAATAAAATATTATTATGTATTCTTCCAACATTGGAAACTTCTGCTGTTGTCGTATAGGCAGATGTTCCACTTACAGAGGAAGATGCTATATTTGTTCCACCTACCCAAACTTGTAATTCGTCAACATTGATTGATTCGTCGGGCCCGAGACCACTTGAAGTTTTTACAAAACGTACTTTTCTGAAAGTTAGATGATTTTGATTAATATCTATAACAGTTACACCTAAATGTGAATTATCCAATTGTTCATCAAAATAATAGAATAAACTATTTATATAACTCATTTCTAATGCCTCGTTATACATTTGGAAAAACCGTACATAACCTAAAGTTGCAGTGTCAGTAGCACCATGTTCGGGTGGCGTGCCCGACCATTCGCCGTATAATGCAAACGTGTCACGTGTTGCATTTACCGGAACTGCTATACCAAATACATCCGGATCATAGCTAGCATCAGTGCTATCCGCGGTGTTTGATACAAGAATTGTTTCATATGATGTGCCGTTGACTATTACCGTTGGACTATGTCCATTTTTACAGACAATTGCCCATTGTATCCAAGTGTCAAATTCAAAATTATAATCATTACATATCCATTTGGTGGACTTCTGGGTACCAGTATTGTCAATATGCGTTAACTCAAATCTATAATATGTATTACCATATTCATCATCAACTTTAATCAATCTATAATAGATTGTACTCCAGACTAAGGCTACCAATAAAACCATAGAATTTTTGTAAGTATTACTGCCACTATGTTGGAAACGTTGTGTCGAAGGTATATAGTTCATAGATATTATTGTCATTTCACCTCCAAATTCAGAATTCAATCCGGATAATCTTACTGTTAATCCTGCGTATTGTGGTATTATTCCACTACTATCTGAAGGGTCTCCACCATGACCTTGTGTGCCCGATGTATCAATATAGTCAAATAACCTAACGGCTTTTTTCTCTTTATCATAACTTGGATATGTGCTATAGCCCGCATTTGCGGTGCCATTGCTTCTAGTAAACCTACCAACAATAGTATCTGATGTATATGATTTTCTAGGAATCTTATTTGATACAAACGCGTAATCACGATAATAATAATCATCCGGATATTCTGTTGTAAAATCAAAATATACCAATGGCCCTTTAGTAAATACATCTTTGAGTGATACCATTAATTCTGGTTCTGGCTCGGGTTGTGGTTCTGGTTCTGGTTCTGGTTCAGGCTCAGGTTCTGGTTCTGGTATATAATCTAATAACTCATCAATATTACCAGCGATATAATTTGCAAAAAAATCTAAATCATTTTCATCAATACCTCTGATACCATCTATTCCGCTAATATTGCTAATAGCACTTGATTCATTTATACTATTATACATTTCAGGAAAATAATGATTCCCACTATCATCCAAATCCAAATACGATGCTAATAATACAAGATCAAGGAGATTTATGTTAGTATCATTGTTCAAATCTCCTAACACCATATAATTATATTAAATGTTTAAGTATTCTAGAGTGTTCCCCTACATACTGGGCAATTATTGTGACTTTGAAACCATTGTTCTATACAATTTGCATGAAAAAAATGTGAGCAATTATTTATTGTACGAATAATATCTGCACTTTGAAATGGAGAATGACAAATTGTACATGGGTTGTTTTCATCTTGCACATGTTCATCATTAATAATTGATAATATTGTTCCAGAGTGCAATGATTGAACAGATGTGTGTCTTTGTGGCGCTTGTGCCTCGACAACTTCAACTTGTAAACTAGCTGCCGGAATATTTAAAACACTTTGAATAATCCCTCCAACCATATCCTGAATATTATTCAGATTTGCTCCGGACGAATCATTCTGATTATTCGTACGAATAGGTGTTCCAAGTGCAGCTGAAAACGTAGTATTATTACCCAAATTACTTATACCTAAATTTAATAAACTAGCTAAATCTATTGTATTTAAATCAGGTGTATCTTGGTCATTTATTGTAGGTGACTCTTCATTGACTCGTGCTGATACGGACTCTTCCGACTCATCACTATCATTTAAATTTTCTTCATCCACGCCTTCAGCGCCAATATCGTTGATACCGTTATAAATGTTAATTCTACTATTATAAATATTAAAAGTAATTCTACTATTAGCCATATATAAATACAAACAATTAATTTTAAAAAGCTACGACCACGAGATTCAAAAAAATGACACTTTTTTTGTTCTAAGATTTATATATGTAAATAATAGAATCACAACACCATAGCTCACAAGAAAACCGGAAAAACTGTTTTACAAATGTTATCATCATCTAAATCGTCGAGTTCATTTCTTCGTTCTCAGAAGTTTCATGATTTTCAGAATGACTGGTTACAATTCATAAAAAATTCAAGAACCATTGATTGGAATGACCTTGTCGAAGACCCATCACCTGCCATCGCAGATGAGCAATGGTGGCATGTTGCCTCCAAGAAAACTAAAAAAAATAAACCATCGCCAGTGGTCGCGGCCGCGGCGGGCACGCGCGAAAACATGGTCCAAGGTAAAATTGTATATTGGAATGATAAAAAACATTATGGATTCATTTATTGTTATAAGTTTCCTGAAGACAATGTGTTCTTCCATGGAACTAATTTTGTACATGGTACTCCTGCTCGTGGCATGTATGTCGATTTTGAAATTCAAAAAGATGGAGAAAAGACTTTTACGAAACAAGTAACTCTGACTAAGCGCGCGCCGAAACACCCCGGAACTCGCCGCCCGAAAGCCCCCACCTTTGTATTATAAAATTTGCCTGCAACGCATAAAACCAAATAAAAACTAAAAAATCATAAAACCAAATAAAAACTAAAAAATCATAAAAAATATAAAATTTTTTTTATTTTAACAAAAATAATTAAATATAACTATGCGATACACTAAAAACTCTATAAAAAAACTCCAGGAGTATAAGGACACAACTGTTGTGCGTCCACAAAAACCGGACTTGACAAAATATATCCATAATGGATTAAAAATATATGCTAGTGGTTCTGTACCAGACTTTGTTAAAAATAATTTACAAGAATATTTCAAAAAAATAACACAAACAATAGAAAGAATGGGAATAGACTCAAAATATTTTAATTTATTCTATGAAAATTATACAACAGCAACCGCATTTAATAAAAATGGAAGTTTATTTTTAAATGTAAAATATTTTAATTTAAAAGAAGAAAATGATTCTTTTTTTTGGAGATGGTTTATAATAATTTGCCATGAATTAGCACACAACACTTATGTTAACCATGACAGTCATTTTCTGTTTATATTTCAAGAAATATTAAGAGAATATTTATTGGTATTCCAAACTAAAAAACTGAACTAATTTTATGTTTATATGGATGTATGACTTCAGCATCTATTTCCGGGACGTGACTGGCTGCAGAGTTTGTGGGATTTGTCATTAATCCTTTTTTATGTTCTTCAAATAAATCACTATAACTTAATTTATGTTTTTCAACAACATATGGTATGTATAGTTCATGGTGATTTGTGTCATACTTACTTTCCAACTCTTCTACAATTTTTTTACACAACAATTTTGATAATCTAACAACATATAAGTGTGCTAATGGTAAATTTGACGCAATTCTTGTTTTATCTCCTACTCGATAATCAGGATACCAAAAAGGTAGATTTTCATCTCTAATACAAATAAGATCTGTGTCTATATCTTCATATGAATCAAAAAATTTATTACCATTTCTAACATATACATCATCTTCCAAAAGCCACATATATGTTCCTTCTTTTTTCTGAGAAAACCAATATATAGCTCCTAGTTTTGCTGGATTTTTAAGCCATCTTCCATTAAAATTCCTTATTTTATTACCAAATTTCTGTTCTAATAAATTATATGAATTTATAAAATTGTTTTCGTCTTCTTTTTTACCCGATAATGCATCCCAACCAAAAAATATATTATATGTTGTCGTTTTTTTTATATGGTTAATTAGTGAACGATTATAAAAATTATATCCCTTTAATGTGATTACTATAAGAGTGTTTGTCATTCTTAAATTAAACTTAACAACATACTCCTTATTAGATTAATATTACTATGGATACTGGGGCTTTTATATATAAAGATTCTCAAGACAAAGATATATGCATATTAATGTTCAAACATTTAACGGAAGATATATTAATCAACTTATTTCCGGATTCAGTTCAGGATAATGGTAATTATCTTATAGCTATGTTGAAAGCTGGTATTGATTATTTGGGTAGGACAGAATACGAAGGTATATCTAAATTAATGGAAGATGAAATTATGATAGACGTGTTTAGCTCAACCGAAGATATTAATAAAATAATACCCGAGTTAACAGAGGAAGACCATCACAAATATAAAGAATTTGTTAAAATGCAATACAAGACACTGGCTGCACATTCTCGAACCGCATCTGCTCAATAAAAATGAACATAATAACACATTAGTAAAATAAGGCCATGCATTATGGAAGAACAAATTTCACCATTAATTCAGAGTATACTATCAACTATACAGAATCATGAAAAACAGACATCAGAAGAATTAGAAAATTTCAAAAAAGTTTTGAAAGAGAAGGAGATAACTATACTTGAATTGAGAGAATTAAACTCTAAATTGAAATCCGAAATGGAGGATTTTCTAAAAGTTTCATTTGCATCCAGATGGAAAAAAAAATCAGAGGAACTTGAAAAAAAAAATATATATTTAGAAGAAAAAATTCAGAAATTAACAACAACAAATCAAGAACTAAATTACAAACTTGACAAAATGAGCGAACAAAAAGATGTAACAATACAAACAGATCAATGTACATTAACTATAAAAACAAACAAGGGGTCGATTTATAGTTTAACAGATAATAAATTGTTGACTGCTGCTGGTGTAATAGCAGGAAGTGTTATTTAAGATTCATTATCTGATTCCCAATCAACAAGGCCATTATCTGCAAAATCTACAAAATTTGGTATTGATTTTGGTATTGATATTGGTTCCGATGGTTCATTATTTTTACCCGTTTCTTCAAAATTATCAACAGGTTCTTTTGGTTCTGACTCTTCGGGCTTTTCGGGCGATGATTTATTATTATTTTTCTTTAATTCATCAATCAATAGATTCCAATGTTCCCAAGGAGCTATTGCATAGGGAAAATTATTCATTAACACTTGGGTGCCTATAACTGGTATTTTTTTCCAATTTCGTATCAGTATTTCAACATCATCATTATTATCATTTGTTATACTGTTATCCATTTAATCATGTTCTACAAATAAAATATTTCATCTGTTTTTTAATATCTATTAACATAATGGATTCTACCACTAGAAATCGGTATTTAATAATTGGAGTAGCAGTGTGTATTTTAATATCTATGGTGATCTTGGCATGGGTGGCTTATTATAGAAGAAATAGTAAAAAATCGAAAAAAAATAATAAAGGCATGTTATGGTTGAATGAAGACAAATCTATGTTAGAACCACATGTATTTGATACAGCTTTAGATGTATCTGGCAACGAGGTCGCTGTCGATGAAGAAGAGGAAGAATATGGTGTGTCATATACAATGAATATTAACATTTTAAAATGGCTTTATGACAAAAAAGTAAAATATCGAGAGATTTTAACTCATGGTACAGGTTCTTTTGAATATTTGGATAGTAAAGATATAATAAGTCTTGCTATTGATTCAAAAAAGAACGATATTATTATAAAAGTAAATACTGTGCGAGGCCTCGGTCCTGATATCACCACTGTACAAAAATTATTATGTGATGTAGAATCACAAGCAGAACAAGAGGGTCATGATGATGAGCCAGAAGTCGCGAATCACGAAGAACAAGTCGCAATAAAATATTTTCCACTAGATGAGTTTTTTCATATTGGTTTAGTTTTATCAAAAAAACGGTTAGATGTTTATAAAAATGGTCAATTATATGGCAGTAAAGTATTTGAGGGTAAAATTCCTGGTCTAAAAAAAAGAAGAAAACTATTCCCAATAAAATTCTTTCATGGTAAACCAATAAGAGGGGTAATTTCCAACTTTATGTATTTCGAACGTGAATTAACTATACCCGAAATGAAGCATATATTTCATACTGGACGGAAACCGGGAACAGGAACGGACACGAATCCCGAAAAACTTGGAGAAAATGATATGATACATGCAAATGAATGCGATTCAACATTGCCATCTTTTGAAAGGGCTTCCGCGGCCATCTCGGGTGCGGCGGCAAATGCGACCCAGGCTGCAGCCAAGGCAAAGGCTGCTGGAGAAGCCACCTCAGCTGCAATAGTGAGTAGTTATGATTCATAAATTATGTGATATGTTATAAATTTAAGTATAAAGTTTTATAATATATCTTAGAATTATATGCGAATATTTCAATTTTTAAAAATTTTAACACCAATTTATAGTGTATATGCATTAAGTTATTATCCATATGATCCCAGAATCCACAATTTTGGTAATATCGGTTTTGGTGGAAAAATACATGCATCACTTGCTAGACAGATTACACGTATAATTGATATTGCAGCTTATAATGGTGAAGATATTCGTTATACAATATTACAAAAATTAAAAAAAGAAAATTCTATAAATCCATCATTTATTTCGGATTGGTGTTGTGGAGCTGCTATGTCAACAGATGCTTTATACCAAACATTTCAAAATTCAAGTATAATAGCTGTTGACACATCGAACGAAATGATAGCAGTTGCGAAGAAATCTTCGGATTCGTTAGCAGAATTCATAATTGATGACGCTGAATCAGTTACACTTAAAAATAAAGCAGACTTAATCACAATAATGTTTGGATTTCACGAAATACCACAACAAGGTCGTTTAAATATTTTAAAAAATGCAATTAAAAATCTATCACAAAATGGTAGTGTTCTTGTTGTTGATATTGATATGGCATATACTCCTTCAAAAATGATGCTTTCTGGAGAACCATACATTCATGATTATTTAGCAAATGTACAAAAAGATATTAATTCGCTATTTAAAAACGTAATTGAAACTGTTGCTGTCGAAGGCCACGTTCGTCATTGGTTATGTAGTAATCCAAAAAGCTACGAAATAACCAAAACAATATTTATTTGATTAATTAATGATAAAACTTTTTATGATGATCATATTAGTCGCAACACTTATATTATTATTACAAATGTATAAACCAATTTTGGAATCTATGGAAGATGGCGGAATAGTTTGTCCGCCTGTTGGAAAATCTGGTGTTATTGAATGCCCACACATTGAAGATAAAAAACTAAGAGACTACCAATGCGAAGCTATTAAAAATCATTGTCAAGTAATTATGGATAGTGAGGCGGAAAAAAATATCATTAATTAAGAATTTATCTTCTCTTTGTTAACCTTTTTTTACGTAAAAGTCTTTTTCTAGACTTTCCTGATTTACCACCTTTTGGTGTTTCTTTGCTATATTGCTCTTTCATTTTATCTCTCCATTCTTTGGCTCTTTGTCGAGATGCCGAACGAGGTGATAAGTCAGCATCTGGATTATCAATATCAACTGCTGCAGAATCGGTAGATATATTTAGAGGTCTTCTATCACGATTTGATTTCTTCTTCATTTCCTCGAATCTTTTTATAAGTTGTTCAGCTGAAATCGACGCACTGTCGGCACGATTCTGCATTGCATCACGAGACTCTTCTATAGCTCTATCTACTTTGCTTTTTTGTTCATCCACAGCTTTCTTTTCTTCTTCTTCCGCAGCTTTATTAGCTTCTTCTTCCGCAGCTTTCTTAGCTTCTTCTTCCGCAGCTTTCTTAGCTTCTTCTTCCGCAGCTTTCTTAGCTTCTTCCGCAGCTTTCTTAGCTTCTTCCGCAGCTTTCTTTTCTTCTTCCGCAGCTTTCTTTTCTTCTTCTTCAGCAGCTTTCTTTTCTTCTTCTTCGGCAGCTTTCTTTTCTTCTTCTTCCGCAGCTTTCTTTTCTTCTTTTTGCGCGGCTTTCTTAGCTTCTTCTTCATCTATTTTCTTTTGTTCTTCTTCAGCGTCCTTTTCTTCCTTGTCGCCGTCGGAGTCGCCGCTGTAATCATCGTCGGAATCTTGTTTATCTTGTTTATCGTTTTTCATGTCAATTAAGGATTTCGCGGCAGATTTTTCATCTAATGTACGACCTTTTATCCAAGGTGATGGCTTCTCCACCATCGGAGTTTCATCAGAATCCCTTTTCGCTGATGCTTGTAACTGTTGAAATGTAAAAACATTACCACTTCTAGACCCTAATACTGAACGAGTAGTATTTTCATTGGCTTTCATTACTTCATCTACACTGCTAGTATCAGATGTCGTTTTTGAATAAACTGCGCGCGCTAGTTTATTAGCAGTTTCTTCCTTATTTTTAATATATTTTCTCATTTTTTCCAATACCTGTAGTTTAAGTATATCTTGTTCTTTAACGCGTTGTGACTGACGTGTTACATCACCTTCACTCATCATTTTCTCTTTTCTGTTGATAGCTTCTTCAATCTCTTTTATTTCTTTATCTAATTCATCTACACTTGTTATTTGTTGAAAACTTGTAAGTGCTGACACAAGCTTAGAACGCGCCCCCAGCCAACCCTTCTTGTCTTCACTATTATTTGCGGACAAACTCATTACTCTTGCGTGTTTAGTATCATATTCTCGTAAGCTATCTCTACCCGCATCTTTTAACATTTTTGAAAAATTTTCAGCTGCATCATCGAATGCCTTTGTCTCATCAGGGAATTCTTTTAAAGCAACTACAAAATCAAAGTCTGACATTTGCGGAAGCGGCACCGGCTCTGGTTCATCGTCTTCAGAGCCCGCTGTATCCTCATCCGTCGTTACACCCATTCCTAGGTCCGTAGGAGATATATTATCACCCTCCTTCTTCCTAGAGTCTTCCATACGACTTTCTAATTCTTCGGCTTGAGCTTTCGCAATTTCTCTCGCTTTTTCTTCCATTTTGTCTCCCATATCTTCCACTTCTTCTTGTTGCTTTTCTTCTACAGCATCTTTCTTTTTTGAAAGTTGTTCATTTAACTCTTTTAAATTTGCTGTTACTGCAGCAGCTTCAGCATCAGCATCATCTTTCGCCTTTTGTGCTGCACGCTGTTCTTCCTCACTTTTTGTTTTCGCTTTTTCTGCTTCCTCTGCTCTTTTCTCACTTTCTTTCATCTTCTCTTCTGCCAATGCTGCGACTTTTGCAACACGACTTTCCGCATCTCTATTAAGTTCTTCAATTTCTTTTTTATGCGCAGCCATTAACTTTTCTTTTTCAAGTTGTTGTCTGCGTTTTTCAGCGGCCTCTTCGTTCTTCTGCCTTTGAATTACTTTAGTTGCTTGTTCGTATGCGGAATGTACCTTTTTAATATCACGCTGAAGTCCAGTATTCTTAGATTTTATATCGTTTATTTCTTTTTCAGCATCTTTTTGTATTTTGTTTCTTTCTTCTTCAAGTACTTTAATTTCTTTTTGCTTTTTTTCTTGTAAAACCGCCTTTTCTTTTATCTGGTCATCAAGTTGTTTTTGCAGTTGTTCATTGTTTTCTTTTCTGGCCTTTTCCCGCTTACGCATTAACTCTTCTTTTGTTTCGGCTGTTTTAACCATATCCTCTATTTCATTTCGAAGACTATTATTCAATCTGGAATAATCACTAACAATTTTAGAATTTTCGCTTGTTTGTCCGCTCACTGAGGCTGCCATTTTGGCAATATCAGATTTAGTCTTTAAACGTTCCAATTCATATCTTAAATCAGATGGCTGCATACTAATAATAGACGGTGTTGACACACCAATTTGCTGTGAAGCAAATAATGGAGGTGGTTTCGAATATACTACGGGACCGTGTAACACAGGTGTTACTTTATATAATGTAGTATTAGGAACAGTTGCTGTTACAGAAACATGCCTATTACTTCTCACTCTTTCTTTAAGAAGTTCTATTTTCGCCGATGAAGACGGCTTTAGTAAATAATCACTACTATAAACAGGATTTCCTATAGTTGTAGTAGTATTGATTCTCGCGGATGGAGTATTAATTAATGTAGTTACACTCGCAACATGACCGCTCAAATCTTGAGAAGCATCTGCGTTAGAAAGGGCTTTTATGCCATTTTCAATTCTCTTTTCTATATCTAGTCTTTCTTCAATTTTGAGTAATAAATGAGACTTTCTTTGTACAATCCGGAAAGAACCACAGGTTTCACCAAGTTCTTTGGCGTATGATATTACACGATCATCCCACTTATCTACAATATGTTTTAATGTATCCAAATCTTTTGGAAATTGTGTCGTATTTTTTGACTTCGCGGATTTCTTTAACTGATTTAAAGCTTTCCTAGTAGCATTAGCTTCTCTATCCTTACATGTCGCTTTTCTAGCTTCAATTATTAATGTTAATTCCTTAATAAATACTTCTCTTTTTTCAACGTGATTGTCCCAAACTCTTTCAATCTCAGTCTTTTTTCTAGTGAAAAAATCAAAAAATCCTCCACCATCAGTTTTTTTTTCAACTTTCATTAAAATAATAATATAAATTAATTTCTAATTGATTATCTTCGAGAAAAACCCGTTCTACAGGGTTTTGTAGACGGGTTTTGAGTTACTTTATTTTCACTTAAGACTAAACTGAATATAAATAAATAATGTAACATGCCTCTACCGACAATATTATATAATAATTTCAATCAAGGTCGTAATAATTTAGAATTATCAAGTACACTAATGAATCCTTATGCAAAATGGATGCAATCACCAAATATACCTCGTAATACACATTTACCAATTGCTCTTGAAAATATAGAATCAACTATAGAAAAAGAGCCGACTGTAAATGAATGGTTTGATCAATTAGAATCTAATAATAGGAAACTCCACACACAAGTTCCTATGTTTTTCCCAATTGCATATCATACGTCTAAATATTTTTCTACAATTCATAGGGGAGAATTAAAATGGATAGAAGCGTTATTAGCAGCAGGTGATAAAATGTTTACAATGTATTCAGATAATTTAAAGCAAAGACACATTCGTGAACTAATTTTAAAAGTTACAAATATGTTTCCAAAGATATACAATCACAATGTGTTGAGATGTTATAAACAAAAAAAAGCACAAATTTATAGTTCATTATTTAAGAATACAACACCAGCGGGTTTACATATATACAGTATTTATTTAGACAAAAATATTATTATTATGAGTGAATTTGGTTATGAATGGTGCTCATTGTTTTCACCTTTTAGGGATAGTATATGTTTGTGGCATCACGATGGTGATGTTGGGACAGTTTTAAAATCGAATGGTGATAAAATAGATATATCCGACATTATATCCGTTAAATTTGACACACAGGAGACACGAACAAAAAATCTGAAAATTGTATCAAATAGTGAAAATTTGCAAAAATTACGTCAATTGGGTAAGAAAAATATGAATCAACTAAAGAATGATGCAATTGAGGCATCAGTCGCTACCTCATCAAATGGAAAACCACTAAAAAAACAAGAACTCATCGATTCTCTTTTGGAACAATTTATGGAAAATTAGAAATCATATTAAAATCTATTAATTTCCTATTTAACGAAAATTTGTCGAAGGAATCCTTTGATAATTTTTCAAATACTTCCTTCTCAACATTGTCTAAATTATCAACATTATTCAAATATTCTACCAAGGCTTGTTTTATTTTTGTAGATCCCTTTCCGCTATGGACAGGCTTAATATTATCAGAATTATCACCATAAATTATTTTCCTTTTTAAATAAGCTTGTCCCTTTAAAGGCTTATCACTCTTAATTTTATAATTCATATCATAAATTTCAATATTATTAGTATCCTCTACCAGCTGAAGAAAATCAAGATCTGCTGAAATTATATCTATTTTCACATTAGGATTCTTTTTTAATAATTCTATCGTTTTTAAAGCAATATGATCATCTGCTTCCGTTCCAGCCTTTTGTAATAACTTGAACTCTTTGTTTTCCATTATGAATTTTGGTAAAAATTCATTTGATATGTATTTAAATAAAGCATATAAATCTGGATTTTTAGGCCTTTGTGCCTTATAATCACAATATAATTCCTTACGCCAATTCTTTCCATCCATTCCCTCCATAGCCAAATAAGGAATCTTTCCTTTCGCAAGTTTTTTTAAGTTCTTCTCATATTGACCCATCAATATGTTTCGAAATGCATCTTCACATATCCATGGAGTTTCTTGATTCAGTTCTTTTCTAAATCCCAACCATTTTTTTGCAGCAAAATAACGATAACACGTAAAATAACCGAGGTCTATTAATACGTAACTATCCATCTTAATTTATATTCATATATCTTATTTCATTTTTAAGAATTATTACCCGTGAATAATTTATTAAATAATATACCTTCCCATAAATACCACCATTTGTACATTTTTCTCCAATCTTTAAAACATGCATTTTCTTCTATTAAAGTCCATCTAATTGAAAAATCAGGTTCATCATCATATAATTCATAATGTCTATAAAAATGATACATTAAATCTTGAAAGGGTTCGTCTTTAGATACTATTTCAATTTTATTTATCATATCTGTAAAAATTTTTGCTATTTTATGAGGACCAAGATAATCTCTTATTTTTATTAATATTTCATTTGGCAAATAATCCCTGTATATATGTACGATATTTATTATTTTTATATTTATTTATTTAATGAATAGCCTACAGCGCTTTTATTATTTAATGCTACAAATTCTCATATTTTCATTTATTTATATGCTTCTAAATGATGCCCATTTCTCGGGAATTAATACATTAGAAGAAATGATAAGAGATGAGCTTTTACAAAGAAAAATTGACCCAATTATTAAAGAAGAATTTAAAGATAACTTAGAAAAGGAAATAAAAGAAATCGAAGAAGAAATAGATATTGACACTGACCCAGTTATTACAGAAGTTACACAACCAACATTATTTTCTAGTTTTTTTAAAAGATTATATTTCTCTTTTGTAACTGGTTCTACACTAGGATATGGGGATATATTTCCCAATACTGTATTGTGTAAAACAATTACAATTGTTCAATTAATTACATCAATTTTGTTACTGGTAATTTAAGAACTGATTTAATTAAATCGGTCTTTTCATTCGTTCTGTCCCATTCATCAAATATATCTAACCATCCAACACTTCGTCCATTTGTTTTATTCGATTTATATTTCCAATGTGCTGCAGTACCATACTCAGCGATATTATGCATTTTTTGTGTTCTAATTTGTATTTCTAAAGGTAGATTATTATCAATTAATATTGTCGTATGTAAAGATTGATAACCATTTGGTTTGGGAAAATGTATATAATCCTTTACTGTTCCTGGTATATATTTCCATATACTATGTATTTTTGATAATAAAATAAAACAAACACCTGATGTCTCTGATAAATGATAGACCCAGTCCTCATTTATAATTATTCGCAAAGCAATTAAATCTTTCAAATCAGATACACCACAATTATATCTTTCTGTTTTTTTCCAAGCAGAATATACAGATTTTGTTCTATATTCTAACTTATATTTGCCAGGAATAGTTTTCGTTAATATATCATCCATTTTTGTTTGTAAACCCTCTATTTTAGAAGCATATAATTGTACTCGTTTAGTTCTATTGTATACAACTTGATAATATTTTATAGGTTCTAGACTTTTAAAACTTAAGTCTTCTAACTCGTTACGAATATTCCACATACCAATCCTATGTGCTAATGGAGAATATATCTCTAATGTTTCATTTGAAATTCGAATCCGTTTATCTCTACGCATATACTCTATTGTTCGCATATTATGCAATCTATCTGCTAATTTTACCAATATTATACGCCAATCATCTTTCATTGACAGAAACATCGAACGAAGATTCATTTCATATATATTTTCATTGTCATTTGCACAATTTGTAGCCTTGGTAACACCTTCGACTATTCTACGAACATTCTCGCCAAATACACATTCTATTTCACTAAAGGTTACATTAGTATCTTCAACGGTATCATGCAACAAACCTCCGATGAGTGTATCCACATCCGGTTTTGATTCTGAAAGAATTATAGCCACAGATAGGGGATGTATGATAAATTTTTCACGAGATTCTCTCTTCTGATTATAATGAGCATAATAAGATACTACTAAACTTAATCTCACCTTTTCCATCTCAGAATAAGATAAATATCCTACATGCATTTTTAATATCTCGTATAAATTATTTAATTCCGTCTCATCATCTTTTTTTATATTTTTTTCTAAATGTTTAAGAGATGGTATTTTATTAAACAGCGTAATACGATGTTTCTCCGGAAAAGATTGTAAAAATAGATAATTTACTCCAAGTCGAGAATTAATAGAACGATCCAAAAAAAAACTATGCGCACCAGAAAACAAAAAAATGAAGCATAATATTCTCATATTATATGATATCAATTAAGTTTTTAATAAAAAAGCGTATTTATCACTATGACAATATTAGATTCACTTCCATTTCCATCTCCTCCACCACAAGAAATATTAGATATTATTGGTGATTATGCTTCAGAAGATTTTAAACAAGATTTTCAAAAATCATTATATTTTATCAATTTTGCTACTCGTAGCGGCGGTGAACCAATGCAATGTAAAGTATTTAATAATATAGAAGAAGATTACCATCGAACAAGCGAACGTTACTTCCAATCAGGAGAAAAATGTCCAAGCTTTGAATTCTTCATAGAAAAGCATTTGGATTTGAATAAAGCAAACGACTACATACGAATACTATCTAAATGTAATTGCTGCATGACGCACATGCAAAGGCGACCACTTAGTATTGCAAACATGAATGGAACACCACAACATGGAAATGTTAATCCCGATATGACACACTGGTATTCAAAAGCATTACGATGCCAATGTAATTGTAGATGCTTTTCAAGACATATTTGTAGAGCTACAATATTCTAACTGTTTGTTCCTACATATTTTTTGTCGAAGCAGGATGGCTTAAGAATTGCTTATATTTGTATAAGTTCTAGTATATGGGTAGGGAATCAGTTCCTCTTCGGGGTTGCCATCGAGCCAACCAACTGTATTATTAACACCATTACCATCATTATAAGTATTGTCCACATTCGTAAAAATATGAATAACATCGTTATAAGTTATTTTAACTTCACTGAATACTACACCATCCGGTTCAGTAGCATGAATTTGCACTTGGATATTATCATATAATGCTGGTAAAGAGAATGTTCCTGTTTTTGTTTCATTTTTATTAAGTCCAGTAAATAATTCTTGATCAACTAAAATATTGTTGCCTTCTGTTGTTAAGAAAGATACATAAATTGTTGCCACTGTTTCAGCATAATCTATCGAGTCTGCTGTTGTTGATACGTTAATTGTATATGAATTGCTTATATTTGTATAATATCTAGTGTGGGGATTATCAGCACCAGTCCCAAAATCAAACCAACCAACTGTATTATTAATACCAACATCGTCGTCCGAAATGACGACGAATTCAATCTCCGAAATACAGACAATGGTATCTCCGTTTGATTCTGTGACTAAGATTGCAAATGATTGATACGCCGTAGTAGAAGGTGTTGTTAGGTTGTATGTTGAAAACCCATTTCCAGGAACAGAGTTGGTAAATTGCTGTATCAATTCCCAATTTCCACTGTTTTTCCCATAGACGCTCCAATTTTTGGGAGCGGAAATCCGTGGCGGCGTTGCGGTTGTATATTGTCCAGCTAATTTTACTGCACTTAGTTTCAGAGCGTGAGGCATGTTAAGTATAATATATTCGCCTGATGCGGTCCCAGTTGTGGTGACGATGCTATTTGACCCATCATAAACTCCACTACCTAAATAAGATCCTACTGCTGTCACCCAAGTATTAGCGGCTGGACTGCTATTCCCTTCAAACGCCATGAATGGTTCAAATGGTTGTGAAGTTGTAGAACCTGAATTAACAGAAGACGCAGAACAACTGTATCCTCCAGCACCTGCATTAGAGCTTAATTTTGTTCTCGGTTCTATACTATTAATATTATTGTCCACAGTCGTAAAAAGATGAATATTATTGTTATAAGTTATTTCAACTTCACTTAATGCTACAGCATCAGTATTTGTTGTGTATATTTGCACTTGGATATTATCATATATTGCTGGTAAAGAGAATGTTTCTGTTTTTGTTTCATTTTTATTAAGTCCAGTAAATAATTCTTGTTCAACTAAAATATTGTTGCCTTCTGTTGTTAAGAAAGATACATAAATTGTTGCCAATGTATCAGCATTATCTGTCGAGTCTGCTGTTGTTGATACGTTAATTGTAGATTTAGATGTGTTGAATATATTTGTATAATATCTTATAGCTGGTCTGGTGGCATCGCCTTCATCTAACCAGCCAACTGTATTAAATGTTCCAACTCTGGAGCCTAAAGAAGCATCATAAGTAGCATCATAAATATTGTCTACAGTTGTAAATACATATTCAGTAGTGTTAAAAGTTATTGTAACATTTTTAAACCACACACCATCACCTGACGTATTATACATTTTAACTACTATGTTTTCATGCGATGCACTTTGCGTTTGCGCTATTTCAAATGTTTTCGAAAGTGTTTCACCCTTATCAATACTTGTAAACAACAATTCGTTTTCTAATATTACTTCATAATCTTGTGTTGTAGAGAGTTCACTCGGAACAGTAAGGGTTGCCTCGACGAATGTCCCAGCCCCAATTAACTCTATTGCGTCTCCAGCTTGCACAACCGAAGAGCTTACTGCAGCCCCACCGTTAACTTTTAAATTATAAGGCGTTTCTGTACCACCCTCCTCCCACTCGGTGTCGAGTATTAGGTCATTGTTGGTATCAACATAAAATGCAATACCATGAGTAGCGCCAACTTCACCATTCGAGTCAGTTAAAACATATCTAACAAATGTTGTAGTTTCATCGGATGTATTCTTAGCGTAATACCTTGGCACTCCCGAACTGCCACCTGTGAGCCACCATCCACCTAAAGCAATCTCTGATGGCGGCGTTCTAGAAAAGCTTGCTTGCTGGTGAAAGCTTGATTGCTGGTGACCTAAAACGTGACCAAAAATAGACACAAATATACTGGAGGAGGAGTTGCCAGTGTTCGCCGATTCCTCCGCATCAGTTGGTACTGTTGTTGATACGTTAATTGAATATGAATTTACTTTAAAGTAATATATACTTGATTCAACAAATGAATTATCTGAGTGACCCGACCCGAGACCATAATCAGTATAATCTACACCACTAGTGGGTAAATTCCAATTAGAAATATCTTGATTGAAAGATTCTGCATTCATAAACATATGCTCCATAGTTGTCACACTGGATACATCCCAACCAGTTATATTATAAAAACCAGTTCCGCTTTCAAAACTGTGCTCATTACTATAGGTGCCAGCTGTAGCTGTAGTGTAACCATCTATTAACTCATCTCGAGTGTTATAGACAGTCGACCCCCCTTGTTCGATTAATCTACTCGAATTATTTTCGTAAGTACCATTCATTGTAATTAGGGCAAAACGACCATGGCTTCCCTCTGTATAATTGTAAATAATAATTTTATTAGGTTCATAATATGCCCATCGATCTACGGAGCAAGTTACATTGTGGACGGGTATTGTCATTGACCCAAAATCCGCTGGCAAATCATCCCCCGTTCCAAAATTATTTCCACCAAGAGGTTGATTGAACGCGTCTGCCGAATCAAACATTTTATTCATATTTGAAACTTGCGAAACATCCCAATTGGAAATGTCTTGATTGAAAACTTCGGCGAACCAGAACATACGTTCCATATTTGAAACTTTAGATACATCCCAACTACCAATTGGTTGATTGAAAGCAGTCGCCAATTTAAACATCTCATTCATATTAGTCACTTTTGACACATCCCAACCATTAGTAAAAGTTATATTATTGAAACCGGTTCCTGCTGTGAAATTAACGTAATTTTGTAGTGAAGGCGCTGTGTTGTATCCGTTCACTAATTCGGTAAGACTATTATATGTAGGTAACTCATGTTCACGATACCTAGCTGCATCTGTTACTCTATCTCCAGATAAATCAATTCTACAAAAACGACCATGCGTATCGAAAGTCCTATTGTAAAGAAGTATGGTACCATCGTCCATAAGTCCCCATGAATCAATCGAACAACTGTACCAATTTGACGAGCCCCCAACCCCGAAAAGATCATGTGCCATATTACCAAAATCAGCTGGCAGCTCATCCCCTGTTCCAAATATATTTTTTTCACCAAGAGGTTGGTTAAAATTAGAGGCGCCATTGAACATCTCATTCATATTTGAAACTTGCGAAACATCCCAATTGGAAATGTCTTGATTGAAAGCTGTAGCACCATAAAATGTATATTCCATATTTGTGACACTGGATACATCCCATCCAGAAATATCTTGATTGAATTTAGAATTTTCAGAAAATATATGGGATATATTTTCCACTTTTGATACATCCCATCCAGAAATATCTTGGTCAAATGGACAACCACCACTGAACATATGATACATTTCTGTCACACTAGACATATCCCAGCTTCCAAGTGGTTGATTAAAAGAGTTTGCTGTTCTAAACACTAAGCTCATATTTTCCACTTTGGATACATTCCAACTATCTAAAGCTTGATTGAAAACTACTGCATTACCAAACATACGTTCCATACTTATCAAACTTGACACATCCCAACTACCAATGTCTTGGTTAAAATTAGAGGCGTCATTGAACATTCTATCCATATTTGAAACTTTAGATACATCCCAACTACCTATTGGTTGATTAAAAGCATTCGCCAATTTAAACATCTCATGCATAGTAGTCACTTTTGAAACATTCCAGTTCGAAATACCATTATCAAATAATATACCAGGATCAGAAGATTCTCTACTGATACATCCAAAAATATACCAATTTCCAGTCCAACTACTATCAGTCCATTCACTATCATATGACCATGTATTATGAGTGGGGCTTGCCGTTCCTGCCCCATCATTTGTTACAGTAAATCCACCCGCGGAATTTAGTTTAATGCTTATTACAGAATCCGTTTCCATTCTAGCATTATTACCTAAATTTATACTGTTTGTGTTGGTTGAGGATGTGCCATTATCCCATATTCTTAACTGTCTGTTACTATTCGGTTGTAATACAGCACACAATGCTTCTAAATCTGAATAATTGCCGTGTTTGGCATCTCTTAAAATGTTGTAAAATTGGCTGTTACTCGCGCCTGAAACAAACAGTAAACTTGGATTTATATTAATTAATCCACATACCATATAACCGTCAGTGGCAGTATTTGTATTTGTAAAAGTCAAAATTGAATCATTTGGATAAGTTATATTTGAATAAAACATTTGATCATTTAGAGCATAATTCTCATTTGAAGTAGAATTTCGTACAATTTTACCTAAATTAGAGCTTGAATAATAATTAGGACTAACATATTCAATCTCCGAACCGCTTAAAGATATTACCGGTCCATTATTGAAACTAGTTGCATTCTCAAACATAGAATCCATACTTGTTACACTGGACACATCCCAACTACCAATGTCTTGATTAAATGCGAATGCCCCTACAAAAACACCATCCATATTTGTAACTTTGGATACATCCAAATTGTTGAGAGGTTGATTAAAAACACTATTACCATAAAACATATTTTTCATATCAGTCAC
>PBQX02000116.1:0-78702 GCA_002725175.2 Paracoccaceae bacterium
GATTTGTCGCCAGAGGGATAAATTTTTTCTGAGAGAGAAATATCATTATGAGGATTAATTTGGCTTTCCATATTTGTATTTTCTCCATTAAAACTCAATTCAAATTTGACTTACTGATATTTGCTGTATTCCAGGTTATTGCTTACTACTGATGAGACTTCCGCTTCCAGAATTGTTGTATGAACAATACTAGTCGACCATTCCTTAAAAACCTTATCGCGATCATCCGCGCCAATTTCAGCAGTTTTCTCATCTGGATATATTGTAAGAGTCATTCCTGAAGAGGATGTGGTTTTAAGCACGTTGAATGAAAGTGCAGAAGCAAAAAGGTTCTTTCCGTTTTGTGACAAAAACCTCAACATTTTTTCAGTCTCATTCTCATCGACAAAGTCAACCATTACGACTCTTCCCACTAACATTTAAAACTCCTATGGATATATTTTGGTTTAGTTTCTCATTTTTCAGTTGTTATGATATATTCCAATAATAGCAGAGGATCAAAGAAGAGAGAACTAAAATTCAATGTCCAGCTTTAATCTTGAAGATGCTCCCATTCGTCGTTATCAGCATTTGGACTGGGATTCAGGTCGCTGGAATGGTTTCGAACCTAGGCCGGGTGATATCTATATTTGCACTTGTTATAAATCAGGTACTACATGGACACAAATGATTGCAGCACTTCTCGTATTCCAAGAATTAGACTTTCCATTGCCTTTGAACGAGCTATCTCCTTGGATTGATTTGGTTACGGACAGTACTGAAGAAATGCATAAAAGATTATCTGCTCAGAAGTATAGACGAATCTTAAAAACACATACTCCCCTTGACGGGTTAAAGTGGCATGCCGATGCGAGATATCTATTTGTTGGGCGAGATCCAAGAGATGTATTTGTTTCTATGATGAACCATCAAAATAATACGGATGTGCATGTCGAGCGTAAACTAGCTGCGGAAATGGGGAATAAGATAACGATCACCGACCTATTGGCACATACGGAAGAGGAGCGTTTGAAAGATTGGTTGACCAGGGGTTACTTCGAATGGGATAAAGATGGTTATCCATATTGGTCCTTGCTGCATCATGGTGAAACCTTTTGGCAGCATCGCAATCAGGAAAACATTCTAGTCCTCCACTATGGCGAGATGAAATGTGACCTAGAACGTGAGATGCGAAAAATTGCGGCGCATCTTGGCATAAAAATAGACGAGGAAATTTTTCCGGGTCTAGTTGAAGCCGCTAGTTTTGCATCAATGAAGAGAAAGGCGGATGATCTTGCACCTGGGGCAGATGCAAGCCTATGGAAGAGCAATTCTGAATTCTTTGCCAATGGTACTAGTGGTCAGTGGCAGGATCGCTGGAGTAAAGCAAACCTCGAGAGGTTAGACGCCCTCTCTCATGAATACTCTAGTGATTACATGGAATGGCTTTTAGAGAAAAAAAAGTAGTTTCAAGCCTAAAAGGTTTTTGGAGGCGGAATATTAAATTAGATTTTTTTGAAATCTCCATGCCTACCCGCCCCTTCTGAGAAACGTTTAGCACCTTTCAGTCCTTCATTTTCAATGGCCTTAAGGCCATGCTTCCACTCAAATTCGAGGCCTTGCCGAACTGACATTCCGTGAGTAGCAATGATTGATGCTCGATCAGCGCGGACGGCTTCCTGAGGAAAGCGGGCAATTTCATTTGCCATCTCTTCAGCTATTTTTCGCGCTTGGCCTTCCGGAGTAATCCTTTCACATAAACCTATTTGGTAACATTCATCGGCGGGAACTTTCCTGCCTGTCATCGCAATTTCCAAAGCTTTGCCTTGTCCAACTAATCGTGGCAAGCGTACCGTTCCTCCATCTACCAGAGTAATGCCCCATCTCCGACAATAAACCCCAAGATAAGCAGTTTCTGCCATGACACGTATATCACACCACATTGCCAACTCCATACCTCCAGCTACGGCTGCACCTTCTATAGCTCCTATTACAGGTTTTGTGAGTTCTAACCTAGTTGGGCCTAAGCCACCTCTTGGAGGTGGATCACCATTTTTAGGAAATGAAAGAGATTGGAATTCTGATTTAAATTTCTCTTCATTTGCCAAAGATGCAGCATACTTCAAATCCCAACCAGAACAAAAATTGCCTCCCTCACCCCATAAAACTGCTGTTCGAGATTTTAAGTCATTTTCAAACTCTAGAAATGCTTCCATTAAAGCCTGTGCAGAATCTGGATCCATTCCATTTCGAACTTCTGGGCGCGAATAAATAATGGTCCAGACATGATTTTCTTTTTCAATTCTAACGGACATTTCTTTCCTCCTTCAGTCAAAATAATTCCCATTCCAAATGTCTTTAACTTCTAAAGTGCTATCTGAAATAGATATTCAACTGAAATTTTAATTATGTAAATTAGATTTGATATCTAAGTCGAATTAAAAATGATATGGTATTACTTGAAAACACTGATATTGTTTTAATTAGTAAATAAATAATTTGGGATACCTTACATCTATGGTTTTAATTCCTGAAATGCCAGCCGTTGGACGCGGTTTCATTAGTCGGCTAGAGCCACCTAATATTGAAGAGCATTCTTGGATAAATCCTAAGGCCTCTAAGGATCGGAAGGTTTCCGTAGTTTCAACAGCAGCAGTCTCAAATCGTGGAGAGAAACCTTTCTCTTGGTTGGCGAGAGATTATAGGACAATTAAAAAAACCGATAGAGATTTGGTAATGACCCATGTTGCTGCTGAGTATGATCGTACTGCATGGCAACAAGATTTAAATACAATTATGCCCTTAGACCGGTTGGAAGAAATGGCATCTGAGGGGGAGATTGGATCGGTAGCTGAAAATCATTATGCTTTTATGGGTGCTGCTGACCCCCGTGATATGGAAAAATATGCTCTAGAAGTAGCAGGGAAAATGAAGCAAGAAGCTGTAGATACAGTTTTTCTTGTTCCCGTCTGACCATTTTGTACGCGCGCCGTGTGCGGGCTGGCCCACATATTTGAATCTCAAGGTTTTTCTACGGTCCTTGTCGGCTTTGTCAGGGAACACATTGAGTTAATTAAGCCTCCACGAGGTTTGTGGTTAAACTTTCCAATGGGACGTCCTATGGGAAAGCCCAATGACCCAAAATATCAAAAGAAAGTAATTCGTGCAGCTTTTAATTTACTTGAAGCAAAATCAGGACCAATTCTTGAGGATTTTCCAGATATGATTCCTGTAAAACATGGAAGGATGGGTTATGCACTTCCGGTAGATCTAGTAACTAAAGTAAGTGAAATCGGTGACGTTGATCAATTATTGGAAGAAGTAGAGGCTGAGGTTTCCAGCCTTCACTCAGCTTATGTAAGTGCAAAAGCCTTTCGTGGAAGAACTACAGTCGGAGCGAGCGAAATGCCTATAAAAGAACTTCCTAATTTCATAGCAGCTTTTGTAAAGGGGCAGAAGCCGAATAGTCCAAGAAAAGGTGTTACAGCTATCCCTCAGCTTAAGCTTGTGGTAGAGGATTTGAACGCCTATTACACTGAGGCGAGAATGTACGAAGACAATATTGACGATTTTGAAATTCTTGGTAAGTGGTTTTGGGAAGAGTCGAAGGCTGGAAAATTAATTTTGGCTTTGGAAGCAGTTTCTTTAGAGAGTGAGGATAAAGTTCTTCGGCAGATAGTGGAAATGTCCCTAATTACTCCTCGGTTTTGGTCCGAAGGCCCTCTTCCGGGCACTTCTGCTTCCGGATGGTAAAAATAAAAAATTAATCTGCTTCTATTGGAAGATTTTCATCCATTGCCCATTCACTCATAGAATTATCATAAATCTCCAAGTTTTTAAATCCTAGTTGATAAAGAATAAAAGCGTCGAGAGTAGCTGCTATCCCTCCCCCACAGTAGTTTAGTATTCTCTTATCTGGAGAAATATCCATTGAATTAAAAATTTCAGCGGCCTCTTCTGGGTTTTTAAACTTACCTGTTTTTGAGTCGACAAGCTTATGAAAAGGAACATTCAAACTACTAGGTATTCTTCCGGGGCGTCCATATCTTGGATTTTCACCTGAATGGATATCTTTTGTTAATGCATTTAAAAGTATATAGGATTTGTCCCCTATGGCCTTAAGAGTAGATTCCTTTCCGACGAAAATATTTTCTCTAAAGCTAGTGTTAAATTTCGCAGGATTAAATTTTCGGACACTATCTTCAGTTGGCAAGCCTAATCTGACCCACTCATTATATCCTCCATCCAATACAGAAATTTTTTCAAACCCCAATACAAAAAGCATCCACCAAACCCTTGTTGCCCATTGGGTACCATTTCTAGAATATAAGATAATGTGAAAAGGATCGCCAACTCCTAGATTTTGAAAACTATTTTTCAGATCTAAGAAGTTTGGTAGAGTGAAACTATACGGGCTTCCTTTTTTGGAAAGATCATTCTGAAGGTCTAAGAATGCAGAACCAGGAATATGTGACTCCTTATATTTGGAAATGCCACTCTCGACATCGTACGGCTTGCTAGGATCTTGGTCGCTATATAATAGGTAGGTCGTACAGTCGAATACTCGAATGCTCTTATCGTCAAGTCTCTTAGAAAGCCATTCACATTGTACGATATTTTCGGGGTATTTCCATGTGATATCAGTTCCCATTTGAGGCCCTTTTCTTTTAAATTGGGTTAAGGTTGTAGTCATCGTCCAGCACCTGTTCCAACCAATCAGCTACTTTACCATTCAAAGCTTCCTGAATAGCCAGATGTTCCATGTTTGAATCTGGTGTAGCCCCGTGCCAATGCTCTTCACCTGGAGGGATCCAAACTGTATCTCCTACATTAATTATTTTTGGAGATTCATTTCGGAGACCTACTAAACCAACACCACTTAGCACTAAAAGAGTTTGCCCCAAGGGATGGGTGTGCCAAGCTGTCCGCGCTCTAGGTTCAAATGAAACTTTTATTGCTCTTACCCGTGCTGGATCCGGAGCTTCTATAATAGCATCTTGCATAACATTTCCATGAAACCAATCGGATGATGCTTTTCTTTGAGGCCTACTCCCAACTTTAAATATTTTCAATATTCTCCCCCAGTTTTTTTTATGTTTAAAATGGTTGGAATATTTGGCAACCCATCCTTTTCAGTTAAAGACACACAAATGCTTGTCAAAGTTCTTGGCTCAGTATATGGCCAAGGGCGACCTCTATGCAAAATAGAACGTTCATCCCAAATTAATACGTCTCCTACTTCCCAATCATGGGAGTAGACATATTTATCCTGCGTCGCAAAACAAATTATATCTTTAATTATTTTCTCTGAATCTATTTGGGACATACCTTCTATTTGGTAGACGTGTGATGCTATATAAATTGATTCTGCACCAGTTACCGGGTTCTTAATAATTGAGTCCCATTCCTGAGGTTTCCATCTTGATATTTTATGAGATTTTGCTAATTCCGCATCAATTTGTTTCCTTGATTGCACAAAACTATGGAAGAATTTTTTATTCCTTATTTTTTCTAGAATATTCTTTGGCAATTCGTTAAGAGCAATTCTGGTTGAGGCGAGTTCTGTTTGCCCGCCAGAGGAAGGTATGGTTTTAGCTGCAATAATATTTGCCAAAGCTGGAATTGGCAAAAATGTACTGTCGGTGTGCCAAAGCATGTTTGCCTTGAGTTCAAGGGTCCGCATATCATTTTCTGAAAAAACATTACCATCTGAATCCTCGTTTGAGACTTTTGGGAGTTCAAATTTCACATAAGAGTTTTTTGCCATAGCCTCTCTATTTTCAAGTGGCCCAAAAAGGCTTGCAAACTTTATATGAGTTTCCTCGGAAAATGGTTGATCTTTAAATAGGATTGCTGAATGTTTTTCAAATAAATTTCGTATTTCTGGGTAAAGATTATTATTTGTAACTTCGTCTAAGTTAATTCCATTAACTATTACGCCGAAATTCGGGTGAAGTGGGATAGTTTTCATAATTACAATTTTCCCAGTGAGATTTATTTTCTTCTAATAAAAAATAATTGCAGTAATATGCATAGCTGTAAATAATATTTTTTGAGATCTTATAGTATGAATACAACCAATTTGGAAAGATTTGTGGATTTAGAGGCTTATCCTCTTCAGAATGTAAAATTCCTTCAGAAGTGTAATGAAACTTTGAATACTGAAGGAGTGCTTACGCTAAAAAATTTCTTGAATTGGAAAACTATTGAACAATTGGTGAAGGAAGCCAAAGAAAATCAACATAAGGCCTTTTATTCAAACTCTACACACAACATTTATTTAACGCCACAAGATGAAAATTTTCCTGAGGACCATATTTTTAATACCCAAATAACATCATCAAAAGGATGTATTACAACAGATCAAATTCCTGATTCTTCGGCTTTGAAAACAATTTATAAATCAGATATTTTCAAGAAATTTATAGCTGAAATAGTAGGTGAAAAAATACTATACGAATATGAAGATCCATTGTCCTCTATTAACGTTCACTATGCGAAAGAAGGTCAAGAACTTGGATGGCATTTTGATAACTCCAGCTTTGCAGTAACACTATTACTCCAGAAACCATTAGGTGGTGGTATTTTCGAATATGTGAAAAATGTAAGAAACTCTGAATCAGGAGAAATGGGATTTGAAGAAGCAGAAAAAATTGTATCAGGGAAGTCAAAGCCGTCTGTGTTAAGTATTGAACCGGGCACGCTTGTACTTTTCAGAGGAATGAATTCAATGCACAGGGTTACACCAACGGTTGGAGATAGAACTCGTTTTCTGGTAGTTTTTGCCTATAATGCAAAGCCTGGTGTATCTTTGTCAAAGTCAGCCCAGAAAACTTTTTATGGNAGAGTAGCTTNAANGTTACTAATCACCAGGTATCCANCTTGTACCTGCNAGAGGGACACCAGACATTGCCGCGGCCTCTACGGTAAGAGCACAAAGGTCTTCAGGTTCTAAGTTTCTAAGATCGTTTTTTCCACATGCCCGAGCAATAGTCTGTGCNTCCATNGTCATTACTTTAAGNAAGTTTGCNAGNCGNCTTCCTCCTTCAACAGGATTTAATCTTTTCATTAACTTAGGATTCTGTGTNGTGATCCCAGCAGGGTCATTNCCTTCATGCCAATCGTCATAAGCTCCTGNTGTTGTTCCCAATTTNTGATAATCTTTCTCAAATTTAGGATCATTATCNCCAAGTGCAATTAAGGCGGCTGTACCTATNGAAACTGCATCNGCACCTAGTGCCATAGCTTTNGCAACGTCAGCACCATTTCTAATNCCTCCTGAGACAATTAATTGTACTTTTTTATGAACNCCTAATTCTTGCAAGGCTTCNACTGCNGGNTTTATGCAAGCTAAAGTAGGGATNCCTACATGTTCGATAAATACTTCNTGGGTAGCAGCAGTTNCTCCTTGCATACCATCAANNACAATTGCATCTGCNCCCGATTTTACTGCTAGNGCAATGTCATAANAAGGTCTAGCTGCTGCCACTTTAACCAAAATAGGAACTTTCCAGGAAGTTATTTCCCTTAGCTCGAGTATTTTAATTTCCATATCATCAGGTCCAGTCCAATCCGGATGNCGGCATGGNGAGCGTTGATCTATACCNTTTGGTAATGTCCTCATNTCAGCTACTCGATCACTAATTTTTTGACCNAGAAGCATACCNCCTCCNCCTGGTTTTGCCCCTTGGCCNACTACTATTTCTATTGCGTCTGCTTTTCTAAGNTCGTCNGGGTTCATNCCATACCTAGATGGCAATAGTTGATAAATAAGTTTATTAGAATGGCCTCNCTCTTCCTTTGTCATNCCNCCATCCCCTGTGGTAGTAGATGTTCCTGCAATTGTAGCNCCTCTTCCAAGAGCTTCCTTTGCTGGGCCAGAAAGTGCTCCAAAACTCATNCCTGCTATAGTTATAGGAATATCAAGGTGAAGAGGATTTTCNGCATTTTTATCACCAATTGTNACCTTTGTATTACAGGNCTCTCGATAACCTTCCAANGGNTANCGNGATATTGAAGCCCCAAGAAAAAGCAAATCGTCAAAATGTGGNAGGCGTCTCTTTGATCCNCCACCTCTNATATCATATATNCCNGTTTGAGNAGCTCGCCGGATTTCNGAATTGGTATATTTATCAAAGAGATTTGACTGTCTAGGGAAAGTTTGNGGNAACTTAGTCATAAATTATCTCCTAATATGTGTTGTCTANTTTAAAATTGTANAGACTTCTTGCAGATCCATAGCGNCGAAAATCNTTTGANGACAGGTTCTTTATTTTTGCAATTGNTAAAAGTTTTGTAAGTAANTTTTTATGCTTTTCTGTCATTTTTTTTTCAATACANTCNGCACCCAGAGACTTCACTTCACCTAATANGTAAATATTTGCTTCATAAATGCTATCACCNAAAGCTTCCCCAGCATTTCCACAAACNACTAAATTTCCAGCCTGTGCCATAAANGCCGACATATGNCCAACATTTCCTNGAACGATTATATCTATGCCTTTCATTGAAATNCCACATCTTGAAGAGGAATTTCCTTCTACAACNAGAGTTCCNCCGTGNGCTGATNCNCCTGCATATTGGCTAGCATTACCNTTTACATNTATNCTTCCTGACATCATATTNTCTGCNACACCAGGTCCTNCCGACCCGTGAACTACAACATNTGCATTTTTATTCATTCCTCCACAGTAATANCCAACNCTTCCCTTAATATCGACTTTTAGTGATTCNNNTAGACCAGCNGCTACTGCATGCTTTCCCATGGGGTTTTCTAATACCCANNTTGTTTCAGCTNANGCATTCTGNAAGGCAGAATTTACNTGTCNNAGCGANAGTGATTTTAAATCCANAANAGTCATNTATTATGTTCCCAAAAATAAACTGTTGCTGGTTCTGGTTCCCATACNTTTGCTTTTTCAATGTATGGNAAAGAAGCCAAAGCTCTATATTCAGAGCCGAAAGCAACGTATTNATCTGTTTCGGCNAGTACNGCTGGNTTACATGCTATGGGATCTCTGAGNACGCCAAACCCTTTTTNNGTACCAACAACAAAAGTATAAAANCCATCTAAATCTTTTAGAGCTAATTCGAGTGCTTGTCCAAGATCGGCGCCTGTGCTCATTTTGTTAGTCAAGTAGGAGGCTGCAACTTCTGTATCATTTTCTGTTTCAAATGAAATATTTTTTTTCTGGAGTTCGCGTCTTAGGGTATTGTGATTAGATAAAGAACCATTATGAACCAGACATTGATCTTTGCCAGTTGAAAATGGGTGCGCTCCTAAAGTAGTCACAGCTGATTCAGTAGCCATTCTAGTGTGGCCGATTCCATGCGATCCCCTCATTTTTCTAACATTAAACCGCTCCACAACACTTTCAGGAGGTCCTACTTCTTTGTAGATTTCAATATTTGATCCTGTACTCATAAGCCTGATTTTTGGAAAGTGTTTTTTTAGATCATTGATGATTAAATTTGAATTCTTTTCCGAAAGCTCCAAAACCGCATGGGTAGAGTTAATCTTAAGTTTTGTTTTAAGATTTTTCTGCTTTGAGAGATATGAATTCAATTTTGGGAAGTCGTGTGAGGGTTCTTCTGACTGAAGGGTGACTTTAATTTTATTACCGTTACTTTTTTTGTAAACAGCTACTCCCGCGCTATCAGGTCCACGGTCACTCATAATAACCAACATATCAGAAAGAAGTTTACCCAAACTATCTTCTACCGACCGTGTTTTAGCAAACAAACCAACTATTCCGCACATATATTTCTCCAAAAAGGGATTAGCAAATAAGTATTTATAAGCTTTATATTATATCAGCTCAGGCAGGCCTTTTACGACACCTTCCTGAATAAAATCAGGCTTATAGGGTGGCCTTGTGAATACTTCTTTTATCATCGGCTTAAAGAATTTCAAGGGTTTACTGTCATAGTTTGGGTCGAATGCAGTCTGATCCCACCTCTCACAAAAATCAGAGCATGATTGAAAATAAATGTTGTCTTTAAATCTATCTCTAGCATTCTTATCCCATCCATAATGATGGGCATAGTAGATCATTTGAAAGATCCCGTGGTGCTCTATTACCCAAGTTACTTCTTCCCTTAAATAGGGTCTAACAACTTCGGCAGAAAATCTGTCATGGTTTTGAGGAGCTAGTGCGTCTCCAATATCATGTAAAAGAGCGCCCACTATCCAGTCTATATCAGCTCCTTCGTTAAATGCGCGGGTGCCTGATTGCAGGCCATGTTCAAGTCTAGTAATTCTGTACCCTTCCAAGGTATTGTTGCCTTGGCGCTCGAGCTCTTCAATTATCCTTTCATACGTTAGAGCAACATAGGTTTTCTCTAATTTTTGTAGCAAAAGATAATCATCTTTATCTCCGTATTTCATCTCAGTAAACTTGACTAGCTCACTCATATTATCTCCAATACTTTCATGTTGGTTACTGGACTTACTTATCAAAAAATATGAAAATCCATTTTACCAAAACTTCATTCAATCACCAAGGTGTTTATTACCACGATGGTTTTCGTTATGTATAAATATTTTTCTTTTGTACTTAATTATGGAAGATATATTAGATAATGTTAGTGTAAACAAAAGGAGGATAAAGGCTCTTGGAAGAAAATAGTTACAAAAACAGTGAAACTGCGCCTCCAATAATGCAAGGTGCTCCACCACCAATAGAACAAAGATTACCTTTTATAGATTGGGATAGGCCGCCTTGGAACCGTTGGTCGTTTCAAAGGGTCTCAGAGTTTTTGCCAACGGCGCTAATTCGGAAGGGAAAGGTTTTTTCCCCGCTACAATACTCATTAATAGATATTTCAGATATTGAGGTTAAGGGGCCTTCTGGTGAAGTTTCAAATATAAATCAGTTTATAGAGGATACTTATACAGATGGGTTTCTTGTTATGCATAATGGGAAAGTTGTTCATGAAAGTTATTATAATGGCATGGATGAAAGAACCCTTCATTTGTGCCAATCGGTATCAAAGTCAATATGCGCAACAGCTGGAGCTTCATTAATTGAAGAAGGGCTTTTAGATCCAAATGAGTTGGTTACAAATTATTTACCAGAACTTTCTCAGACCGCTTGGAAAGGTGCCACTCTTCAGCATGTTTTAGATATGACAAGCGGTGTCAAGTTTGTGGAAACATATGAAGACCGTGAGTGTGATATAGGAAAAATGGATTTTGCTTCTGGCTGGAAGCCTGCTCCCGAAGGTATTGATGTATCAAAATGGCCAAAAAATATTTGGGATCAAATTCTTGGATTAAAGATCAAAGAAGCAGAGCATGGCGAGCGTCATGAATATAGATCAATCGAGACAGATATTTTTGCTCATGCCATGGAAAGGGTTACTGGCAAAAGATTGCCACAAATTATTTCCGAGAGGTTGTGGGTTCCGATGGGAGCAGAAGAGGATGCAAATATAACCGTGGATTCAATCGGATATGGTTTAGCTTGTGGAGGTGTAAGTGCAAGTTTGAGAGATTTGGCGAGATTTGGTGATGCTATGCTAAAAGAGGGCTTAGTCAATGGAAAGCAGGTAATACCAGAAAAATGGATTAATGATGTAAGGCATGGAACTCATGGATTGCCGTTAGCAAAGTATTTCGAGAAAGGGCATTACAGAAATCAGTTTTGGGTGGAGGATAGTAATAAAGGCTCCCATTTTTGTTTAGGGGTTTTTGGACAACTTATTTATGTAGCTCCTCAAAGCAAAATGGTTGCAGTGAAATTTTCAACGTGGCCAACCTTTCGAAGTGAAGAATTTGTAACTTATACAACAAGAGCCTTACACGCTATTGCAAATGAGTTGAACTAGTAAAATGTCATTTTTTATTAATCTCAATGCTTAGTAGCCAAAGACATTTATTTAATATACCTGAAGAAGTTGTCTACTTAAACACAGCCTATATGTCACCATTGTTAAATTCAGTTGTGGAGGCAATAGACAGAGGTGTGCGGTCAAAAGCTCATCCTTGGAAAATAACAATACCTAATTTTTACGAAGATATTGACAGAGCCCGTATTCTATTTTCAGGACTTACAAATTCTAATCCTGAAAATATTGCCATCATTCCTTCTGCTTCATATGGGATACAAACAGCTGCGAAAAACATAGAAGTTAAGCGTGGAGAAAAAATATTACTCCTAAAGGATCAGTTTCCATCAAATGTCTATCCTTGGCAAAGAATGTCCCAAGAAACAGGATGCCATATTATAAGAATAGAACAAGGGAACTTTGAAAGTCTAACAGATGCAATCCTAAATAATTTAGATGAAACAGTTGCCGTAGCAGCTTTGCCAAATGTTCTTTGGACAGACGGGTCATTGATAGATTTAATTCAAATAAGATTACGGTGTGATGAAATAGGGTGTGCTTTGGTATTGGATCTTACCCAATCAGCAGGGGCAGTTTGGATTGATTTTAAAACTGTTAGGCCTGATTTTGCAGTTGTTGCAAACTATAAGTGGATGCTTGGACCATATACTACTGGATTTCTTTACGCTTCACCTGATCGCTGTGATGGGATGCCATTAGAAGAAGGGTGGATTACAAGAAAAGATAGCAAAAATTTTTCTAACCTAATTAGATATACGGATGCTTATGAACCTGGAGCTACCCGTTACGATATGGGCGAAAGATCAAATTTTGCTTTAATGCCTGGAGTGATAGCAGCATTGCAACGAATTAAGCTCTGGGGAATAAAAAATATAGAGCAAAAGCTCTTAATTCAGAACAGGTTTTTGGGAGAGAAATTAACTGGATTGGGATTAGAAATAACTGATGAAAAGCAAAGAGCACCTCACTTTTTAGGGGTTAAAATTCCAAATGATTCCAGAAATGATTTACTTTTGAAACTTTCCGAAAAAAATATATATTTGTCTGAGAGAGGAGGAACTATAAGAATAACGCCTCATCTGTGGAACACCCAAGCAGATTTTGATAAATTAATTTCTGAGTTGAAACAATTACTTTAAGATTGTCTGGAAACTCTTTCCAAAAGCATTTCCGTAGATCCATCCATTAGAGAAGCCATTTGAACCGCTGGAATGTACTGAGAAAATGGATATTGGCTATGAAATCCAGCAGCACCCATTTTGTGCAGGAGTATTGGAAAATGTTTCTGGCAAACATTTGTTGCAAAAATTTTTGCTTTAGCAGCAGAAAGTTGAGAGTCCTTTTGTTCTGCTACTTGTTTTTCTGCTTCTTCAACCATGAGCTTAGCTGCTGTTAGATCAACTTCTGCATCAGCTATTGCAAATCTCCAGGATTGATGAGTAAAAAGCTTTTTCCCAAAAGACGCCCTTTTATTTCCATAATCCTTAGTTATCTCTAAAAGATGCTGAAGCATATGACAACACATGCTTCCCACATAAACTCTGGCTAAATTAATTTCGTTTAATATAGCTTTGTAAGCAACGCCTGGCGGGAGGATCATGTCATCGCTTTTGGCTGTGTAGTTTTTTAAAACAAAGCCACCTGTCCCCATTGAATTCTGTGAATAGGAGCTGTTAATTTCAAATCTCTTAGCATTTGCATCATTTAAATCGACGGCGAACCCAGCGATACCATTCTTATCTCCCGCACTTTTGGTTTGGACAAATACTATGGCTAATTTCGCATGGCGCGCGTTTACTATCCATTCTTTTTGCCCATTTATCTTCCAATCATTTTTGTTTTTCACTGCAGTAGTTTCTATGGAAAAAAAATCAGAGCCAAAATCTTTTTCTGACATTGCTGTACAAGCACTCTCTCCATCTTCATGAATTTTTGGGAAAAAATAATCTATTATCTGGGGTGATGCACTTTGAGAAAGTCTTAAAGCCGCACTATGAGTGTTCACAATCGACATTGAAAAACCAAAATCAAAAGTTGAAAGAATGCCAAAGATTTTCGATCTCGTTTTAAAGTTGAAGCCTAACCCGCCTTGATTCTTAGGAATTTCGATTCTTGTCAGGCCTAAATCTGCGGCCTTTTTTCGTAGCGATCTTAGATTTTTTTGGTCTATATTATATTGGTTATCATCTAAGATATTTCTTTTTCCAAATTCCCAAACTTTATCAACTAATGAGTTTTCATCTAAGTGTTTCATGTTTTTTCAAGAATTAAATTAATATTTGTAAGGAATAAATCTTAATACTACCCATGGTTCAGAAAAAATAAATACTAACCGCAAGCTAATTATTTTAAAATTAAGGCATCTCTGGATAAAAGCGCTTTCGCCAAGTAATAACCCTTGGATTCATTACCTTTCGCCACAAAATTGGAATTAAGCACATGGCAATCATCAATGGATATCCGTAGGGGAGTTGAGGTGCCTCATTATTATCATATTTTTGAAGCAGAGGGTATTCTCGGTCTGGTTTGGCGTGGTGATCCGAATGTAACTGTAGGTTAATAAGCAGAAGGTTGCTTGCAGTATGGTTTGCATTCCAGCTATGATGCGGCCTTGTAGGTTCATATTTTCCATTGCTAAGTAATTTTCTGGTAAGGCCATAATGTTCTATATAGTTGGCCATTTCTAAATGCAGTACAGCGATAAATGCCTGAACCAGGAACATAAAGATTCCAAAAAACCCACCTATAATGTAAGAGAGTAATAAGAAAAACAGAGCGAGACCTCCATATCTCCAAAAAGGGTTTTTAATATCTGAGATAGATCTGCCAATTTTTTCTAATCGATTTGCCTCTTCCAACCAGGCTGATTTTAGACAAGATGGTAGAACTCTTAGAAAAAAAGAAAAGAAACTTTCGTTGTATCTTGCGGTCACGGCATCCTTGGAAGTACCGACGTATCTATGATGAACTAAAAGATGTTCAGTTCTAAAATGTCCGTAAAGTGACATGGCCATTAAAATATCAGCCAGCCACCTGTCTCCTGAGGATTTTTGATGCATTAGTTCATGGGCAAAGGTGATGCCTACAGCACCTGTTACCATTCCTTGGGCCATCAAAAGAAAAATGCATTCCCAAGTCGAAAGATGTTCAAAAGTAGCTACTGCAAATATGCACCAAAAAATCAATGAAAATTGAATTATAGGCCAGGTCCACAATATTACCTTATAATAAAATAAGTCTGTCTTTAATTGTGGATTAGGATTTTTAGTGGATATTTTAAGTAAAAAATCAAAAAGAGTTATAAGAATATATCCAAAAATTGGTGCTATTAATATAGAATATCCACCAAAAAGGGATGAAATTACAATTATTGGTGCAAAAATGAAAGGCAGCGCAAAAGACACTGCTGGTGATAATTCATCCTTTGATATTTCTGAACTCATGCTCAAATTCTTTGTCAATTATTTTTATATTCATGTAACATCTGAGCTGTTAAATATAAAGTTGAAATTGTAAAACAGAAAAGGGCAAATAGATTATTGGTGCAATAAAATCGAAGAAAGTCGATGACATTTTCTTAAACATCAGTCATTTCTTGGATCACTTTATGATGCTTATATTTGCCAAGTCAGCTTATGATTCTGGGAAAAGCTTTGGTCTTTCTTTCGAAGAAATAATATTTTATGGCACTTTCGGTTTTTTTCTGTTTGGTGCGGCATCACCTATAGCTGCAAGCTTTGCTCGAAAATATTCTCGAAGTTTAATGCTGGTTATATATCATTTTGGAATCGGTTTTTCGGCGATTATAGCAGGGTTTTCAACTGATATTATACAATTTGCAATTGCCATTTCTTTTATTGGACTTTTTGCAGCCATATACCACCCGGTGGGAATTGCAATGTTAATTGAAAGTAATTTAAAGGTGGGATTTCGGTTGGGCATAAATGGTGTGTTTGGAAATATGGGTGTGGCGGCAGCGCCATTGGTAACGGGCATTTTAATTGCTTATGGTAACTGGCGCATAAGTTTTATTGTTCCAGGAGTGTTTTGCATTGGGTACGGAGTAGTTTTTCTTACTAGCCTTAAAGAAGAAATATCCATGAAGACTGCAAAGCTTAAGGCCAGAAAAAATGAAATGGCTCCTAGTTGGGAAAGAGCACTATTAGCGCTTGTTTTTTCTACTTTAAGTGGAGGATTTATTTTTGGAGGTGTAACTTTCCTGATTCCGAGATATTTCGAAGTGGCAATGCAAAATATATCGACGTCCATTGTGGTTACAGGTCTTCTAGCTTCACTTGTTTATTCAATGGCATCTTTTTCTCAAGTAATTGTAGGTTGGTCGGTCGACCGTTATTCACCAAGAAAAATTCTTTTACTAATGGGATTTGGGCAGATGATTTTTATCTTTTTGGCATCTCAATATAACGATTATATTCTTATCTTTGTGATGTTAATGGCAATGACATTTGTATTTGGACAAATTCCGATTACTGACACAATAATTTCTAGATTTGTGCCAGATAGGCTGAGGGATCGTATTTTGAGTTGGAAATTCCTACTGAACTTAGTAGTAGGAGCCACCGTTTTACCAATCTGTAGTTTTGTTCTTAGGTCAGGTTTTAATATTAGCTCAATATTCATAATGATGAGCATGATAGCTACCTGTATTTTGATCGCTGCCATAATATTGCCAAATCAGCCTAACCATCAAAGGGTCGATTTAGCGTGATTCAAACTAAAATAATAAATGGTGAAATTTGGTGTCGTTTTAGTAATTAAAAAGATAATCTTTTTTCTCTAATTACATATTTAAGAGGGTTTAGTTAATGATGAAAGGTCTGGCAAGTTTTCCGATGTATGAAAGAAAAGAACTTGAAGCGCCGCACCATGAACTATGGTCCTTAATTCGTCTTGGAATGGATTCTAAGAGGTTGAAGGCCCCTCCTAACTTAACTACTGGAGACCGTGGAACATCGATTTGGACTGAAGAAGGTCTAGTTATTAGCCAGACATGCGGCCTGCCTCTTAGGACTTTCTTAAAGGGAAAAGTGAGTTATATAGGAACGCCCATTTATGATCTAGAGAACTGTCCGCCTGGATATTATAGGTCGGTCTTTATTGTTAATCAAAATAACAAATCAATAGACATCAAGGATTTTAGTAATAAAAAGTTTGCTTTTAATGGATATGATAGTCAATCAGGATATGCTGCACCATACAATTATTTTTTAGGCCTAAATATCTGGTTTAGTGAGTTGATCCTATCAGGATCACATCGCAATTCAGCTTTAATGGTTGCAAATGGAAAAGCAGATATAGCGTGTATTGACGAAATCTCATGGGAGTTAATTAAACGTTTTGATAAATTTTCCTCTTCACTAGTTGAAATAGAAAAGACAAATCCAACTCCTGCTTTACCTTTTATAACTGTAAAATATGGAAAAGAAGTCCCTTATTTGTTTGATATCCTGGAAGCGGCAATAAAAAATCTTTCATCAACAAGTAGTAAAATTCTTCTCTTAAAGGGATTAAAAAGAATAGACTTAGAAAAATATTATGAAGTTCCTAATCCTAAGTTCTGATATATTAATTAAAATCTTTAGACTAAGGAATTAAATAACTTTAGGATATCTAATTATAAAGGCCCTAAAGTCATTAACATTAGTCAGTGTTGGACCAGTAATCACTTGATCTCCGATGAGCTTAAAAAATGAGTGACTATCGGAATTCTGTAAAAATGTCTTTGGATCCAGTTTTTTCCTTTTTGCTTTTTTTATTGTATTCGGTGTAACGATTGCTCCAGCAGCATTCCCTAGGCCATCAATGCCGTCAGTATCGCCTGCTAGAAGTGAGATACCAGACTGCCCTTTTAAAGTAATTGCCGCCGACAAGGCAAGCTCAGCATTTGGCCCTCCTTCACCTGAACCAGAGACATTTACCGTGCATTCGCCGCCCGAAAGTAAAATTATTGGTTTATCATCTGGTCTCATCTTGTATTGAATATCCTTGGCCAATTCAGCCAATTCAACACCTAGTGATTTTGCTTCGCCCTGAAGAGAATCTCCCAAGTATTTTACAGTAAATCCGAATGACTCTGCCTTAACCTGAGAAGCTTTAAGCGATTTATAAGCAGTTCCTATAACTATATTCTGAGTTCTGGATAGATAGCGGTGATTTGGGGTTAGTACTTGAGAGTTTTTTTCTAATAACCTGATAGTTTCCTTTGACACATCTAACCGATACTTATTTATTATTTTAATTGCATCTAAGCCAGTTGTTATTTCGCCCGAAGTTATTCCCGATGCTATGTCAGACGGATCATCTCCAGAGACATCAGAAATTATTAGGCTTAAGACTTTTGCCGGGAAAGCAATCTTTGATAATTGGCCTCCCTTAATTTCAGAGAGGTGTTTTCTTACAATATTTATTTCTTTAATTGAAGCGGAGGACATAAATAGGTGTGAGAAGATTTTCTGCTTTTCTATAAAGGAAACCCCCTTTCTCGGTTTGCATAAGAGTGCAGAACCTCCGCCCGAGATAAGGCAAAGAACGAAATCATTTTCTTTAAGAGAACTTAAAAGGGTAATTATTTCATCAGTTGCATTTAGGCCATTTTCATCAGTAAACGGGTGAGCTGCTTCTAAGACTTTTATCCCTCGACATTCTAAGCCATGACCATAGCGCGTCACTACAATACCTTCACATCTCCCCCAAACATTTTCTACTTCTTTTGCCATGGAAGCAGCTGCTTTACCAACTCCAACGATAATAGTCCGAGACATAGGTTTTTCTGGCAAGAACTTACTTAGCAATTCCCGAGGAGTTGCTGAATTAATGGCGGTTCTAAACAAATCCTGTAGAAAGGTTTCTTCCATATTTTTAGAGAGCATTAGTTTTATTCGTTCCTGATTGCTTTTCAAATCCTATGTTATATTTCTTTCCATAAAACTAACAAAAGAATAATAATTTTATTTTTGTGCAATAGGGAATTTATTCCTTGAAATGCAAAATTTAGTGTAATACCGTCTAGCGAAGTATCGGGAGAAACTGATTTTTTCAGTTCCGAAGGAGCAACCACCCCGGAAACTCTCAGGAAAAAAGGACCGTTACTTTTGTACACTCTGGAGAGAGGCTAGATTTGGTCCGCCGAAGGGATAATGATCTCAGGCAAATGAACAGAGGGGGTATCGCCTAGCGCACCATTCTAACGATGTGCAGGGTAGGATGCCGGTATTCTATAACCGGAATAAAGGAGGAAGATGCGTTGGTAGAGATCAACAAGACAGCCCTTTATAATTTTCATTCCCAAATGGGAGGGAAGATAGTGCCATTTGCAGGTTATGAGATGCCTGTCCAATATGGTGCAGGCATAATGCAGGAACATTTATTTTGTAGAGAATCGTCAGCACTATTTGATGTTAGTCACATGGGTCAGATAATTGTAAGGCCCTCTATGGGCCGGAATGATAGCGTAGCTGAACATCTTGAAAAGCTGATACCAGTTGATTTAAAGAATTTGGGTAAGAACCGACAAAGATATGGATTTTTTCTCAATGAAGATGGCGGAATAATTGATGATTTGATGATTACTAATAAGGGTGATCATTTTCTTATTGTTGCGAATGCTGCAAGAAAAGACATTGACTTGAAACATCTAAATGAAAAAATAGGTGGAAATGTGGACGCACACCTTCTTGAGGGTAGATCCTTAATAGCTATTCAAGGCCCAAAATCTGAAAAAATTCTTAATGAATTTTTTAGAGACATTTCTAAAATGAATTTTTTGGATGTGCGAACATTTAGCTATAAAGGCGAGGACATTTGGATTTCAAGATCAGGTTACACAGGAGAAGATGGTTTTGAAATTTCGGTAGAAGATGAATTAGTTGAAGAATTTGCAACTGACTTACTTAAAAGTGATTATGTTAATTTGGCTGGCCTAGGTGCTAGAGACTCTCTTCGTTTGGAGGGGTCACTCTGTCTTTATGGCCAAGATATTAAGGAGGATATTTCTCCAGTTGAAGCGAGATTAACTTGGGCAATACAAAAATCTAGGCGGGAAGACGGTGAGAGGGGAAGAAATTTTCCTGGCGCTACCGTTATATATAATCAAATAAAAAATGGGGTGGATAAAGTTAGAGTTGGTTTAATCCCTGAAGGTAAAGCTCCGGTACGTGGTGGAGCCAAATTATATAAGGAACAAGAAGGGAAAAGCTTAATAGGAGAAGTTACTTCAGGAGGCTATTCACCATCTTTGGGAAAGCCAATATCAATGGGGTACATCTTTAGTAAAAGTGGGGAAGACTTTGGGAAAAGAATTTTTGCGGAAGTGAGAGGGAAATTGTTGCCAATAAGTATAGTTGACATACCTTTTTTGCCAAATAAGTTTAAAAGATAATAATGGGAGGAACAAATGAAATATACTGAAGAACATGAATGGTTATTGAAAGAGGGTGATACAGTAACTGTCGGAATAACAGAGCATGCAGCTACAGAACTAGGCGACCTAGTTTTTGTCGAACTGCCTGAAGAAGGAATATTGGTAAAAAAGGATCAGGAGATTGTTGTAATAGAGAGTGTTAAGGCTGCCTCTGATATTATGGCTCCTCTAGATGGAAAGATATTAGAGGTTAATTCTGCTATTGTAGACAATCCAACACTTGTAAATGAAGATCCTACTGGAGAGGCTTGGTTCTTTAAGATGAAGCTAGATAAACCAGATGAATATGATGATCTTCTAGATGAAGCAGAATATAAGGCCTTAATCGGATAGAAAAACTTATCTTTAGAGGGAATAATGACTTTTGAACCAACAGAATATTTGCCTTATGACTTTGCCAATAGAAGACATATAGGGCCGTCACCAGCTGAAATGAAAGAAATGTTTGATCTGCTAGAAGTGAGTGGGATCGATCAGTTGATTGACCAAACAATACCCCAGAAAATGAGACAAAAATCACCATTAAAGTGGGAAAAACCAAGGTCAGAAAGAGAGATGCTTTATCAAATGCGTGAAACTGCACGCAAAAACAGGCATATGACTACTTTAATTGGACAGGGTTATTATGGCACTGTTACACCCCCTGCCATACAAAGAAATATATTAGAGAACCCTGCTTGGTATACATCCTACACTCCCTATCAACCGGAAATATCTCAAGGAAGATTAGAGGCGCTTTTAAATTTTCAAACGATGATCAGTGACTTAACTGGCCTTGAGATTGCAAATGCTTCACTTCTTGATGAATCAACCGCGTGTGCTGAGGCCATGTCTATGGCACATCGAATATCAAAAAGTAAATCCAATGTCTTTTTTGTTGACCATAAGTGTCACCCCCAAAATATAGAAGTTATTAAGACAAGAGCTGAGCCACTAGGCTTTGAGATAATAATTGGGGATCCAGAAAAGGAGCTAGAGTATTCAGAGGTTTTTGGAGCGATATTTCAGTATCCAGGAACTTTTGGATTTCTTAGAGATTTTACAGAGCATATTAAGAAACTTCACTCTTTTCAGGCTATTGCGACCGTTGTGGCTGACCCTCTTGCTCTTACTCTATTAAAGGAACCTGGAGCTATGGGCGCAGACATAGCTGTGGGATCAACACAGAGGTTTGGGGTTCCACAGGGATTTGGAGGTCCACATGCAGCATACATGGCAACGAAAGAGCAGCATAAAAGATCAATGCCTGGTAGAATAGTTGGAGTATCGATTGATAGTAGAGGTAATAGAGCTTACCGATTGGCCTTACAAACTAGAGAGCAACATATTAGGCGAGAAAAGGCAACAAGCAATGTTTGCACAGCTCAAGCTCTTCTTGCAGTTATGGCTTCGTTTTATGCTGTAATGCATGGACCAGAAGGTTTGAAAGCAATTGCACAAAGAATTCATAGAAAGACCGTTAGGTTGGCGAAAGGACTTGAAACGGTCGGTCTAAAAATAGAGCAGGAACACTTTTTTGATACCATCACTGTTGATGTTGGTTCAATGCAAAATGTGATAATTAAATCAGCAGTAAATGAAAATATAAATCTGAGGAGAGTTGGGGAATCTAGAATTGGAATCTCCTTAGATGAAAGAACTAGAACAGCTACTATTGAGGCAATTTGGCGAGCTTTTGGAATATCGCTTAAGGATGAGGATTTGACAGCGGAATACCGAATACCAGATAACTTATTAAGAGAATCTGATTTTTTAACTCATCCTGTTTTTCACATGAATAGAGCTGAAAGTGAAATGACCAGATATATGAGAAGGCTTGTTGACAGAGATCTTGCATTAGATAGATCAATGATACCTTTGGGTTCTTGTACAATGAAATTGAATGCCTCAGCTGAAATGCTTCCACTTACTTGGCCAGAATTTTCACAGGTTCATCCTTTTGTTCCTGAAGATCAAGCCTTGGGGTATAAGGAGATGATAACTGATTTATCGAAAAAGTTATGTGATGTAACAGGCTATGATGCCATATCGATGCAATCAAATTCTGGCGCCCAAGGTGAATATGCGGGTTTGCTAACAATAAATGCATATCATAAGTCCAGAGGGGAGGAGAGCAGGGATATTTGTCTCATTCCAGTTTCTGCTCATGGAACAAATCCGGCATCTGCTCAAATGGCTGGGCTAAAAGTTATTCCTGTAAAGACATCTGATAATGGGGATGTAGATCTAGATGATTTTAGAACCAAGGCAAAAGAGAATGCTCAGCATCTAGCAGCTTGCATGATAACCTATCCGTCAACTCATGGAGTTTTTGAAGAAACCGTACAGGAAATATGCAAGATAACTCACGATTTTGGTGGCCAAGTTTATTTGGATGGTGCAAACCTAAATGCGATGGTTGGCTTGGTTAAGCCTGGTGAATTAGGTGCTGATGTAAGCCACTTAAATTTGCATAAGACTTTTGCAATACCTCATGGCGGTGGTGGGCCTGGAATGGGCCCCATTGGTGTAAAAAAACATTTGGAAGAATTCTTACCTGGTCACCCAATGTCTGATAATAGGCCAGGGGCTGTTTCAGGTGCACCATATGGTTCAGGTTCTATCCTTGCGATATCATGGAGTTATTGTTTAATGATGGGTGGTAGTGGTTTAACACAAGCAACTCGAGTGGCTATTCTTAATGCAAACTATATTGCAAAAAGATTAAGTGCTGTTTATCCCATACTTTATAAAGGCCCAAATGATCGAATAGCGCATGAATGTATTATTGATGTTAGGCCTATGACAGATGAAACAGGTGTTACTGTCGATGACATAGCCAAAAGGTTGGTGGATTGTGGATTTCATGCCCCTACCATGAGCTTTCCTGTTGCAGGCACTTTAATGATTGAACCTACAGAAAGTGAAACAAAAGCTGAATTGGATAGGTTTTGTGATGCAATGATTGCGATCCATGCAGAGGCTGAAGATATAAAAGATGGAAAAATTGACAAGGAAAACAATCCTCTAAAAAATGCTCCACATACAGTTGAAGATTTAGTTGGAGACTGGAATCGACCATACACAAGAGAGCAAGCTTGTTTTCCACCAGGAGCATTTAGAGTCGATAAGTACTGGCCACCGGTGAATAGGGTAGATAATGCCTTTGGGGATAGAAATTTGATCTGTACCTGCCCTCCTATGTCAGATTATTTGGAAGCAGCAGAGTAAGAAAAATTGATCTAGGATACACAGATTAAATTAACTTAAAAGAAAAGTGGAGGTTCTCTTGAGTGGCCCCTTAGAAGGTGTGAAAGTATTAGATTTGACGGCCATGATTTCTGGCCCAACTGCTACTATGATTCTGGCTGATCAAGGAGCCCAGGTCATAAAAATAGAAAATCCTAAGTTTGGAGATTACACTAGGATAGTATCTACAAATAGAAACGGGTTCTCTGCTGCTTTTTTAAATAATAATAGAAACAAATATTCAGTTGCAATTAACTTGAAAGACAAAGATGGAGTAGATCTTTTAAAAAAAATGGTAAAAGACAGTGATGTTTTTATACAAAATTTCAGGCCTGAGGTAGCTGACCGCATGGGTTTGGGGGAAAAAGTTTTAAGAGCCATTAACCCCTCACTAATTTATGTTTCTATATGTGGCTTTGGTTTTTCTGGACCCTATGCTCAAAAACCCGTTTATGACCCACTTGTTCAAGCGCTTTCAGGTCTTACGACAGTTCAAGCTGGTTCAGATGAGGAAAGGCCACGACTTGTTAGAACAATCCTACCTGATAAATTAACGGGTTATGCGACGGCACAAGCAATATGTGCTTCTCTTTTTCAAAAGCTCAAATCAGGTAAGGGAGATCATATTAGAGTTTCCATGTTAGACACTGTCTTAGCATTTTTATGGGGCTCAGATATGGGGGGACATACATTTGTTGGGGATGAATATGAAAAAGAAACTGCACAAAGTTTTATCGACTTAATTTATGAAACTGCAGACGGATTCATTAGTGTTGCTGTTCAGTCGGACAAAGAGTGGGAAGCTTTATGTAATGCATTTGGAAAAAAGGAATTGATAAACGATGAAAGATTTTTTACTGCAGAGTTGAGACATAGAAACATAGATGATCGCTTAAGGTTAACGCAGGAGACGCTGAAAGAAAAAAAATCAGTTGAGTGGTTAGAAATTCTTACGAAATATGATGTGCCTTGTGCTCCAGTTTTGACAAGGAAAGAAGCCATTCGCCATCCTCAAGTAGTCAATAACAAATCTATCATAGAAATAAACCATTCTGAGGCTGGAAGAATAAGGCAGTGTGTTCCAGCACCTAGATTTTCTCAATTTCCTGTTTCATTTATGAGAGATGCTCCTCCCCTGGGCGGCGACACAGAGAAAATTCTACTGCAATTTGGACTTTCAGAAGAAGAAATAAATAGTTTAATTCAAAAGAAAGTATTAGCTGCGCCAAAAATCTCAAGTGAAGAAAATGTCTAAACCAATAGACTTCTATTTCTCACCGACACCTAATGGTTGGAAAATTAGCATAATGCTTGAAGAGTGTGAGTTGCCTTATAATACCATCTTAATGGATTTGAAGAAGGGAGATCAATTTCAATCAGATTTTCTGCGAATTAGTCCTAATAATCGTATGCCAGCTATTGTTGATTACAGTGAGAAAAGTGCCCCGGTGACCGTTTTTGAATCTGGGGCTATTCTTTTATATCTTGCTGAAAAAACTGGAAAGTTTATCCCAAATTCGAAGTTAGGTAAGAAGAAAGTAATGGAGTGGCTTTTCTGGCAAGTTGGCAATTTGGGCCCCATGGGAGGGCAGCATAGTCATTTTTGGAATTATGCTCCAGAATCTGAAAAAGATGGTTATGCTGCTAATAGATACGCTGAAGAATATGATCGTTGCTTTGAAGTCCTTGAGCGACAACTGGATGGCCAGGAGTACATTGTAAATGAATACTCTATAGCAGACATAATTTCCTGGCCATGGGTTTTGATAGCAAAAGCTATGGGGAGGTCACTTGATGCCTATCCTAATGTCGCCAATTGGCGGCAACGTGTGAAGGAACGGCCTGCAGTTAGGAAAGGCGTGGATTTAATGCGGACAAAAAGCTGACCTTATTTATCACTTTAGCTTGGTTTAAAAAAATCCGGATGAGCATTAATGAAAGCTGGGTGTTTATTGCAAGACTGTATGATCGAATTAATTCGTGATAAATGAGCTATATCTACTTCCCATCTCATAGCGTTGTAAATTTGTGGAATAAGACATATGTCAGGAAGTGATGGTGTGTCACCTACGCTGTAACTTCCCTTTGGAAAATCCTCTAATAGCTTTTCAAATGCTTCAAGTCCAGGGCCGATAAATTTTTTCATCCACTTTTTTTTGTAATTTTCCTCTCCAGAAATTTCTTCTGCAAAAGATGACACTGAGAGGTTACATATGGGGTGTATGTCAATAGCTATAGCATAAGCTAATGCGGTCACCCTTGCCCTCTTAGCATGGTCTTTGGGTAACAAGTCTAATCCTCTGGTGTCATTTAAGTATTCAATAATAGACAAAGACTGTGTAAATGATTTGTTATCAATATTAATTACTGGGACAAAACTTTGGGGATTCCGTTTTAAGTGGTTCTCTAATCTATGATCGCCCTTAAAAATATCGACTGATACTGTTTCAAAAGGTAAGCCAGCGAGATTTAATGCGATTCTTACTCTATAACTAGCGGAGGATCTCCAGTAGTCATACAACGTAATTTTAGACAATTTCTATCTCCTTTTTGCTATTTCCAAAGCCTCTGCCAATATTTCAGGGTCACCAACTTGATTGGATAGAATTAGAATTAGTCTCGAATTAAATTCAATACTTTCTTCCTCACTTAGGCCTTCGTGGGCAGCTATGAGTTTAGAATAAAATTCATCATTATTTTTTATATTTGGTTTTAAATTAATTTTTCCCATTAGTTACCCGTAGCTTTTTTTAGTGCTTCTAACAAAATTTCCTTATCGTAACTTGGCCATCTTCCAGCTATATGCTGATCAGGGCGTAAAAGGTAAACGGCTTCTTTATATTGGCCTAAGAATCTATCACGCATCAAATCTTTATTTTCATCCCCTTCTGTGATTTCGATGGTTTTTACAGGTAAGAATAAATCTTCTAAAGTTTCAGTAATTTTACAATTAAAAGTCAACACACAAAATTGGTTTCCAGTTTTATTCAATAGGTAGTCATCATGAAAAGGCAGGTCTGGACATGGAGCGCCCACCCTTGACCTTGTGGGGTTTTTCATTCCATCCAAGCTGTTTAGGCTTGAATTATCATAAGTTGAGGGTGTTGATAACCTTCCTGAATTGACTAATGGTCTAGCAAAATCATATCTTTCAGAGAGCTCAAGTACCGCATTTCGAAACGCCATACTGATTTTTGATTTGGGTGTTATGAAGTCCGTAGATCGTGAGGAATTAGTAATATTTTCTTCGGCTGCAAAAACGCGCTCGAAGTTATAGCTATCCAGTAAGCTTAATGGTGCCTTCTCCTCCAGTACAAGTTTCAATTTCCAACAAAGGTTGTCAACATCTTGTACTCCTGAATTAGCCCCTCTCGCTCCAAAAGGTGAAACTTGGTGTGCACTATCTCCAGCAAATAAAATTCTACCATGTTTAAACTTTTCCATTTTCATGCATTGAAAAGTATAAATACTGACCCATTCAAGCTTAAAATTTACATCTTCACCTAGCATGGCCTTCAATCTTGGTATAACGTTTTCTTCTCTTTTTTCTGTTTCTTTATCTATGTCCCAACCTAGTTGTAAATCTATTCTCCAAACCCCATCTGGTTGTTTGTGAAGTAATGCTGATTGCCCTTTATTGAAAGGAGGATCAAACCAGAACCGCCTTTCAGTTGGGAATTCCGCGTCCATTGTTACATCTGCGATCAAAAAATTATCTTCAAAAATTTGCCCGTCAAAGTCTAATCCCAATGAGGATCTAACAGTACTTTTAGGTCCATCGCATGCGATTAGCCAGTCGCAAGATAATGAATAATTTCCGTCCATGGTATTAATATTGAGGGTTACTTTTTCAGGCTCATTTATTACTTCCTCAACTTTATTGCCTCCCCTAATTTCAATGGAGTAACCTTTTTCTTGAAGCTCCCTAATCCGTGAAACCAAGTATTCCTCTACGTAATATTGTTGCAGGTTAATAAATGCAGGATATTGATGCCCGTCTTCGGGAAGTAGGTTAAATTCATAAACTTTTTTATTGTCAAAAAAAAACTTTTCCTAGGTTCCAAATTACACCTTTATCAAGCATTTTTTTACCAACCCCTAGCCGCTCAGAGATTTCTAAAGCCCTTTTTGATACACAGATTGCTCTGCTTCCGTTGCTAACTTTGTCACTTTCGTCAAGTACTAAGACTTCCACTCCTTGAATAGCAAGGTCAATTGCAGCACTTAGTCCAACAGGTCCCGCTCCAATTATTAGGACTCTGTAATGTCTTAAATTTTTAGAATCCTGGTCTGTTGATTTTTGGTATTTATATAATGGGGTATTAAAGATCTGATACAACTGTTTAGCCTTATTTATTTCCTCGGTCAGAAATTCTAAAATTTATCCCTGAAGTTCATCCCACATTTCTAAATCCCTTTGGGCAGTCCAAATTCTTGGATGGTCAATTCCCCTAGCTTCATCAAAAGCTCTAGAAACATTAAAGGGTAAGCAGTGTTCATATATAGCGTAGTCTGAAAATTTATGATCACATTCAGATCTTACTAAATCCCAAGCCTCCTTAAGAGTTCCATTTTTTGAAGCAATATTTACAACAGGACGATAGGTGCTTTCTACAAAATCTCTAGTACATTCAATTGCTTCATTAACCAATTCAGTACCTATTAAGGCATCTCCTCGACCAGGAGCAATGGCATTTAAATGGTAGGACTTTATTTTGTTTAACGTGTTGCCCCAATCAGAAAAATGACCATCACCGCAGTAGCAGGCTGATTTATATTCAACAATATCACCAGTAAACATAACGTTTTGGTCTGGGACATGTATCACTATGTCTCCAGCAGTATGTGCCCTTCCAAGGTGTTTTATATCAACTCTTCTATTTCCCAAATAAATGGTCATTGAGTCACTAAAAGTTGTTGTAGGCCATGTCAGGCCAGGAATTTTTTCGTGACCTTCAAATAATCGAGGAAAGCGTTGAAATTCGCTATCCCAATCCTCTTGCCCACGTTCGACAACCATTGATCTAGCGGTGTCAGACATTATTATTTCATTTGCGCCATATGTTGAAGCGCCTAAAACTCTAACTGCATGATAGTGTGTTAATACTATATGGTTTATCGGCTTGTCAGTAACTTTTCTGATCTCCGCAACAACTTTCTCAGCTAGTAATGGAGTTGCTTGCGCCTCTATTACCATTACGCTTTCATCGCCAATAATTACACCAGAATTCGGATCTCCTTCAGCTGTAAAAGCATAAAGACCTTCACCAATTTCAGTAAAGCTAATTTTCTTTTCATCCATATCATTCTGTGATGCAAATTTCTTAACCATATTCTATTCCTTACTTAATTTATTTTTCTGCTGGCAAAATTCTTCCAGAACATGTTCCAAAACCAATAGAATAATTGGAGCCATTACATTGTCCTCGTAAAGTTAATATATCCCCATCCTCAAGAAATGTTCGAGTTTCATTATTCTCAAGCTTTATGGGCTCTTTTCCACCCCAACTTAATTCAAGCATACTTCCACGCTGACTTTTCTCTTCACCGGAAATAGTTCCTGAGCCTATTAGATCGCAAACATTCATTGGACATCCGCTAGAGGTATGGTGAGCTATTTGCTGGGCTGATGAATAATACATTTCACTAAAATTTGTGGTTGATAGAACTAGTTCACTTGATTTTTGTGTTTGTATGTAAGTTGACAGTTCAATGTCATATAACATCGGTTTTGTATCTTTTAGGTATGGTAAAAGCTCATATTCTCGCTTAGGGGTTGAGCATCTAAAAGGTTCTAGTGCATCTTTTGTTACAATCCAAGGACTAATGCTAGTGGCTGTGGCTTTAGCTTGAAATGGACCCAATGGAACGTATTCCCAAGCTTGAATGTCTCTGGCTGACCAATCATTTAAAATAACATATCCAAAAATCATGTCATCAGCTTGGTCAACTGAAACGGGTCCATTACTTCCCTTGCCAACAATTGCTCCCATTTCTAATTCAAAATCGAATCGCCGACTTGGTAAGAATTTTGGTATATCAAAATCAGGTCCCTTTAGTTGACCCTGTGGTCGACGTATATCCGTCCCAGATACTACAACAGATGATGCCCTTCCATTATATCCAATTGGCATATGGAGCCAGTTTGGAGGGAGAGCATTTTCTGGACCTCTAAACATTGTGCCAACGTTTTGTGCATGATTTCGGCCAGAATAAAAATCAGTATACTCTGCTACTTTAATAGGCAGATGCATAGTTGCATCAGTTGCTTTATATATCAACTTGAGTATTTCTTCTTTTTTGCTGAAATCCTTGTGGAGGTATTCGATGAGCTTTTGCCGCAATTCAGTCCATTTTTCTTCTCCTAAGGTGATAAAATCATTCCAGTAAGGGCTTGCAAATACACCATCAAAATTTATATGTCCCTCGCTTTCCATGGCCTTTAGATCTAAAATCATATCTCCGATCCTAACTCCACATCTAGGGCCGTCTTTTTTTGTGGAAAAAACTCCATAAGGAAGATTGTTCAGTGGAAAAGAATTATTCGGAACGTTAGCCGTTTCAACCCAACTTAAAATTAAAGACAAAATATTTCTCCCAATTTTATTACTGATTTACTTCTATTCATTTAATATGAAAAGTTTTTTTCTATATCTGACCAGCAGTCAATATAATTTTCTTGTATCGGTGCTTCCTTAGCAGAGTATTGTGTAAGATGTTGTGGGAACCTAGTTTCAAACATAAATGACATGGTGTTTTCCATCTTTGCAGGAACTAGTTCTGAATTAGAAGCTTTCTCAAACGCTTCTTTATCTGGTCCATGAGGTAGCATCATATTGTGAAGACTAACGCCCCCAGGAATGAAACCCTCTGGTTTAGCATCATATTGTCCATAAATATTTCCCATTAATTCCGACATGATATTTTTATGGTACCAGGGTGGTCGAAAGGTATTTTCGGCTACCGACCACCTTTCCCTGAAGAGAACAAAATCTATATTTGCAGTTCCTTCAATACCGGAAGGTGCTGTGAGGACGGTATAAATAGAGGGGTCAGGGTGGTCAAAAAGAACTGCTCCAACAGGGCAATAGTCTGAGAGGTTATATTTACAAGGTGCATAATTTCCATGCCATGCAACAACATCGAGTGGACTATGGCCTATTTCAGTACTATGGAATTGACCGCACCATTTAATCGTTACCTTTGACGGTGTTTCTTTGTCTTCAAAATGAGCAATAGGTGTTTTAAAGTCTCTTCGATTTGCCATACAGTTGGCACCTATTGGGCCTCTATTAGGAAGGCCAAATTTTTGGCCATAATTTTCACAAATAAATCCGCGGCAAGGCCCACTAATTACCTCCACTTTATAAAGGAGCCCTCTCGGAATTATTATTATATCTTTAGGAGAAGCATGAATTACCCCAAGTTCAGTAGCAAATCTAATTTCACCTTCCTGCGGCACAATCAGGAGTTCTGAATCTGCAGAATAAAAATATTCGTCAACCATTGAATCTGTTACTAGGTAAACGTGACTTGCCATTCCTACCTGAGTGTTTACATCTCCGGCAGTCGTCATAGTTCTTATGCCTGTTATCCAATTCTTAGGCTTGTTATCATGAGGAAGGGGGTCCCATCTATATTGGCCAAGACTGATAATATCTTGAATGACATTTGGGGCAGATTTCCAAAAAGGAACATCAATTTTTTTATAACGATGAGAATGTTTGACTGAAGGTCGAATACGGTAGCACCAAGTTCTTTCATTCTGGTGGCCTGGCGCAGTAAATGCTGTTCCAGACAACTGTTCTCCGTAAAGCCCATAACTACATTTTTGTGGACTGTTTCTACCCTGGGGCAGCGCTCCTGGCAGCGCTTCTGTTTCAAAGTCATTCCCAAAACCGGACATGTAGGAAATTTCATTACTATCCAAGGGAGTTTTGTGTTTAATTTGATTTTTTGGAATAGAACGATTCATTGATGCCTCCTTAAAAGGTAATAGTTACTAATATAACAGTTGTTTTTGTAACTAACAACATGTAATGCTTTACTATGCAAAAAAACAATTTTTTTTTAATAGAAGATTTTCTTCCTTATATATTAACTCAGGCTGCTGAGACAGTAAGTGCCAATTTTCAGGCCTTTTATAAAGGAAAATATGGAATTTTAAGAACCGAGTGGCGTGTGTTATTTCACCTTGGTAATTTTGGTCAAATGACAGCGAGAGATATAGGTATTAATGCAAAAACGCATAAAACAAAAATAAGTCGGGCAGTATTTCGTTTAGAAAAAAAGAAATATCTCAAAAGAACGACATCGGAAGAAGATAGAAGGGTAGAATTTCTATCGCTTACTGAAAAGGGCATAGCTGTATATAATGATTTGAAAAAAGAAGCAGAAGGATTTGAGAAGAGGATAGTAAAAAATCTTACTGAAAGTGAGGTTCTTGTTTTAAGACAATGTTTGAAAAAACTAGAAGCGAATTTCGATTAGGAGGGCAAAATGGACCAAAATATTATTGACGAGTTACGAAATATTAAAATTACCCCAAGAGGAAATTTAATTAACGGTAAAATCTCTACAAGTTTATCAGGTGAGACAATAGACGTGTTTTCTCCAATTGATGGAAATCTTATAACAATGATTCCGAGGTCAAGAAGAGAAGATGTGGACGTGGCAGTTAACGCCGCAAAATTAGCATTTGATGATGGACGTTGGTCCAATCAACCACCAGTTGACAGAAAAAAGGTATTAATAAAGTGGGCAGAGCTTGTAGAAAAAGAGGCTTTAAGTTTGGCAGTTCTGGGCGTAAGAGAAAATGGAACAGAAATAAATATGGCTTTGAAAGCAGAACCATTTTCAGCGGCTGCAACATTAAGGTATTATGGTGAGGCCATTGACAAAGTTTATGGCGAAATTGCCCCTACAGCTGAAGGAATTCTTGGCTTAATTAAAAAGGAGCCAATTGGAGTGGTTGGGGCTATTGTTCCATGGAATTTTCCTTTAATGATAGGTGCTTGGAAAATTGGGCCTGCTTTGGCCGCTGGAAATAGTGTTATTTTAAAACCTGCAGAAAGTGCTTCTTTAAGTTTACTTAGGCTGGCAGAATTGGGTTTGGAAGCTGGATTGCCGCCAGGAGTTTTACAGGTAGTTACTGGGTATGGCTCTGAAGCAGGACAAGCCATTGCTTTATCTAAAGATGTGGATGTCTTGACCTTTACAGGTGCAGGACCTACCGGAAGAAAATTAATGGAGTATTCTGCCCAATCCAATCTAAAGCGAGTTTATTTAGAATTAGGAGGCAAGTCTCCCAATATTGTTTTTAGCGATGCTCCAGATTTAGAATTGGCTGCTAAATCTGCAGTAAATGCGATTTTTAGAAATAGCGGTCAGGTCTGTGTAGCTGGATCAAGGTTATTGATCGAACATTCAATTTACCAAAACTTTCTTGATACCGTTTGTAACTATACATCAAAATTAAGGGTTGGTGATCCTCTTGATCTTTCCAATGACATAGGAGCCGTGCATTCTGAAGCACAACTTTTGAAAAATTTGAGGTTTTTAGATTCGTTAAAAAACAGAGAAAAAAATATAGTTTGGGGGGGTGATCGTTTAATAGAGGAATCTGGCGGTTTTTATATGTCACCCACAATTGTTGAGAATATTAGCTCTAAAGATGAAATATTTCATGAAGAGATTTTTGGGCCAGTTTTGTCAGTGATTCCGTTTTCTAAAGACGAAGAGGCTATATCAATTGCCAATGATACTTCATACGGCTTAGCGGCCGGAGTTTGGACATCCAACTTATCAAGAGCACATAAGATGGCAAATGGAATAAAGTCAGGTATGATCACTGTAAATACATACGCTGGAACAGATATGACAGTCCCGTTACCTGGAATGAAGGAATCTGGCAATGGATCTGACAAATCTCTTCATTCATTGGAGAAATACACAAACCTAAAAACGGTTTGGGTTAATTTGTAGGATTAACAGTAGATCTAAAACATTTCCCATGTATCAGATCGAATTCTCATATCAAAATGGCGTACTATTTTTTGTGCAATTAACTTACTATTCTCATTTTATATTTATTGATAGAAAAGTGCAAAACCTTGATTTTTGACAATTAGTAATATAGACAAACCTCTCTAATGAATGGTTTTGCATGTAAATTTGCAAAATTAAAATAGTTACCTATTAGGAGATAAGGTAACTGTAACTGAATGTGAGCAGTTACAAGAGAGAAACAAAGTGTTTTAGGAAAGCAGTGTTGGTAGAAGAAAATAACAGGTTAATTGCATCTGAATTCGGTTGTTTTTCGGATAATTTGAAGGGTAGATCAAAAAAGGAAGGTCTATACGATCCTAGAAATGAGCATGATGCTTGTGGATTGGGTTTCATCGCAAACATTAAGGGAAAAAAATCCCATAAAATTATCAGCGATGGTCTTTATATTTTAGAAAACTTGGAGCATAGGGGAGCAACTGGAGCTGACCCTCTTGTTGGCGATGGTGCAGGAATGCTTACTCAGATTCCACACGATTTTTTTTCTATTATTTGCAAGAAAGATAAAATTGAAATTCCAGAAGAAGGGGAGTACGGGGTTGGATTTTTCTTTTTCCCCAGAGAGATTGGTCAACATGAGAGTATAAAATTAAAGATTAAAGACCTGGCCTCTGAATTTGACATGAAAGTTTTAGGCTGGCGTGATGTACCGGTAGACAATTCATCATTGTCACAGGATCCTGAAATTTTAGAAAGTGAACCATCTCATTACCAAGGCTTTTTCTCTAAACCTGAAGGCTTAACTGAGGATCAGTTTGAAAGAAAATTATATTTGTTGCGTAGAGTAATTTCCAATTCTATTTATTCAATTTTGGGATCAATGAATGATTTTTACCCTGTCTCACTTTCATGTAGGACTATTGTTTATAAAGGTATGTTTTTAGCCGATCAGTTGGGAAAGTATTTTAATGATCTTAAAGATAAGAGATTCACTTCGGCTTTGGCTTTGGTACACCAGAGGTTTTCCACGAATACATTTCCTTCTTGGAGGCTCGCTCATCCGTATCGAATGATAGCTCATAACGGTGAAATCAATACGTGTCGTGGCAACGTAAATTGGATGGCCGCCCGTCAGGCTACCTTGTCTTCACCTCTATTTGGTACGGATATTGAGAAAATTTGGCCGGTAACTTACGAGGGGCAATCAGACACGGCTTCGTTTGATAATGCCCTGGAATTATTGTTTCAGGGGGGCTATTCCCTACCACATGCGATGATGATGTTAATTCCAGAGGCCTGGTCAGGAAATGCCTTAATGGATGAAAAAAGAAAAGCTTTTTATGAATATCATGCCGCACTAATGGAACCTTGGGATGGTCCAGCAGCTATTGCATTTACTGACGGTAGACAAATAGGGGCGACATTAGACAGAAATGGATTGAGACCTGCAAGGTATTGTGTGACGGATGATGATACAGTAGTTTTGGCTTCTGAAGCTGGAACGCTTCCTGTTGATGAAGGCAAGGTAGTTGCCAAATGGAGACTTCAGCCAGGTAAAATGCTTTTAATCGATCTTGAAAAAGGTGAGATTGTTTCTGATGAAGAGATTAAAAACCTACTAAGCAAGGAGAAGCCTTACAGGGAATGGTTGGCAGATACACAAATTATATTAGAAGACATAAAGGGAGAAAGATCGTCATCTAGAAATTTCACTGGATCAGATCTGCGCAACGGCCAAAAAGCTTTTGGCTATACACAGGAAGATGTTAAAATGCTTATGACTCCAATGGCAACTACTGGTCAGGAAGCTATAGGCTCTATGGGGACAGATACTCCTATTTCCGCTATGTCTAATAGATCTAAGCTATTATATACTTACTTTAAGCAAAATTTCGCGCAAGTCACGAATCCTCCTATCGATCCAATTCGTGAGGAATCTGTAATGAGCTTGGTCTCTTTTATAGGCCCTAGGCCGAATTTGTTTGAAAAGACCTATAATGTATCCCAAAAAAGGTTGGAGGTTAGACAACCTATTCTTAGAAATTCAGACCTCCAAAAAATTCGTGATATAAGCGAAATTAGTGACAGTCATTTTTCGTCAAGAGTTCTAGATACAACTTATAATGTCAGTAAAGGTCCAGAAGGTATGGAGCTTTGCATTGATGATCTTTGCGGCAAGGCTGAGAAGTCAGTCCAAAATGGTGATAACATTATCATACTTTCTGACAGACAGTTTGGTCCTAGCAGAATAGCTTTGCCTGCTTTGCTCTCTACGGCTGCTGTACATCATCATTTAATTAGAAAGGGTTTGAGAACATCAGTTGGATTGGTGGTTGAATCGGCAGAACCTCGGGAAGTTCATCATTTTGCTGTTCTCGCTGGCTATGGAGCAGAAGCTATAAACCCTTATCTGGCATTCGAATCTCTCTCGGACATGCATGAAAGGGGGATGTTTCCAAAAGAGGTAGATCATAAACAAGTAGTAAAGAGATATATAAAATCAATTGATAAAGGTCTTTTAAAAGTAATGTCAAAGATGGGTATTTCAACATATCAATCTTACTGTGGAGCTCAAATATTCGACGCAGTGGGGTTGTCAACTAGATTTATTGAAAAATATTTTTCTGGAACAGCTACTCAGATTGAAGGAGTGGGGTTGAATGAGGTTTCTTTAGAGACATTCAGGAGGCATCAGGATGCTTACTCAGATATAGCCGTACTAAGGCACGCTCTCGATGTTGGAGGTGAATATGCAGTGAGAAGGAGAGGTGAGACACATGCTTGGACTTCGGATGAAATAACAAGCTTGCAACATGCGGTCAGAGGAAATAGCAAAGATCAATACAGGTATTTTTCAAAATTGATTAACGATCAATCTGAACGATTATTAACTATTAGGGGTCTGTTTAAATTAAAGCCGCCTGAAAAATTTGGTAAAAAACCAATTAATTTAGAAGAAGTGGAATCGGCATCAGAAATTGTAAAGCGATTTGCTACTGGTGCTATGTCGTACGGTTCTATTTCAGCGGAAGCCCATGAAAACTTAGCTATAGCTATGAACCGTATTGGAGGTAAATCAAATACTGGAGAGGGCGGGGAGGAAATTGAAAGGTTCCATCCTTTAAAAAACGGTGATAGCCGTCGCTCCGCTATAAAGCAAGTAGCATCGGGTCGCTTTGGTGTAACAACGGAATATTTGGTTAATTCTGATATGATTCAAATCAAAATGGCCCAAGGTGCAAAACCTGGAGAAGGTGGGCAACTCCCAGGACATAAGGTAGATGCAGTTATAGCAAAGGTACGTCATTCAACTCCTGGCGTCGGATTGATTTCACCTCCTCCGCATCATGATATTTACTCAATTGAGGATTTAGCTCAATTAATTTTTGACCTTAAGAACGTGAACCCTAGAGCTGATATTTCCGTTAAACTCGTATCTGAGGTAGGTGTTGGTACAGTAGCAGCAGGTGTATCTAAAGCTAAAGCAGACCATGTAACAATCTCGGGTATGGAAGGCGGTACAGGGGCTAGTCCTTTAACATCTGTAAAACACGCTGGATCACCTTGGGAAATAGGATTGGCAGAAACGCATCAAACCTTACTTAAGAACAACTTGAGAAATCGAATTGCAGTTCAGGTTGATGGAGGTTTAAGAACTGGTCGAGATGTGGTCATTGGAGCTCTTCTTGGGGCAGACGAGTTTGGCTTTTCTACTGCTCCTTTAGTTGCATCTGGTTGTATTATGATGAGAAAGTGTCACTTAAATACTTGCCCTGTAGGAGTAGCCACCCAGGATCCTGTATTGAGAAAACGATTTAGTGGTCAACCTGAGCATGTGATAAATTATTTCTTTTTTGTTGCAGAGGAAGTTCGCGAAATTATGGCAGAATTGGGTTTTTCAAAATTTGATGAAATGATTGGAAAGTTAGAAATTTTGGATAAGTCTGAAGCCATAAATCACTGGAAAGCTAATGGATTAGATTTTAGCAAGCTATTTCATAACCCAAATTCTGGAAAGAATATTGTTTCTTATAACAATGAAAAACAGAAACACCCAATAGATAATATTTTAGATTTGCAATTAATAGAGAAAACAAGAGCAGCTATTGAAAATCAAACACCGGTTGAGTTGAACATGCAGATAAAAAGTAACAACCGATCCACAGGGGCAATGTTGTCTGGTCAATTGGCGATGCGATACGGACATGAAGGTCTTCCTGAAGATACAATAAGGATTAAATTTTTTGGAACTACGGGACAGGCATTTGGTGCATGGGTAGCAAGAGGGGTTACATTCGAAGTTGAAGGTGAAGCGAATGACTATGTTGGTAAGGGACTTTCTGGCGGCAAGCTTATTATATACCCTCCCAAGGAGGCAAAAAACATTGTGGCAGAAGAGTCTATTATAGTGGGCAACACCGTTCTATATGGAGCTGTAGATGGTGAGTGCTATTTTAGAGGTGTTGCTGGTGAAAGATTTGCTGTGAGAAACTCAGGAGCTACTGCGGTGGTGGAGGGAGTGGGTGATCACGGGTGTGAATATATGACCGGAGGGATAGTTGTAGTCTTAGGCAAGACAGGTCGAAATTTTGCCGCTGGTATGTCTGGAGGTATTGCTTATGTTCTTGATGATGACGGAACCTTCTCAAGGCGTTGCAATATGGCAATGGTTGATCTAGAGCCGATTCCGGCAGAGGATGATTTGATGGAATCAGAACATCACATCGGAGGAGACATAGAGCATCATGGAAGAGTAGATATAACTAAAGACATGACGCGGTTTGACGATGAGAGGCTTCGCCTATTAATTGAAAATCATAAAACTTTTACAGGGTCAAAAAGAGCAGCAGAAATTCTAAATGACTGGGAAGTTTTTCGGCCTAAATTCTTGAAAGTTATGCCAACGGAATATAGAAGGGCACTAGAGGAGATCGAGGCTCAGCAAAAAGCATCTGGTGTAGCAGCAGAGTAGAATATAAATTAAACAGGGAATTGTCTGAATAATGGGGAAAGTAACAGGTTTTCTAGAAGTTGATCGGCAGGACAGAAAATATAGGCCTGCAGCAGATCGCATTAGAAATTTTAAGGAATTTGTAATACCTCTTCCAGAGCAGGTGCTCAAAGATCAAGCAAGTCGATGTATGGAATGTGGGATACCATTTTGCCATGATGTGAAAGGCCTGAAGGGTTGCCCTGTTAACAACCAAATTCCTGATTGGAATGATTTAGTTTATAAGGGAGATTGGGAGCAGGCTTCAAGGGATTTGCATTCTACAAATAATTTTCCTGAGTTCACNGGNAGAATTTGTCCTGCACCNTGTGAAGCNTCATGTACCCTCAANATTATAGATGAACCTGTAACCATTAAATCAATTGAATGCTCAATTGTAGATCGGGCGTGGAAGAATAACTGGATCCNGCCTGAAATTAATCAGAATAAAACTGGAAAGNTAATTTCTGTTATTGGATCTGGGCCNGCTGGTATGGCTGCTTCGCAACAATTAGCTAGAGCTGGNCATAATGTGAATCTTTATGAGAAGAATGAAAAGGCNGGNGGGTTGTTAAGATATGGAATCCCTGACTTTAAAATGGAAAAATTTCANATAGATAGACGGGTAGAGCAGATGAGCAAGGAAGGTGTTATTTTTCACACAGGCGTTAATGTTGGGNNAGATATTGCNATTGATNNAATAATTGAGAAAAGTGATGCTGTGATTTTANCGGGAGGCGCAGAAANNCCAAGAGANCTNGAAATAAGTGGNAGAGATTTAGNTGGGGTNCANTTTGCAATGGAATTCNTGCCTCAACAAAATAGAAGAGTATCTGGGGAAACNACAGTAGCAAATTCGTTACCTGTTTTAGCAAATGGNAAGCANGTNGTGGTTATAGGTGGTGGCGATACAGGCTCAGACTGTATTGGAACATCAATTCGCCAAGGAGCTCTTTCGGTAACCCAATTGGAAATAATGCCNNAGCCTCCNGAGANAGAAAATAAATTNCTAACTTGGCCTAATTGGCCCTTAAAGATGCGCACATCATCTAGCCAAGAGGAGGGAGCAGAAAGAGAATTTTCTGTGATGACAGATAAATTTACTGGAAAGAATGGATCAGTATCTCAGCTTCATTGCATACGCGTTGACGAAAAATTTTCTCCGATTAAAGNCTCANAATTCTCTTTAAAAGNGGATTTAGTTCTGCTTGCNATGGGTTTTNTATCTCCTGANACCTCNGGCATGATTTCGGANTTANGNTTNGATCTNGATAATAGAAGTAATGTNTTAGCAACAGATAAAAATTACAAAACTAGNAATGAAAAGGTNTGGGTTGCTGGAGATATGAGGCGTGGGCANTCTTTAGTTGTNTGGGCTATTAGGGAAGGNCGNCAATGTGCAAGAGNAGTAGATAAGACNCTTATGGGCNATACGAACTTGGCATTATAACTTTCNAAGAAATCCAAGTTGACAACAAATACACTAAAAAGAGATTTNAAAAGTTGGTGNTTACTTTTTTTCTTAGGATTNATTTGGGGCTTTTCTTTTTTAGCTGTTAGTATTTCATTAGAATCTTTTTCTCCAATTCAAGTTGCCGCATGNAGGATAATAATAGGAGCCTTTGTTGTTCTNNTATTTTGTCTGGCCATTGGNGAAGGTTTGCCCAAATTTAANTCAGCGGGAAGATCGATCTGGCCATACTGTGCGGGCATGGCTTTNCTTTCAAATGTTATNCCTTTTTGNCTACTTTCTTGGGCTTTGCTNCANGTAACTTCTAGNTTTGCTGGTATCACCATGACTATGGTGCCCCTAGCNGTTTTACCNTTGGCTCATATTTTTGGTAAAGGTGATTATATGACACCAAGAAAAGTCATAGGTTTTTTGATAGGATTTGCAGGNGTACTTTTTCTGTTTGAGCCATCAGAAATAGTAAATTTTTCGTTTNATGAANNTACTATATTAGCAAAAATGTTGTGNTTNTTGGCAACTTTGTGTTANGCGACTGGCTCTATTATTACGAGAAGNTCNCCGCAAACTGTNTCTAGTTTGTCATTTAGNGCNGGNGCACTTTTGTTGGCAGCTTTAATTATTNCNCCAATTTNATTTATTTTNTCTGATTTANCCNCTGTNATAACTTTNCGNTCNNTTATNGGNGTTNTNTTNTTAGGGTTTCTNCCTACNGGAATAGCAACAATTATTCTTGTATATTTGGTTAAAAATTCGGGGCCATCTTTTATGAGNCTGGTAAANTATCAGGTGCCAATATGGGCTGTACTATTTGGGGTNTTCTTTAATCAAGAAACGNTACCANCTGGTGCACTNCTTGCNCTGTTATTGATTCTNTTTGGTCTATTTTTTAGTCAGTATNAAAAAAATAAATNAGGTGNATTGTGATAGANTGGGNTAAGAAATTTGATAATTCTGTNTATANTANTNGGTCAGGNAAATATGTGTCAATCTGNCNTGAGAATATAGNAGATCCAAAAAAATAGAGTAGACTATAATTNTTCTATTTCGTAAAAGCATCNTACATCTTTNTGAGAANNATATCTTNTAGGTAGTTATGANCTCCATTTATAGAAAATCTTTTTTTGATATGCCTNAAAATATTATTTATTTGGATGGCAANTCATTNGGACCTCTTTTGAAAGGGATAACTGAAGAGTCAGAAAGAGTTATAAATAAAGAATGGGGAGAAAAGCTAATTAAGGGGTGGAATGAATCCCACTGGATGGACCAGCCAGTTCGAGTGGGAAACAAGCTTGCTAGAATTTTGAAAGCTGAAGACGGNTCGATAATTTTGGGAGAAACTTTATCACTAAAGTTATATCAGGCGCTGGGAGCNGCATTAGACTTNAATAATGAAAGAAAAGTGATACTGACTGATTCTGGAAATTTTCCTTCGGATTTATACATTGCTAAAGGGTTAATAGATACCTTAAATAGAAATTTNGAATTGAGAATTGTTAAACCAGAANAAGTTGAAAGCTCCATCAATGAAGATGTTGCGGTGGTAATGTTAACNCAAGTNGATTATCGGACTGGTAGGATCCATGATCTAGAACNTATAACAAAGAAATCTCATGCTAGTGGTGCCGTTATGCTTTGGGATTTGGCACATAGTGCAGGTGCATTGCCCGTAAATTTAGAGAAAAGCAATTGTGACTTTGCTGTTGGATGCACTTACAAATATTTGAACGGTGGTCCAGGGGCTCCAGGATTTATTTACGTAAGACCAGATTTAATTAAAAAGTGTTCGCCAACAATTAAGGGCTGGTTGGGCCATAAGGCACCTTTTGCTTTTGAAAGAGAATTTAGAAAAGCAGAAACAATTGATGTAATGAGGGTCGGAACACCGTCGGTAATTCAGATGTCTATTTTGGAAAAGGCATTAGATATTTGGGATAATATCGAAATGTCAGATTTAAGAGAAAAAACTATTGAACTTTCAGAGATATTTATTCGTGAAATGGAAAAGAAATGTCCACAGATAAAACTTGCAAGCCCGAGAAATTCAGAACTTCGCGGATCTCAAGTATCTTTTTTCTTTGATGATGGATATGCTGTTATTCAGGCACTAATAGATGAAGGTGTGATTGGTGATTTTAGAGCACCAAATATTATGCGTTTTGGTATAACACCTTTGTATATTAATGAAGACGATATTTTAAATGCTGTTACCTGCCTTGAAAGAATATTAAGACAGGATCTTTGGAAAAAAGATAAATTTACTAAGAAGAAAGCCGTTACTTAATTAAGGTTTTTCGGATAGTGCCCAGTCCCAATACATTTCTCGAGCTTTTTTGGTTACCGGTCCAATTTGAAAATTAGTTTCATCAAATGCTGATACAGGAGTAACCTTCATCATATTTCCAGAAGCAAAAACTTCATCCGCATCATGAAAATCTGCGTAAGATAAGACTTTTTCAATAACTTTATAACCATTGTCACGAAAGTTCTTTATATGGCGGGCTCGTGTTATACCAGCCAGGAAAGTACCATTTGAGATAGGGGTAAAAATTTCTCCATTTTTCACCATAAATATGTTGGCTGTCGCTGTTTCAGCTACATTCCCTGCAAAGTCTGAAACGAGGGCATTTCCAAAGCCTTTGGATCTCGCTTCGGTGAGCATTCTAGCATTATTTGGGTATAAACAACCTGCCTTGGCGTTAACTACATTATCAGCAAGTACAGGCCTTCTAAAACGAGTAGTTGTGAGTGTTGTTGAACTATCGGCTGGAGCCATCGGTATCTCTTCCAAGCAAACTGAAAAAGCTGTAGAATTTTCTAGAGGAACAATTGCAAGTTCGCCGCCATCTACCGCCCAATACATAGGGCGAATATAAATTGGAGCTGATTTTTCACATCGTTTCAAACCTTCCCAAATTATTTTTACCATATCGTCTGCAGCGACTGTTGGTGTTATCATCATTGCTTTAGCGGATTGGTTAACCCTATTACAATGTGCCAAAAGGTCCGGAGCGACCCCATCGAAGTATCTGGCACCATCAAAAACACTGGTTCCTAACCAAGTACCATGATCAGCTGCTTTCATAATTGGTGTATTTTCACTTTTCCATTCGCCGTTAAAGTACGTTTGGATATTCTTTCCTGATGCCATTACGAATCCTTTTTATAAAGTGTTTTAAAGAATAACGTATCGCCTAAAAATAAATTTTGAAGCCTTTTTTCTTTATTAGGAAATTTCATATTTAATTTTTAGATTTCACACAGCTTATAACTAGATTTTTCAAGCCAATTTTTATTAAAATCAACTCCCCACCCTGGACCACTTGGAATTAAGCAATGGCCTTCTTTTACTTCAAAAGGGGTTCCATCAAATAGGTCTACCTGCCATGGGTAGTAATCTGATCCCTCTATGGAAAGTTCAAGGTATTTACCGGAGTTTGGAATTGATTTTAAAAAATGCATAGTGCAAATGGTCACCAAAGATAAGTTGGCGGCGTGAGGTGTGCAGGGTATATTTGCCTTATTCGCCATTTCTGCAACTCTGAGAGCGCGAGTTAAACCTCCCATGTACATAACATCCGGTTGCATTATATCTGTCACTTTTCTATCAATAAGATCTTGCCAGATTCGTATGTCACAGTCCTGCTCTCCTCCGGTTACATCGATTTCAAGAGCTTCTGTTACCTTCTTTGTTTCATTCGGCAGCCAGTAGGGGCACGGTTCTTCAAAATGAGAGATGTCGTTATCGATTAATTTTTTTCCTATCTCTATAGCGTCTATATGAAAATAACAGCTATTTGCATCGACAAGTTTTTCTACTCCATGACCTAGTGCTTTCGGAACAGTTTGTATAATCTCTTCAGTTCTTCCTTCCCATTCGTCCTTACCGTTACCGCACTCAGAGCCAATTCTAAACTTAAAGGCATCAAATCCGAATTCGTCCCTTAGTTTGCACAAGCGCTGAGCTTCGTTTTTAGGTGTAATATCTCGTTTCATAGATGAGCCATAAACTCTTAATGTACCTGGCTGTCCTCCTAATAATTCAACTACTGATACTCCCTTGATTTTTCCCAACCAGTCCCAAAGAGCGGTGTCTATGCCAGAAAAAGCTCTCAAAAGGTATGAACCTGGAAATTTATGCTCTTTCCGAAGAATCAAATTTTCAACACTTTCAAAAGATGAAAAAGAAACTCCCAAAATATGAGGAACGATTTGTCGGTGGAAAATTTCACAAGTAATGTCAGCACAATAGGTTGACATTTGCCCCCAGCCCGTCGATCCGTCATCCATTGTTAATTTAACAGCACTTACATGTACGTTAGTAAAAGTTTCTATTTTTTTAATCGTGAATTCCATTTTACCTCTACCTTTTTTGTGGTCTGAATTGACCCCATGCGATAAAGCCACCGTTTCTATAGTTTGCTTTTCCATATTTGAATATATTTATGCCATCAGTATCTGTTACAGAACCTCCGGCAGCCCTAAGAATAGCATCACCTGCAGCTGTGTCCCATTCCATTGTAGGTCCGAACCTTGGGTAAACGTCAGCTTCACCAGTAGCGACAAGACAGAATTTTAGAGAAGATCCAATAGATACTGTCTTTTCAATATTATGAGAAATTAACCAATTATTTGTTTCTTGATCTCGGTGTGAGGAACTGGCTACGGCGATTATATTTAGGTTCTTAGTTTTAGATAAATTTAAACGCTTTGTCGGAATATCTCGTTCTTCGGAGAAACTATTTAAGGTTATTCCAGAGAAGTATCTACCAAGCGCTGGTGCATAAACTATTCCAAAGATTGGGAGATTATTCTGGATTAATGCTATATTGACTGTGAAGCTGCCCTTACCATCTTTTTTTAAAAACTCTTTTGTTCCATCTAAAGGGTCAACTAAAAAAAAAGTTTCAGTAGCTTGTATCTTATGGCTTTCAGAATTTTCTTCTGAAATTATTGGTATGTCAGGGCACAGATCTTTTAAAGCCGGTATTATGATATTTTCTGACAATTTATCAGCTTCAGTAACTGGGGATCCATCAGACTTTTTGTGAAACTCAAAGTCTTTTTCATATACTTCCATAATCGCACTTCCTGCGCGTATAACAACTGACTCTAAATCTTGTTTAAGGTTTTCTAGTAAATTGATTTTGATCATTGATTGAAACCTCTTACAGGGATATTTTTTTTGACTTCATGAATCTTAAATAAGATTAAACAAAAAGATCTACATGCTTGAATTTAGTTACGTCTATTATCCCTAAATCTGAGATCCTTATTTCAGGTATTACAGCTAGAGCCAGAAGGGAGTGCTGCATTATGGCATTATTCAACTGGCACCCACAGGTTTCCATTGCTGAAACAATCAAATTTGCCTTTTTTGCCACAACTTCAGCGACCTTATCAGACATAAGGCCTGCTATTGGTAGTTCTAGAAGAGCTAACAATTTTCCTTTTGAAAAAACAACTAAACCTCCACCAATTTCATTAAGTTTATTTGCTGCTAAGGCCATATCTTTTTTTTCTGTTCCCACGACGATCATATGATGGCTATCGTGTGCAATGGTCGAAGCGACAGCACAGTCAACTTTATACCCAAAGCCTGAAACAAAACCGTTTACAATTTTTCCAGTGGAGTGATGGCGCTCAATTAATGATATCTGACATATATCTTTAGCTCGATCCATTTCAACGATTTTACCCTCAACTTTTAGCTTAGATATAAGTAACTTTGTCGGTGCTTGGTTTTCGATTACCCCAATCGTTCTAACCTTTGCTGATTTCTTATTGCTATTCTTTATTTTTATATCAAAATCATGAAGGTCTATTCTCTTCTTTATATTAATGGTAGATCTGGCAAATTTTGGGTAGGTAAATTTTGGTAATTTTTCTTTGAGAACACCATTTTCTGCAACAACCTGTCCCCGTGCCAAAACTGTTTCAATTGGCAGGTCAGAGAGGCTAGAGGTAATAATCATGTCTGCCCGTCGACCAGGAGAAATTGAACCCAACTCATATTCCATTTTAAAGTGCTGTGCAGTATTAATTGTACCCATTTGAATTGCAGTAATTGGTTTTAAACCTTGTGAAATAGCGTGTTTAATTACTCGATTCATATGTCCTTCTTCAATAAGTGTTCCGGAATGTGAGTCGTCTGTACATAGAATAAAATTTCTTGAATCAAGACCGTCCTCCGTTATCGCTTTTACCTGAGAAGCTACATCATACCAAGCAGATCCAAGCCTTAGCATTGCCTTCATTCCTTGCCTTACTCTTGCTATGGCGTCTTCTTTCCGTGTCCCTTCATGATCATCTTGTGGTCCTCCAGCAACATAGCCATGAAAGTTGAGTCCGAGATCTGTGGAAGCATAATGTCCCCCGATAGTTTTATTTACAGCCCAAGTTGCTGAGATTTCATCAACCATTTTTCTATCATTATTAGCCACACCTGGGAAATTCATTACTTCACCTAGACCGCATACATTAGGCCAGTTCAATGCTTCAGAAATCTCATTTACATCAAGTGAAGCCCCAGATGTCTCTAGCCCTGGAGCAGAGGGTACACAGCTTGGTACTTGAACATAAACATTAATAGGCAAATTCAATGTTTCATCATGCATCAATTTAATTCCGGGAAGACCCAATACATTAGCTATTTCATGAGGATCAACAAACATAGTTGTAGTACCATGAGGAATAATAGCTCTTGAAAATTCAGTAATAGTAACCATTCCACTTTCGATATGCATGTGGGCGTCACAAAATCCGGGAACTAAATATTTTCCGTTAGCTTCTATGACCTTAGTATCTTTCCCGATCGTGTGCTTTGAATCAGGCCCTATAAATGCAAATCTTCCTGCTTTAATAGAAATGTCTGTGTTTTGGATAAGTTCACCAGAATATACATTTACCCATGTCCCATTTCGAATTACGGTGTCAGCAAATTTTCTCCCCATTGCGACATCTACTAGATCTTGCCGACAGTCATTTAATGACTTAAGTTGTGACATACGCATTATCCATTTTTATTTAAAGCAGAAGCTTTTATATTTAGGTTTTTTTATATTCTCTAAATGCCATAATGTCTTCATTAAGTTAGTACCTTAATTTTAAAAATGTAATGATTAAAGCATAGGCTTATATTGTTTCTAGGAGAAGAAAATAATTAAATTTATAGATAAAAGAAAAATACCACTAGTTATTGCAGTTACGCTTATACTTTTTTCAGGGATAATAGTTACAGTAATGCAGGCAGGTGTACGCTTTTTGTCTTCCGAGGTTCATCCTTTTACAATCGTTTTCTTTAGGGCTTTTTTAGGAGTCTTGCTCCTATTACCCCTAATGTTTAAGTGGGGCCCTTCTATATTTAAAACGGCACATCCAAAGCTACAGATTTTTCGGGGTTTTATAGGTTCTGGTGGTTTGCTTTGTTTCTTCTATGGGCTTAGCATAGTGACCCTAGCAGAGGCAGTGACTTTAGGCTTTACTGTACCAATTTTTGCAACATTGTTGGCAATTATATTTTTTGGTGAGAAAGTTGGGCGATGGAGATGGTTCGCAATATTAACGGGTTTAGTTGGTGTGTTTATAGTCGTAAGGCCTGACCTTGAGATTGGACTTGGTCCTATACTTGTCTTGATTGCATCTTTATCTTGGGCAATATCAGTTCTCATAGCAAAGAAACTCACACATTTTGATTCAGATATTTCAATTGCATTCTGGCAGACAGTAGGAAATGTGCCCTTAGCTTTAGCTATGAGTATTTATGTATGGGAGACACCTACTCAAAATCAATTAATAATTCTGCTAGTAATTGCGATTTTTGGAACTATTGCTCAAACAAGCCTAAATGCTGCTCTCAGAAGAGGTGAAGTATCTTTCCTTCTACCATTTGACTATCTTAGGTTACTATGGTCGATCCTGATTGGTTATTTTATGTTTAAGGACTTTCCTGGACATGGTTTATTTATTGGAGGTGCACTTATAGTTTTTGCAACAAGCCTTATGGCCTATCGGGAATCAAGGAAATCTTAACCTAAAAAATCTTACTTTTTTCTAAAACCATGTTAGTATTAAAGCGCTATGGAAAATACCCTTGGAAATATTTTACATGAAAAGGGCTGGATACTAGCAGATGGGGCTATCGGTACCCAATTATTCAACATGGGACTTCAATCGGGTGATGCTCCTGAGTTGTGGAATGATCTGCAGCCAGAAAAAATAAGAAAACTTTACAGAAGTTCTATCGATGCAGGTTGTGACCTTTTCTTAACCAACTCCTTCGGATCAAATAGCTGTAGGCTTAAGCTTCATAATAAAGAAAGGGAAGATTTTCGGTTATCCAAACTTTCAGCTGAGTTAGGGCGTGAAGAAATCGAAAAGGAAAAAAGAAAAATAGTGTTAGCTGGATCTATGGGACCAACGGGAGAAATTTTGCAACCTCTTGGAGCTCTAAGTTTTAAAGATGCTGTAGAGGTTTTTCACATTCAGGCAGAAGGCTTGAAAGAAGGTGGTGCAGATATTTTGTGGATTGAAACCATTTCGCACTTAGATGAACTCAGAGCTGCTATTGATGCAGCAAAGTTGGCTGAGATGGAGTGGTGCGGCACGATGAGTTTTGATACCTCCGGAAGAACAATGATGGGTATAACATCAAAAGAATTTTCCAAGAATATTTCAGAAATGGATTATAAGCCACTAGCTTATGGAGCAAATTGTGGTGTAGGGCCTTCCGATTTAATTCGTACACTTTTGGGTTTTGAGGATTTGAGTTTACCTATAATTGCAAAAGGCAATGCAGGAATTCCAAAATACGCAGATGGTAAGATCCGTTATGATGGAACACCCGAGCTTATGGCATCGTATGCTTGTTTGGCACGAGATGCTGGTGCCAAAATAATAGGTGGTTGCTGTGGCACTACACCAGAGCATCTGACTGTGATGAGGCAGGCTTTAGAAGATCAAAAGCCTATGAAAAAGCCTTCAATTGATGAAATTGTAGAAAAGCTAGGCCCTCTATCTTCGAATTCGGATGGAACAGATTTAGAAAATATGAAGGGTCCAAGGCGGTTGAAAAGACGAAGAAGGCTTTAGCTAATGGAAAGCAGCTTCAAGAGCAATTTCTACCATTTCACCAAAGCTACGTTCACGTTCATTAGATGGAAGAGCTTCACCTGTTATCAGGTGGTCACTTATTGTCAGGATTGACAAAGCTCTGCACTGATATCTTAAGGCTAAGTTATATAGTTCTGCTGTTTCCATTTCAACTGCCAGAATGCCATGCCTAACCATCTCTTTATTTAGATCTTCTCTTTCATCATAGAAAGTATCGGATGAATATATTCCACCCACGTGAACTGGACTTTCCTTTAGTTGAGAAGCTTTGTATGCATTCATGAGTAAATTGAAATCAGCTGATGGGGCAAAGTTAATTTCTTTAAAAATACTGGAAGAAGGAGTTGAGAGGCTAGTCGCTGTCATCGCCAAGACAATATCCCTTATCTTTATTTTCTTTTGCATTCCACCTGCAGAGCCTATCCTAATAAAGGTTTTGACTTTATAGGTTTTAATAAGTTCATTCACATAAATTGAAAGTGATGGCATTCCCATNCCAGAACCTTGGAATGTTACTCTATTTTTCTTCCATTCACCCGTAAAACCGAGCATTCCGCGGACACTGTTAACTTCTTTTATATTGCTCAAAAATTTTTCTGCAGCCCATTTGGCTCTCATGGGATCACCGGGCATAAGGACTGTATCAGCTACCTCTCCATTTTTAGCACCTATATGAACGGTCATATTAGTTACCAATACCTTTCCAGTTTCATAAATTATAGATCTTAAAGTGATTTAGATAAAACTACATCCGGGCAACCTTATCTGAAAAGTCTAATTATTAATCATTCAGTTAATTTTAGCAAAATTATTTACTATTGAACCTAAATTTTTTCTTTTAATTTTCATTCATTATTTCATCTTTCGCTTTAACAGCTAAAAGTGAAATTTTTGTTCTAATTTCATCTTCTGAAGCTAAATTACCAAGATCCTCTGCCAGTTTTCTGTAGACATCCTCATCGCCAGCTTCTTGAAAATCTGCTTTGATAACTTCTTTAACATAGTCATTTGCTTCTGCTTCTGTTTTTCCTAATAGATCACTTGCCCATAACCCAAGCATTTTATTTCTTCGGGCTTCGACTTTAAATTGTATTTCAGAGTCATGGGCGAATTTTTTTTCAAATGCTTTTTTTCTTTCGTCAAAAGTAGACATAAAAACTCCTTAACTTTTCCTTAGTACAGATATGGGTANATTTAGATGAAACTGCAAGGGGATAATCTTTTATTTTTTTTATCATTTATAGCTTCCATCCCACTCTTTGACAGGTAAAACTTCTCCACCTTCATTTAATTCTGGCCTGTTTTTGGTGAAACTATTTTCTGCATTAATAATGCCATAATCCATNTAACCCAAACGCCCTAGAGGCTCTGCAAGTTTAAAATCAAATAAACCATTTTTAATAAAATTATCATCTATATATATACCTATTACATGACCAATAACGATGTAGTTTCCCGTATTTTTTTTTCTGCTACTATGAGGCAGATCTAAAACCTTCCAAAGTTCACATTCAAGCACTGCAGGGCTCTCAGAAACACACGGTGCATCGACGTAGTTTCCTTGTCGAGCCGTCAAGCCCGACAGCTCAAACTCATCAGTTCCGTATTTCGCTGGAACTGATGATACGTTCATCTGATCAAATAGGTTAGAAGTAGCCAAAGAGGCGGTAAATACGCCAGTTTCTTCAACATTTATGAGCGAGTCTTTTAATCCATTTGAAGAAAACATNACATAATGAGGTTGATCGGAGACACCATTGAAATAACTATATGGAGCCAAGTTTTTTTGACCTTTNTTATTTTGAGATCCGATCCAGCCTATTGGCCTAGGAGCAACTATTGCTTTGAATGGATCATGAGGCAATCCGTGTTCATTCTTTCTAGCGTCGTAATGCATTTATTTTTCCTTAAATTTGTTTAGAAAACGTGTATAATTTCATTAGATTTAATTTTCATAAAAGGTTACTACTTCTTTATGAAAATTTTCAAATATTATTTTTTTATTAGCTTATGTATTTTCTTGTGAGGGCTCCCGTATGAAACAAACTGCGCTTTTAGCAGGAGCTTATCTTCATCACTTATGCTTTGAAAGTCCTAACCCTGAAAAGTTAAGTGATTTTTATGGAAAAATAATGCAGATGANGCCTCAATCCATTGGAGCTAATGCCTGGTTATGTTCTGGAAAGAATAGACAGATTTTAATTAAAGAAGGAATGAAAAATAGGTTAGAATTTGCAGCGTTCTCTTGTCGAGATGAGGGTGGTTTAAATTTATTAAAAGAGCGAGTAAAGGAAGAAGGAATTGAGGTTATAAGCCTTCANCCTGATTTGTTTCAAAATGATGCTATATCAATAGTTGATCAAGATGGACACAATATATCCTTCGGTTTATCAAAGCCAAATNTGAATGCCGAAAGTGTTTTAAATGGGCCTTTACAGCATCTTACATTTTCTACTTTGAATGTAGAAAAATTTGTAGATTTTTACGTTGGAAAACTTGGGTTTTGNATATCTGATAGGGTTCTGCATTCAAATGGAAATTTAGCAACCTGTTTTGTACGATCAAANCATGAGCATCATACTNTAGCCTGTTTTAAATCAGATAGGATCGGGGTGGATCATCATTCCTATGAAGCAGGCGAATGGAATGCGATACGAGACTGGTGTGATCATTTCGCCTCGATGAATATAGAATTAATGTGGGGTCCTGGGAGGCATGGGCCAGGAAATAACTTATTTGTTTTTGTTGAAGACCCAGATGGAAATTGGATAGAGATTTCAGCTGAGTTGGAGGTGATTCATGACAGACCCAGCAAGGACTGGCCACAAGAAGAGAGAACATTGAATTTATGGGGTAAAGCTATTTTAAGATCATAAAAAGGAGAAAAATTAATGAAACTATTGAGCTTTTTAAGGAATGGAAACACTGGATTTGGATTAGTAAAAAATAATGGAATTATTGACCTGAGTGGAATCCTTGGTGATGATGTAAGAACAATAAAAAAGGTTTTAGAATTAGATCTTTTAGATTTAATTGAAGATATGACCAAAGGTAAAGATCCTGATTTTGGATGGACCGATATTACGTTAATACCTGTTATACCAGATCCAGCAAAGATTTTATGTATTGGGCTAAATTATGCTAAGCATGTAGCTGAAACAAAAAGACCCGATTCAAAGCACCCAACAATTTTTACTCGATTCGCTGATACTCAAGTTGGTCATAATGGAATCATCTATAAGCCCAAAGTTTCTGAAGCCTTTGATTACGAGGGAGAAATGGCAATAATAATTGGTAAAGGGGGACGAAATATATCAAAGAAATCAGCAATGAAACATGTTGTGGGTTTTTCTTGTTATAATGATGCTACTGTAAGGGATTGGCAGAGGCATACTTCTCAGTTCACTCCTGGAAAAAATTATCCGTCGACGGGTGGATTTGGACCGATGATGGTTACCAATGATGAAGTTGGTGATTATAAAAAATTAAACATACAAACAAGGTTAAACGGTAAAATTATGCAGGATTCTAAATTATCTCAACTTATTTTCCCCATACCGGAACTGATAAATTATATTTCAACTTTTACACCCTTATCACCTGGAGACGTTATTGTATCGGGAACACCAGGTGGTGTCGGTGATAGAAGAGATCCACCGGTTTATATGAAAGATGGTGATATTGTAGAGGTGGAGATCACAAAACTTGGTATCCTCAAGAATAGAGTGGTGGCGGAATGAATTTGTTCTCATATTTTTTGGGGATTCATGCCAGAAACTGAAAGAATTTCTTCAGAAATTGTAATAATTGGAGGAGGACCTACTGGCTTAACATTAGCTAATTTGCTTGGAAAAATGGGTGTAAAAATCCACCTTATTGAGCAAAACAAAGAAACAGTTAATGAACCGAGAGCAGTGTCTATTGATGATGAGTCTCTAAGGATTTTTCAATCCATTGGCATTAAGGAAAGAGTAAATANCATAATTGTGGAAGGCTATGGTTCNATATATAAGAGCTNTTATGGAAAAGAATTTTCACGGGTCATGCCAACTTCTAAAGAGTACGGTTTTGAAAAAAGAAATGCTTTTCAACAACCTGAGCTAGAAAAAATCTTAAGTGATAATTTGTCTACCCTTAACAGTGTTANAACATTTTTTAATTGGAAGATGATTGAATTTTCTCAAAAACCTTCAAATATCCAAGTCATTATCCAATCACAACAATCTGATAAAATTAAAATACTAACAGGTAAATTCTTAGTTGCTTGTGATGGAGCAAGCTCAACTATTAGGAAATCATTAAATATACCTCTGCAAGGGTCCTCATTTGAGGAGACTTGGGTAATTGTTGATCTTCTTAAGACTATAAATAGAAATAGGCATACAGAAGTTTTTTGCAATCCGGATAGACCCTGTATTACTTTACCTGGACCTAAACAAACGAGACGATATGAGTTCATGATAAGATCTGGAGAAAATATAGATCATGCTACCTCAGAATTAAATGTTCGGACTTTGATGGAATCTGTCGGACCTGATAAGAACCAGAAAATTAAAAGAATTCGTTCGTACACTTTTCATGCGAGAGTGGCAAAAAAATGGAGAGATCAGAGAGTTTTTCTAGCCGGAGACTCGGCACACTTGTCTCCCCCGTTTGCTGGTCAAGGTATGAATAGTGGTATCAGAGATGTTGGAAATTTGGCATGGAAACTTGCGGCAAGCTTATCTAATGCTAAAAACAAAAAAATACTAGATAGTTATGAGGAGGAAAGAAAACCCCATGCTTTAGAAATGATTAATTTGGCTTTGAAAATGGGTAGAATAATGAATCCTAGAAATCATTTTAAAGCTTGGCTAATCAGAGNCTTCTTTACNACTTTAGGTCTATACGGGCCTGCNAGAGATTATATTGCTCAAATGAAATATAAGCCTAAACCTAGATTTTATTCTGGCCTGATATGGCCTGACAATAAAAAAGATACTATTGTTGGCCAGCTTGTACCTCAACCGATTACAGAAGATTATCAAAAGAACAGAAACCTTTTAGATGAACAGATTTCTAACGAACCTTGCATACTAATTTTNGATGAAAGTCCGGATAAACATCTAACTAAAAGAATAGAGAAAAATTTTTTAGAAAAAGGTTGNTCTATTATTGGGTTAACACCTGAATGGGTTAACGCTTACGAAGGTAGTATTAGAATTCTAAGGGATGCGAGCCATTTATTTTCTAGAAATCCGTATAGATCTTATCTAGGATCAGCATTACTCATAAGGCANGANAAATATATAGCTGCAACAGCACCTATTGATAATATTGAAAAATTGTTGGAATATTTAAGAGAGATAACTTCNTAGTTGAGGAATGCTTTAAATTTAAAATGAAAATTTATTTGGTAAAAGTATTATTTTGCGATGCCTATTAATTCATTAGGTTACGTAGGGGTTCGCTCGCGAGATTTAGAGGANTGGCAGGATTTTGCTGAAAATCTCTTGGGTATGCAGAGTGTTGAGAGTGGCAATTATGCTCTAGCGTTTAGAATGGATGATTATAAGCAAAGGCTTATGATAGAAACAGAACCAGGGGATGCTCTTGGTTTTTTAGGCTGGGAGGTAGATTCTAAAGAGGATCTCGAAATATATGCAANGAAGCTTGATTCCCAGAATATACCGGTAGCATTTGCACCAAAGGAATTNGCAGACAAAAGATTCGTGGATCAGATGATCCTTTTTCAAGACCCAGAAGGNAATAGAATAGAACTTTTTTGGAATCCGATGCTCGATAAAGAAAAGTTCAAACCAGGGAGACCAATTTCCGGATTTAAGACGGGGCCATACGGTATGGGTCACGCTGTACTCCATGCAAAAGATGTTAATCTTCTGGTAAAGTTTTATTGTGATATACTTGATTTTAAGGTTAGTGATTATGGTTTAAGTCCTTATCCCATGCATTTTTTCCATGTAAATGGTCGTCATCATAGTTTTGCAATTTTAGGGACGAAGCTATCGGGGTTTCACCATTTTATGGTGGAGTTTAATAATTTGGATGATGTTGGCCAGGGTTATGACCTAGCTTGCTTAGAAGAGGATAGGATAGCCTATACACTTGGTCGTCATACAAATGACTACATGACAAGTTTTTATGCGAAGACACCTTCAGGTTTTTTTATAGAAAGCGGCTGGGGCGGGCGGATAATTGATACGGACCTCTGGGAGCCTCATGAAACTAATGTGGGNCCTAGTTTCTGGGGTCATGACAGGCCGTATTTGGATGAAGACACGAGAAAAAGTTTAAAAGATATGAGATTAAAGGCTGCATCAGACGGCTTACAGGCTCCACTCCTAGTAGATTGTCCTTGGCTATATGGGCTACAGGATTTAAAAAAATAAAAGTTCTTTCTAACTGGGAATCTACAAATGTCGAATTTAAGTAAAACTGATAATTATGATGTTGTGATTGTTGGAATGGGTCCAACGGGTCTTGTATTAGCAAATCTACTTGGNTTAGAAAAATTAAATGTGTTGGTAATTGATAAGTTCCTAACACCTTACGACCTACCTAGAGCAGTTCATTTAGATGACGAAATCATGAGAATTCTTCAAGTAATTGGAGTTGCATCCGAGATGGAAAAAATAATGAGGCCAAACCTTGGAATGAGGTTTGTCGATGCAGATAATAATCTNTTACTAGATTGGCCACGACCGCAAGAAATAGGAAAAAATGGTTGGAAACCGAGTTACAAGTTTCATCAGCCGGATCTAGAAAGGGTTTTATACAAAAATTTAAAAANGTTTCCTAACGTAGAAATTAGAAAAGGTTTTGAAGCAACCGAAGTTAAAAATGAAGATGAAAAAGTCGAGGTAACAATCTTAAAATTAGAAGAAAATGATGCATGTCGTGTAAGGTGTGATTTCATTGTTGGTTGTGATGGCGCCCGTTCATTTATTCGAAAAAAAATGGGTGTAGAATATGAGGAGATGGGGTTTTTTGAAGACTGGCTTGTAGTTGATATTATTTTGAAAAAAGATCGATCAGATCTTGGGTTATTTTCCATACAGTTCTGTGGTACTTCACAGCCCGCAACTTACTCTCCAGGTACTAGAGGTAGACTGCGATGGGAGTTTGCCTTGAAAGATCAAAAAAGTCATGAGGAAATTTTGAAAACAGATTACGTTTGGAATTTGTTAAGTAGATGGATAACGCCTGACGAGGCTAAAATTGAGAGAAAAGCCATTTATACTTTTAAATCAAGCCTGGCTGAACAGTGGGTTAAAGGTAGATTAATTTTGGCGGGTGATTCAGCTCATTTAACGCCACCGTTTATGGGACAGGGTATGTGCATCGGGTTAAGGGATGTCTCTAACTTAGCTTGGAAATTAATATCCGTTATTAAAGGTCAATCAGATTTATCGTTTTTGAAATCTTATGAGATTGAACGACGACCTCATGCGAAGGAATATATTTCAACTGCAATAAAACTCGGCAAAATGCTTGGAGAATTAAACTCAAATTCTAAAAAAAATAAAGAAGGGCCAATTCATATGAAAAGCCTTGCTCCAAAAATTGGCAATGCATTTTTTCTAAATGAGGAGGAGTTTGCTAGAAGTTTGAGTTTGCAACCAAAATTGTCTAATGGGCAGTATGTGGATGATATGGTAGGGTATAAATTCTGTCTCTTCTTAAGTGAAGATTTAGCAAGTCATTTTTCAGGAAATAATTCAAATATTATTGTATTTAATTCTAAAGATCATCCCTCCATAAAAAAATATCTTGAAAACCTATCAACGAAAGCTCTTCTTATTCGGCCAGATAAGTACATACTGGGAGGGGCAAAAAATTTAACTGAATTGAATGAATTACTGAGTTTGGAATTTATAAATTCGATAAATAACAAGATATAAATGACGAAGAATTTTAGATATTAAAATTATCAGTTACAGGAGGATCAATTGAAAACAATCTTAATTACAGGGTGCAATAGGGGAATAGGTTTTGAGTTTGTAAGACAATTTAGTCTTATGGACATAAATATAATTGCTACGTATAGAAACAAAAACTCAAGTGAAGAACTGCTGTCTTTAGCAGAAAAATCCTCAAACATAGAACTTTTAGAGTTAGATGTTTCTTCTAATCAATCTATTGAAAAATTTGCAAATAGCTTGTCTGGCAAACCCGTTGATATATACATAAATAACGCTGGAATGATGGGGGTTGGAGCCAGAACGTTTGGAGAAGTGAAGGGTGATAGATGGCTTGAAGTTTTCAATGTAAATACTGTAGCCCCACTTCTTTTAACTCAAAAATTATTTAGCAATTTTTTGATAGGTAAAGATAGGAAGTTAGTCTATGTCAGTTCCAAAGTAGGATCTATTGAAGACAATTCAGGTGGTGGTTCGTATATCTACAGAAGTTCTAAGACTGCATTAAATCAAGTCGTCAAGAGCCTTTCAATAGACTTAAAAGACCAAGGGTTTGAAGTGGTTGCCGTCCATCCCGGTTGGGTTCAGACAGATATGGGGGGACCAAGCGCACTAATAGATGTTACTACTAGTGTGGCAGGATTAATTAATATAATTACAAATCTAAACGGCTCTGATAGTGGAAAGTTTTTTAACTATGATGGACAAACTATCCCTTGGTAAATTTTTTCTGAGAAATATTTTTTTGCCATCTTTCTCTGGCAATATTTGATTGTTTGGGCAGCCCTAAATTAAAATATACTTTTTCTAATAGTTTATTCAACGGAACACCATTTGGATCAAAAGATCTTCTACTTTCCAGAATTTGTTGAGCAGCAGAGTAATTCCCTGATTTTATTAATGAGTCCAGATGTATTTGATTAAAAAAATCCCTTTGGGCATGGCTGCCTCCCGCTTCAAATATACGAGGCAAAGCTCTTCCTAGTAGAGTAGCACATTCACTATGCCGTCCAAAAATATGACTCATAATGCCTTCACAGGCAGGTAAGACAACCTCGGTCCATGTAGAAAAATTAAAGGTGTTTTTATTTTTGGCTTTATTCCTTATTTCAAGCAGAAGCTCATGAAAGCTGTCGTGATCTGCTTTACCCAATGCAAATAAATATTGCATTGTATTAAAAGGGTTGGTTGTGTCTTTGGATCGTATAGAGATATATTTGGCTAAATCTTCCCATCGACCTGCAACGTCCACTCCGGAAAATTCTATGCGCGCAAGGAGTGATGTAGCTCCAATTTGATCTTGGCTATAGTTTTTTTCTATACCCCAAACATGATTATCATAAACTTTTAGGGCATCTTTATTTCGTCCTTTACTAAGGTAAAACAAAGCCAGGTGCCACCAGTTATGTGTATACATAAAAGAATTTAAGCCTTCCCATGATTCAGAAACACTTTCTAAGAAGGTAATACCTTCTTCTACCCTTCCTTCAGTTAGCATAACGTGAGCTAGAGCATGATGAGACCAGGGCTCATTCCACTTTATACTCATAGCTTTTTTTGCACTTTCTTCTGCTTCTCTAATCAGGTGACATTGTTCATAACCAAAAGCTATCATGCCATGCAGGTATGGATTTTTCTCCCCTTCTGGCAAGCCTTTCAGAGCTACACGCAACATGCCAGCTGAATCTCCAATATTAAAATAATGGGTTTGCGCAAGCTTCAGTACGACTAAATCTCTAGGGTATATGTCCAAGAGATTCTCACATTTTCTTAGTAGATTTGGGATATCGTCCACTGCCCAATCATGGACTATGTCCACTATTTTAGATTCGCGCTGGGTTGCGAAAGTCTTTGATTCTTTGGCTTTTTCTAGGAATGGTTTGGCTTTTTCAGGTGCTTCTGGTGATTCAAGAAACATCCAAAGCATACTAGCATATGCATTAGCCAGACAGTTTTTGGGATCCTTTTCAGCAGTTTCAACAATTATTGAAGCTTTTTTGTCATATGAAAGAAACCCTTGAATAAAATCATTAATTCCTGAAGTCGTTTCATGGTTTGTAGATGTGATTTCATTCTTTAGACAATCGGTATTAGTCATGGGTCAATTATAGTTAGCCCAGCAGGGTAGTAAATCATTATCCGAAGGTTGGGTATGATAAATAGATTTTGCGATAGCTCTAGTAAGACAGTTAGAAGCGGCAACTCCTATTTCAAGTGTATCCATAATAGGATTATTTAACTGCTTTAAATTAGTGGAAACGCAAAAGACCAAATCACCATCTGCATGAGTATGAGAAGGGATTATCGCTCTAGCAATGCCATCGTGAGCTACTGTTGCAACTCTTTTGCATTCGGCTTTATTTATATTTGCATCGGTTGCCACAATAGCAATTGTAGTATTTTCTATGGTACTTGATGTTTCTAAATTAAAACTTTGGATATTAGATTTTCTGCTATTAAAAATATTTTCTGAAATTAAGTTCTTATTTGTATCTGGTCCTAAATTTCCAAATTCACCGTTTATTTCAAAAGGGGAAGCCCAAAAATATTTGTCACTTGGGGTAGTTACACTTCCAACAGGGTTTGTTACAACTAAAGCGCCTACTGTAACACCATTTTTCAATACAATTGACGCTGACCCTAATCCCCCTTTAAAAGAAGCAGTTAAAGCACCAGTTCCTGCTCCAACACTTCCTAATTCAAAATTTTCTGAAATGTTCTGGTAGGCTTTAGCCCCAAGAGCCCTATAAGGATTAGAATCCCATTTTTCATGTTGATCAGCGTAAAGATCAAAAATTATAGCTCCAGGGACAATAGGTATTACTGAACCGCTTCTAGTTTTATATCCCTTTCTCTCTTTTTGCAGAATTTCCATTACCCCAGAACATGCATCCAAACCAAAGGCAGAACCTCCGGAAAGAACTACAGCATCGATCTTTTTAACTATTTTGTCCGGCTCTAATAAATCTGTGTCTTTTGTTCCTGGCGCCCCCCCCATTACTTGGTAAGAGGCTGTAAGCTGGCTTGTCCCTGAAAGAACTGTCGTTCCTGAACGCAAATCTCTATCTGACGCATTTCCAACCTTAATTCCCATGACGTCAGTTATTAGGTTCTTAGATCCTGTTTTCATAACGTATGCCCTTGCTAAAAAATTTGATTTTATCCATGATACGCAGCTACTGTTTTTAATTTTGAAAAACCATAAAGAGCCTCAAAACCTTTTTCACGACCGTGGCCGGATTTTCCTACGCCTCCAAACGGAAGCTCCACACCTCCACCTGCTCCATAATTATTGATAAAGACTTGTCCTGTATCAATTTTTTTGGCAAGCCGCATTTGACGAGATCCATCATTTGTCCAAATGGATGCAACCAACCCATAATCTGTGCCATTGGCTATCGCAATAGCTTCGTCTTCGTCTTTAAAAGGTATTAGGGTTTGAACTGGGCCAAAAATTTCCTCTTGTGCAAGCTTATGATTCGATGGAACTTTGCCAAATAAGGTCGGTAGAACAAAATAGCCTTTATTATTTACATTTTGAGCTATAGTACCCTCGGCCACCTTTACTAAGTCTCTACCTTCTTTAATAAAACCACAGACAATATCTTTTTGTCGCTCTGAAATTAATGGCCCAACATCCAGATCATCAATAGCCGAACCAACAATTAAAGCTTCATATTTCTTGGCCATCATACTGCTTACGTTGTCATAGATTGATTCATGAACGAGTATTCGGGACGAAGCTGAGCAAGTTTGTCCAGCATTTTGAATGCCCGCATTAACAAGGAAAGGAAGGGCATTAGTAAGGTTAGCATCCTCAAAAACAATTTGTGGAGATTTGCCTCCAAGTTCTAATGTTACGGGGACAACATTTCCTGCTGCAGCTGCCTGTACAAGGGAACCCGCCTTCACCGAACCGGTAAAAGAAATGTGATTAATTCCAGCGTGGGAAGATAATGAAGCTCCGGCTTCTTCCCCAAAGCCGGGGACCACATTTATTGCACCTTTTGGGATGCCAGCTTCTCTGGCAATTTCAGCGAAGGCAAGTGCTGTAAGGCATGCTTCTTCAGCCGGCTTTAGAACAATTGCATTCCCCATGGCCAAGGCGGCGCCTACTGATCTACCAATGATTTGCATAGGATAATTCCAAGGAACTATGTGGCCAGTAACGCCATGAGCCTCTCTAAGGGTATATACAGTGTAACCATCTAAATAAGGTATTGTTTCTCCGTGAATCTTATCAGCTGCTCCACCATAAAATTCAAGATAACGACCTAAGGCAATAGCATCTGCTTTAGCTTGTTTTAATGGCTTTCCAACGTCAATTGCCTCAAGTTCTGCCAAGTAATCTACTTTTTGAAGAACCAGTTGGCTCATTTTTACTAAGGCTCTACCTCGCATTATAGCTGTAAATTTACCCCATTCACCCTCATAGGCTTTTCGAGCTTCAGTAACTGAAAGGTCTATATCAGTTTTATTTCCTCTGGAAATTTCACAAATTATTTCTCCAGTGGAGGGGTTCAGTAAAGGTATTGTTTCCCCACTTGCCGAATGTACCCATTTACCTCCAATGAAACATTTCTTCGGATTAAATGTAAGATCAGATAAATTCATTCGAGTTCTCCTAGATTCAACAAAATTCGGGCAAAGATGGAGCCGCTTCAATTAATTTCTTCGTATAGTTATGTGTTGGGTTGGTTAAAATATTTTCTGTCTTTCCAGATTCAACTATCTCTCCGTCTTTCATAACCATTACTTTATCTGTGATAGTTCTAACAACTGATAAATCATGAGAAATGAATATGTAGGTTAGATTAAGTGTTTTGCAGAGGTTGGCAAGAAGATCAAGTATTTGTGCACGCACAGACACATCTAAGGCTGAAACAGCTTCATCGAAGATGATTATTTCCGGTTTAACTATAAGTGCTCTAGCTATGGCAATTCGTTGCCTTTGTCCTCCAGAAAATTCATGGATATACTTATTTTTATCATCTGCACTTAGCCCAACCGATATTAAGGTATTTATTAGAAGATCATTGAGTTCTTCTTTNNTCATTATTTTTTTATCCAGGAATAATGGCTCCGATATAAGTTTTGATACTTTGTGACGAGGATTGAATGACCCAAAAGGATCTTGAAAAACTACCTGCATATTTTTTTTTGAGGCAAAACTGGTTTCATTATTTTTTGATACTACNCCACCTGAAACTCTAATTTCTCCCTCTTGAATTTCTTCGAGACCTAGTAAAGCTCTTGTCAAAGTGGATTTTCCACAACCTGATTCACCGACAAGACCTAAACGCTCACCTTTATTTAATGTGAAGCTAACATTATTAACAGCTCGAACAATTTTTGGTTTCGAAAAAATTTTAGTACGTGGAAGAACATAATCTCTACTTAAGTTTTTTACTTCTAATAGTGGATTGTTAGTATTTTGCTTTGGTAGGTTCACTTTGTGATTAGAAGCATTGAATAACATCTTAGTATAAGGGTGCTTCATTTCAGTGAAAATCTTTTCGGCTGGTCCTTTTTCTACAATTTTTCCTTTGTGCATGATAGATATATTGTTGGCCATGTTATTTACTACCGCAAGGTCATGGGTGATCATTATCATTCCCATATTAAGATCATCTACAAGATCCTTTAATAATTGAAGAATTTGAGCCTGAGTAGTGACATCCAGTGCAGTAGTAGGTTCATCNGCTATTAACAATTTTGGCTTAGACGCAATGGCCATCGCAATGACGACNCTTTGCCTTTGACCTCCAGATAGTTGGTATGGATATAAGGATAGAGGAAAATTTTCAGGAGGCAATTCTACGCGANTTAATGTAGCTTTGGCAATTTCTAGAGCTTCAAAATAAGTCACACTCCTATGTAACCTGACTGTTTCAGCTACTTGATTTCCAATAGTTTTCAGAGGGTTTAAGGCCGTCATTGGTTCTTGAAAAACCATTCCTATTTGACTTCCTCGAATTTTNCATAGCTCAGTTTCTGTTAAAGAGGGCAGATTTAGGNCGCTGAGTAAAATNTTACCGTTTTGAAATGAACCATTTGGCAAGAGTTGCATAACTGCAAATGCAGTCATGGATTTTCCAGATCCAGATTCTCCAGTAATTGCAGTAATTTCCCCTTTTTCAACATCAAGTGAAATATTGTCCAGAATTCTTTGAGAATTAATACTTACCGATAAATTTTCTATTTTNAGTAAACTCATGCTCTTGTGTTTCTTAATTTAGGATCAAAAATATCTCTCATTCCGTCGCCCATTAGGTTNAGGCCAAGAACAGTTAAAATTATTGCAGTGCCGGGAATTAATGCAAGGTGAGGTGCAAAACTAACCATTGTTTGTGCGTCTGCTAGCATTCTACCCCAGCTTGGCATTGGAGGTTGAGCACCTAGACCAACATAACTTAAGCCAGCTTCGGCTAAAATTCCTAGCGAAAATTGTATTGTCCCCTGGACAATTAATAAGTTCATTACATTTGGAAGAATATGTTCATAAGAAATTCTAGTTGTGGATTTTCCTGCAACTCGTGCAGCTAAAATAAATTCTTTTTCCCAAATNCTTAAAGCTGCNCCTCNTGTTATTCTTGCAAAAACAGGAATGTTAAAGATACCAATTGCTATAATAGCATTTAAGGCCCCTGCTCCAAAAACCGCAGTAATCAAAATTGCTATAACAAGAGAGGGAAAAGCAAAAACCAAGTCGTTTCCCCTCATAATAAACTCATCTATCCATCCTCCCTTTCTTGAAGCAGAAAGTAAGCCCAAAGGTGTACCTATGACTATTCCTATGCCTACAGCTACAAGCGCTACAGCTATAGATGTTCTTGCTCCTACCATTATCATTGAAAGGATATCTCGTCCGAAGTGATCAGTTCCAAGCCAATAGATTTGGTCAGGTGTTTTAAGTTTGTTTGTGATATCTATTTCTGTGACATCAAAAGGTGTCCATAGAAAAGATATCAATGCAGCTGATAGAAAAAGAAGAGATAGCANAGATCCAATAATTAGATTTCTATATTTCCCAATAGTTGCTATAGAAACTTTTTCCATCAAACGCGGTTCCTAAGCCGTGGATCCACTGCTGCATAAGATAAATCGACGATAAAGTTTACTATTATTACTGCAAAGACAAGGATCATTACAACACTTTCCACGACGATTAAATCTCTTTGTGAAATTGCTTGAAATACTAATCTACCAAGTCCAGGTAGAAAAAAAACTTGTTCAATTATTATTGAGCCAGCCATGAGGAANGCAAACTGTAATCCTATAATTGTCAACACAGGTATCATTGCATTACGTAGAGCGTGCCTCCAAAGGCTCTGCCTTTTATTCAAGCCCTTGGCTCTGGCAGTTCTAATATAATCCTCGCTTAACACGTCAAGCAAAGAAGACCGCATTACTCTTGAAAGAATAGCGGCTTGGGGTAAGGCTAAAGACAAAGCAGGNAATGTAAGAGACTTTAAACATAAGAAGAACCCCTTTTCCCACCCCGGAAAACCTCCAGCAGAAAACCATCTAAGATTTATCGCAAAAATTAAAACCATTATCATAGCAAACCAAAAGTTTGGGACGGCTATTCCTAGCTGTGTAGCTCCCATGATAGTGATATCTCCTCCTTTTCCTCGATTCGTAGCAGCATAAATGCCAACAGGAAATGCAAGTAATGTGGAAATTAGTAAGGCGTAGACAGCAAGGGGAAGAGATACCCACATTCTGTCAGCGATCATTTGATTGATTGGCGTTCGGTAAGTATAAGACATTCCAAAGTCTCCAGACAACATTCCAGCTACCCANGATAAATATCTTTCATGCTTGGGAATATTTAATCCTAGTTCTTCTTTTAAGGCAGCCAATGTCTCTGGTTGAGCGTTAATTCCCAGCATAAAAGACGCGGGATCACCTGGCGCAATTTCAATAACAAAAAATATAACAAAGCTAGCTATAATTAAGCTAATAACTAGTGAGAGTAGGCGCTTTAAGGTATATCGAAGCATATTATTTNACCTCCAGCTTCTGTAAAGAAGCTGGAGGTTCTGATAAAATTAATGCCAGTGAACGTTTGTTAGATCAATAGCNTGGGTAGGTGAGTTTGGCCANAAACCCATAATTTCAGCTTTTGCAACACCTAATTTAGCAAGTTGGAAAAGATAACCATTTACATAATCTTCAGAAATGATNCTTTGAGCTTGNTGTAAAAGCTTTGTTCTTCCANCCGGATCTGTAGTATTGTTTANTTCCTCCATAAGATCTTGAAATACTTTATTNTCATACTGGAAGTAATAATCNGGATTTGCNTAAATGCCTATNTCCATNGGCTCNGTATGACTTACAATAGTTAAGCCATAATCTTTTCCTCTAAAGACCTGCTCAAGCCACTGAGCCCATTCGAGATTAGATATTTCTGTTTCTATACCTACGGCCCGAAGTTGAGCAGCTATTATTTCTCCTCCTCGGCGCGCGTAAGAAGGAGGTGGAAGTTTTAGTGTTGTGGTAAAGCCATTAGGGTAGCCTGCTTCTGCCAATAAAGCTTTTGCTTTATCAGGGTCATAATTCGAATTGCCCGTTAAATCAACATAGGCAGGATTATGAGGAGCAAAATGTGTTCCTATAGGAGTTCCGTAACCGAACATTGCACCATCAACAATTGCTTGCCTATTTATAGCATGAGCGATTGCTTGGCGAACCTTAACATTATTGAGGTGCTCTGCTTTATTGTTAGTAGAAAGAATAGTCTCTCCTTCGGTAGAACCTATAATAACCTGAAAACGAGAATCAGCGTCAAACTGAGCTAAATTTTCTGGCGCTGGGTATCCTGGAAAAGCGTCAACATCTTCAGCCATCATAGCAGCAAAAGCCGCTGTCGGGTCAGAGATAAACTTGAAAGTCGCTGCGCTTAATATTGCAGGAGTTCCCCAGTAATTATCGTTTCTTGTTATGTCGATTTTGTCACCTTGAACCCAGTTTGCAAATTTAAATGCACCTGTGCCAATTGGAGTTGTCTTTATGTTTTCAATGCTTTCAGGTGCTACAATTACCGCATCACCCCATGCCATATTAAATAAAAACTTCCCGTTTGGTGCTGATAGCTTGACTTCAACAGTATGAGAGCCGGCAACCGAAACGCTTTCAATTCCCTTGAACAGGCCCTTCTGTGCGTTAGTAGAATCTTCTGCNCTAGCTCTGTCTAATGAGAATTTGACATCATTAGCATCCATATCTGTNCCGTCATGGAATTTTACACCCTTGCGTAGATTAAAGGTGTATGAAAGACCATCACTTGAGATAGACCAGCTTTCTGCTAAGCCTGGAACGACTGAACCATCAGCCATAAAGCGGGTTAATCCTTCAAAAATATTTGAATAAACAACATTATCGATAGCGCCCGCTGCGGCACTAGTTGGGTCGAGATGTGGTGGTTCCAACTGCATTGCAACGGTTATTGTATCCTTTGCGCTGGCAGAGCTTATGCTCGCAGCAAGGGCAAGGGCACTTAGCGTTGCTAACTTACTTTTAAATAAATTCATAATTTCCTCCAAATTTTGGTTTCTTAACTAATGAGTAAATCAATTAGAGTATTGCCCATTATTTTCGTACTGTCGATCATATCCTCAATTTCTATGTATTCATCTGGTTGATGGGCTAGCTCCAATATTCCAGGCCCATATGCTATACAATTTTTCAAAGTTCCGATTCGGTCAATATGTTTTTGATCATAAGAACCAGGAGACGCAACGTAATTCGGCTCTTTATCTAAAACATTTTTTATTGATTTCGATACGGATCTAACGATTGGAGCATCCCTATTAGTCATGCTCGGGATTACGCGATTTAGCTCTTTTATCTTATATTCGAATGAGTCTCTTTCACCTTTCACTTTGTTCAGAAGACTTTCCACTTCTTCTTTAACACTCTCTGCTGTTTCTTCTATTATATACCTTCGATCAATTATAATTCGGCAACTATCTGGCACGCAATGTGATGGCAGAGCATCTGTATCTGGATCGGGCTCTATTTGTCCTCCATGAATGGAATTAATATTCATAGTTGAATGTCGGGCCCCTTCTGGAACTACCGGCATCTCCGTTTTACGGTTCTGAAGTTTAGGATAAAGATTTTTTTCAAATTCCTCCAAAACAGCACCCATATGCCTTACTGCACAATCTCCTAAAAATGGCATGCAGCCATGAGCTATTTTTCCCAAAGTTTCAATTTCGGCCCACCATCCACCTCTATGACCAAGACAAATCCTATCTTTATTTAAGGGCTCAGGTATTATTACATGCTGCACTCGATTTGGTGAAAAATAACCTTTTTCGGCAAGATGGGCCACGCCTCCATAGCCCCCTGTTTCTTCGTCGGCAGTGCCAGAAATTTCTATCGCACCATTAAAATTGGGACATAATTCTAGAAATGCTTCACATGCGATTATTGATGAAGCTAATCCACCCTTCATATCACAAGTGCCTCGGCCATAAATTTTTCCATCATTTATTTCTGCGCCAAATGGATCGAAAGACCAGCCTGANCCAACATCAACAACATCAGTATGAGAATTAAAATGCACACAATCACCTTTACCTGAACCTTCTCTCCGGCCAATTATATTCCATCTGGGGAATTTATCTGANTCNCCTGGAGAGCCATTTGCTCTNATAAGTTCAATATTAAAATTTGATTTTTTCAGGCGGTCCTTTAGATATTCGCAAATTTCTAAGTAATTTTCTCCTGGCGGATTTAAAGTTGGGATTTTTACTAAGTCCTGCGTTAAGGCAATAAGATCATCTCTCTTATTCTCTATACTTTCTGCTAGATTTGAGAGTAATAATGTTTTTTGTGATTCCATTTTTATATTATTGCACCAAAAGATCTAAATGATAAAATAATATATAACTTTTCGAGTTTTAATATGAAATTTCACTTNGTTTTAAAGTCAACTCTGCCTGTTATCCTTACTTTTCTTTTTCTTTTCTCTGAATCTGCTCATGCTTCAAATTATGATCCAAAGATTGAAGAACTTCAAAGAGCTTTGATTCTAACTGGTTTCAGTCCTGGTAAAGCGGATGGTCTTTGGGGTGGGCGAACTGAAGGTGCATTAAAGAAATTTTTTGATAATCAGGGACTGGAATTAGAATCAGTAGATTACGAAAACGCAGTACAATTGATTTTTACTCTCTGGAATAAACAAAGGGAAGCTGATGAGAGAAATGCCGATTACCTTCAAGAAAAAGTTACCTTAGATGATGCGAGACATTTGTTAGAGAGAGCTGGCATAGGGGCAAATATTAATGACCTAAAGAAAGTCATAGGTCTAAAACGTTCAGAGGCTGTAAGTCATATCATAAATGAAATTCGCACTGAAAGTTGGCTTCCTTTGCCAAAATTTCTTGAAGGGCCGAATCCAGCCTATTGGATTGATGGCGATTTAAATAGTGAAGAAGAGCAGGCTTTTCGTGTGGCGCGAGATCGAGAAATGAATGAATATAGGCTTTGGTGGGTGAGGGAGATCATAGAAACACCATCGCCCCAAACTGAACGTTTAGTTCTTTTNTGGCATAATCACTTTGTGTCAGCATATTCTGCCATAAATGAACAATCAACGTCTATAGCCAGGCAGAATATGATGTTTAGGGAATTAGGAATTGGTAATTTCAAAATATTAACCAAAGCAGTAATCCGTGACCCNGCCATGTTGAATTATCTTGATAATGATAGGTCCGAAAAGGGAAAGCCAAACGAGAATTTGTCTCGCGAATTAATGGAATTATTTGTTCTGGGAGAAGGGAATTATTCTGAGAAAACAGTAAAAGAAGGCGCCCGAGCTTTAACAGGGTATTCTGTAAATGAATTGAGAAATACCTCGTTTTATTTTAACGGCTGGAATCATGATGATGGAACAAAAACCATTTTTGGAAAATCAGGGGATTTTAATGGCGATCAATTTGTCGACTTATTATTTGAACAACCGGAATCGTATGAGTTTATTGTCAGAAAATTTTGGAGACATTTTGTTTCGGAAGTCATTGAAAATAATGATGAGATTTCAGAAATTTCCAAAAAATTTAAAGAAAGTGATTTCGATGTTAGGACTCTTTACAGAGCTATTTTGACATCAAAAGCTTTTTGGAGTCAGAAAACTCGTGCAACAATAGTAAAGTCCCCTGTTGACTTTTTATTGGGTACCATTAGGTCAACAGGATTTCTGCCATCAGATTGGGCTTCTTTGCCAAACAAATTAGCTATGTTAGGGCAAAATTTATTCGAGCATCCTAATGTAGCAGGTTGGTCAGGTGGTCAGAGTTGGATTACGCCATCAGGCCTTTTAAACAGATCTTATTTAGCCAAGAATTTCTTTTCTTCATTAGGCTCTGAGGTAGAAAATATGGTTAATTCAACTGATGTNCCAACTGAAATGACAAAAAGGTCGATTACGCTTCGATATGCTTCTGAAGATTATCAGGGGCCATCACTTTTCGAAATTCGTTTAAAGAAAAACGGGATAATTTATGCTTCTAAGCATAAATCAAAAAATGGGCACGATACTGAAAAGTTTGGNAGAATTGAAGAGGATTCCCAGCTTCCTTGGCAAACACTGAATCTAAATATTGAAAATGATAAAGAATTTGACACTGTGGAGGTAGCTTTTCTTAATGATCACTGTTGTGGACCGGGTGGAAGCCAAGGTGGTGATAGAAATTTCTTTGTTGATTGGATCAAGGTTGATGATGACTTATTTCTTGCTAGCAGTGGTACTCAGCATGGAAATAATTGCAGTAGTAAAGGTGGGAAATTGTACTGTTCTGGGTGGGTGCGAATGAAAAAATCTATTTCATTGGAGGAAGATAGCAATAGACATGGGTCTGACTCCAATATGAAAGATAAATTGTACGTAGAACGGGTAGGTTTAGCCTGGATGAACCGTTTTAAAAAGAATAGAGACTGGAATGACATTTCAATAAATCTTTTAAATCCCTCCTTTAATAATATTCATTATAACGCTCTTAGGATAAAATTTGTCAGGAGAAAAAATGATGATATATTTTTAATGTTGTCATCAGATGNTTGTTATCCAGACTGCTTCAGAAATGAATGGCCTCAGAGGACACATAGGAATAATAAACCGCCATTTCAAAAAGATATAAAAATCTCATTAATTCGAAGAAATGATCAGGATCATGAAGCACATTACTGGGGTTTGACTGAGGTAGACAGAAAGTTTGTAGATGCCTTATGGGCATCATTCCCTCAAATGTTAGAGGAGTTAAAGAATGGAAGGAAATGGAAAAGGGCAGTGGAAAGGAAGAGGACTGAAGGTTGGAAGGAAACACTAGATTATGTTTTAAAAACATTGCCAAAAACCCGATATGTGAAATCAGCAGGTTCAAATCCTTTAATAGTTCGACCACAAAGCGAAAATGCAAGTATGATGGCAATGATGGGGGCAATAGATATGTCTTACCCATACCCTGCAGGTGCNAGGCCAATAACTAGCCTTGCTGAAATAGGAAAGTCATTTGAAAGGGAATATTTTTCAGCATTGCAGAATNTATTTTTAGCCACAGATCCGGTGATTGTTGCCAAAAACAGTAAAGATATTTCTGAAATAATTACTGATCCCGTTTATAATTTGAAATAGAGGNCGGAATATGGATAGAAGGACAGCTTTAAAGATACTTACGGCGGGACTAATGATTCCTGTTGTTCCTATTAAAATAGCGCACGCAGCAAAAAAATCAGGGCGGAGATTGGTTCTTATAGAGTTGTCTGGTGCCAATGACGGACTGAATACCGTAATTCCCAATAAGGACCACCGTTATAAGGAATTAAGNCCAAATATAGGATTAGATAAGTCAGAAACTATTTNGCTTTCAAATGATTTTGGGCTTCACGAAGCAATGGAGCCAATGGNGCGAATTTGGGAATCGGGTGAAATGGCTGTTGTCCATGGACTGGGCTATCCAGGCGCCAATCGTTCTCATTTCAAATCAATAGCTCTTTGGGAGACTGGGGGAGATGGAAATGTTTCTGGGCGNACAGGATGGTTGACTGAGGATGTAGAGAATTTGCCTGGTCAAGAGCAACTGGAAGCNCANGGTATTAGTNTAGATGGTGGNATGGGTATTTTTTCTTCCCCATCTGGNGTGTGGCTTTCAATGACTTCAGCTCANCAGTTTATGGAATTAACGTCNGANGANGTTCCTAANATGAAAACTGAAAATCAGGCCTTGCAAATGCTTCTTGATAGGGCNCANACTCTGAATTCCTCCATGGAGTCTATTTCAAGAAAATTNAANAAATCANATGCGCGCGAGTTTAGAATAGANGGAGGAGATNTNGGNGCTCAGTTTTCTAGNGCNATTTTGTTGATAAATGCTGGCATTAATTCCCCNATATTGAAGGTAAAAATTGGAGGNTTCGATACNCANGAAGGGCANCCTTGGCGNCANAGAAATAGATTGCGNAATTTAGCTAGAGCGACNGCAGGNTTTTCCAAAGCNCTTAAACAGATAAATCAGTGGGATAANACCTTAATAATGACATATTCTGAATTTGGNAGNAGGGCNGCNGAAAATTATACNNANGGAACNGANCANGGTACTGCNGCCCCTCATTTTCTTCTTGGAGGTNCNGTAAAAGGTGGTTTCTGGGGAGTTCATCCTGATTTNGGAAANTTAAATGANGGTGATATGATTTTTACNATGGATTATAGNTCTGTATATGAAAGAATTCTGAGTGACTGGTTTATGCTGNNGGAGAATAAGTTTTTNAAATTTCGTAACGATGAATTAAAANATATNTTTCGGAATTCCTNAAATCGTCANTTATGTCGCAAACATTATAGATAACTTTTTGCNNNNANTNTTNTATAGNTNTTCNGTTGATNGNAGTCNNCTTNNATTATGNNAAAANTATANTCNAATCTTTTTTGTATATCCTCAATGATATTATGGGCNGCCAGTTTTCCAGCTAANGACATATTNCTTNAGATATGGGACCCATTGTTTTTGTATGCNTTCGGTCTTGTTATCGCNTCAGTAATNACATTAGCCATNTGGTTGACATTTGAAGGCACTAAAGAAGTGAAAAAATTCCCCTGGCTTCAAGCCATTATAATAGGTGGTATTGGTTTTGGNNNAGGGGGNNGNTTTTTCATTTTTGCACAAAGTTTATCTGGCGCCGTTACTGTAGCCATAGCAGCAGCGTTTATGCCAATTTTTGCGACAATGATTGAAATAATTATGGATGGGAGGTCTCTTAATATCAGATTTATTGTAGGTGTTTTTATTTCTATCCTAGGAGGGTTGGTTATGACTTTGGGTTCTGGCGGTGGAGGCTATAATGCCTTGGGCCTACTGATTGCGCTACCTGCAGTCATTTTGTTTGCATGGGCCTCACGTCAAATCACAAAAAGTTTACCAGGCTTTAGCAACCTTGCACAAGGATCGATATCAATTCTTGGAGCTGGATTAGCTGTTAGTATCCCATATTTTGCTTTAAATAATGGAATTGATATGGGTCAAATCTTAAAGTCTCTGGATATTTCTCAAGTTTTATGTATTCTGATTTTTGCAGCGACTGGCATTTCTATTTCTCAAGTATTATGGATAAAAGGTGTTTCTCAGCTAGGCATTGCAATGGCCTCAATTCATATGAATTCCGCCCCGTTTTACGTTATGCTCTTTGTTTTTCTACTTGGAGGTTCATGGATATGGGTACAGTTTTGGGCGTTAATTTTAGTTGTGATAGGAGTTTTATTAACCCAAATTGAGAATTCAAAATTCATTAGAATTTAAATAATTAAAACTAGTTTGTAGTTGCCCAGATTTTTTCTATCCAAGACTTAATAGTAAGAGATTCTTCCCATCTATTCGACATTTCCTTACCTAATTCGTTTGTCATTGCATATTCTGGGGGACCTAATTCACAAAGGAATAAGAAATCTCCTTCAGAATTTCGCTTCTTCCAACTGTGCACCCCTTCTCTCCACCAGTCCTTAAATAATTCTACCCATTTTTGATTTTGCGGAAAATGTAACTGAAGTTGAATTTGTTGGCGGCTTGCAACTCTGCCTTGAAAGCTATCTGATCTTTCAATTATTCTTGAAATTAAGTTTAAGTCTCTGGCGCCTAAAGGAAACCAAAACTCTCGATCGACAACATAATGAGACAGGTCTGCACACAAACGCATTTCAGGAATTGCATCTAAGAGAAGGAGAGTTGAATAAAGGTCATTAGTTATGCAATTTCTATGTGTCTCAAACTGGATTGGCATTCCTATTTTTTCTGACATTTCCAGCCATGCTCTAATAACCGGAATCATACCATCAACTGACAAAGGAGTTACTTGACCAATGACGTCAACAAATGGAGATCCAAAATCTTTCGCCATTTTTAAAGTGTCTTCAAAAGAAGAAACAGTTTTAGGAAAGGCAACTATTAAAGGCGTAAGGTCATTTCTTTCTAGATAAGGCCTAATAGCATTTGCCTCATTTACATCGCTAGCGCCTAAATCCAAAGCAAGTCCCGCAAAACCCCCATCCTTAACTTTTAAGCAAATATCTTCGTGTGATAATATATTTCCGGTATTGTCATGAGGTTTCATAGACCAAAGAGACGTATAGATTTGGAGCCTTTGCTTATTTTTTTTCATGCTTCTAATTTTATAGGTTTCTTATTATCCTTGCTAGAAATAACCCAGACTTCATTTTGTGGCCACTTACTTTCATCTTTTTCGAGAAGACGAGAGATAACTGAAAACTGGAATTCTAGCCAACCCATAGAATGTACAGGTCCAGACACCTCTTCTACTTTTTTATTTAAATGTTTTAATTTCCAAAAAGGAACTGATGGAAAGGTGTGATGTGCGGTGTGGTAAGGCATCTGCCAGCATAGCCATTTAAAGAAAAAATTTGTTCTAGTGGACCTTGTATTTTTTAAAATATCATCTTCATGAGATAATCCTAAATGTTCTATAGTATTTTGGAGTTGGTGAATTGGCTTCGTTAAAACCATTGGTAGAACCCAAAAATAAATAGCAAACAGGTTTTGAAAATACAAAGAAACAATAATAATAGTAGCATACCCTAAGAGATGAATTTGGGATTCTAAAATAACCTTTCTTTCTTGGCTTTTAAAGATGTAGGGCTCAATGATTTTTCCTAACGCTCGCCTAAGAATTCCCACCCATCTGTTCTTCCAATAAGTAATTCCAGATAGCCAAAGTAAATATGACTTCAACGTGAAAGCTTCTCTGGCCAGCTCTCCATCCTTTTCCCAATTTTGAGTAAATTTATGATGGGCAAAATGCATAATTTGGTCAAAATCTCTGGGAAAAAACATAAAAAATCCAATTACTCGGCCAAAGAATTCATTAATAAAGGCAGTTTTGAATACCGTGGAATGGGAAAGTTCGTGTTGACCAGCATATAAAAAATTAATCAAAACACCCAGAATAAAACCACTTGAAAGACACCACCAAGACCCAAGGAGATGGTAATGAATTAATCCAACAATAAAAATTGAAAGGAAATGGCTTATAAGTTGAAAAAATCCTGCGAAATTGGACTTTTTATTTAAAGCTCTTAATTCATCAGGCGTTAAGATATTCCTTCTTGAAAAACTTTCTTCCATCTACTTATCCTTTATAAAACATTTAGGTATTCACTCCCCCCCAAATGCTTTCCGCAGTTTTTACTACCAGATCCAACTTACGCTTTTGATCGTCAATTGAGAGATCATTTCCTTCTTCGGTAGACGAAAACCCGCATTGAGGGGCTATTCCTAGCTGTTCCATTTCTATGAAATTCGACGCTTCTTCAAATTTACGTTTCAGATCATCTAAATCCTCTAAGTTTCCAGATTTTGTTGTAATGAAACCAGGCAAAACTCTTTGGTTTCCCTTTGGTAAAAGTCTGAGTGGCTCTAACCCACCGGCTCTTTCAGTATCATATTCCATGAAAAATACGTCAACTCCAGTCATATTAAAAACGGCATCTGCAGCTGGATCGTAAGCACCTTCTGCGGCATAGGTGGATCGGAAATTTCCTCTGCAAAGATGCATCCCGATTGTCATATCTTGTGGTCTGTCTACTATTGCATCATGCATCATTTTTGCGTACCGGTTTATAAGATCATCTGGATCCATTCCTTCGGCTCTTTTAGCTTCTCTATGATTAGGGTCACATAAATAAGCAAAGAAAATGTCATCCATTTGGAGATATCGACAACCTGCATTATAAAAAGCGGAAACAGCTTTTTTATATGTTTTGGAAATATCTGAACATAGGAGGTCAAGGTCCTTATATTTTTCAGGATGTATGTCAGATAAAGCGGTTCTAAAGTGACAACTACTTGGCCCCGGTATTGAAATTTTAGGGAGCATATTTGTATTTTCAGCTACAAATTTATAATGATCAAGCATTGGATGATTATCTGGAAAATCAAGGGAACCAGTTATTGTAGGAAAAATAGGTCTTAGCTTCATTCCAGAAAACTGTACTCCCTCTTCACGCTCTACTAGATCTAATCCGGTCAAGCCACCCATGAAATCATAATGCCAAAATGAACGCCTCGCCTCGCCATCAGTAATGGCAGATAAGCCTGCATTTTCCTGCATTTTTATATTATCAATGATTGCTTCATTTTCTATTATTGTTAGCTCCTCGCGGGATATGGATTCTTCATCGAAAAACTTTTTTCTTGCAACTTTTAGTTGGTCTACTCTTAACAGGCTACCAACGTGGTCAGCTCTAAACGGTGGTTTTAATTTCGACATTTTGTTCCCTTAGCTTATAAGAATTACTATACCTAAATTAGCAATTGTTAAACTATAGTATAAATGGTTTGATATGCTTCTTAAAGTTTTTATTTAGCGATTAGAAAAAGCAGGACGGAATATGGAAATGACAGGCGTCAATGTTGATCAAAGAAAATTTTGGAACGAATCAAAAGGGAAATCATGGGTAGAGCTTCAACCTAATATTGATGAATTATTCAAACCAATAAGTAAAAAAGTGATAGAAACTTTAGATGCACGGCCAGGTGAAAAAATTTTAGATATTGGCTGTGGTACCGGAGGTATGAGCTTTAATCTTTCTGAAAAAGTCGGGCAGAGTGGACTTGTGTGTGGGTATGACATTTCTCAACCAATGCTGGAGTTTGCGGAAAAAAGGAGAAAAGAAAGAAACCTATCAAATATTAATTATGTAGAGGCAGACCTTCAGACACATAAATTTAATGGTGATATATTTGATGCTCTTTTTAGTAGGTTTGGAGTTATGTTTTTTGAGGACCCAGTTGAAGCATTTAGGAATTTAAGGAGGGTCGTTAAAAAGAACGGAAGAATAGTTTTCGTTTGCTGGGCAGAGCGTCTAGAAAATGACTGGATAGATCTTCCTACCGCTGTTGCATCAAGATTCTTAGAGCTTCCTCCAAATCCACCTGAGAAGTCACCAGGGCCATTTGCGTTTGAAGATAAAGCTTATGTAAAGGGAGTACTGGAAGAATCAGGCTGGTCTAGTGTGAATTTCGAAAATTTTACTTGTTCTCATTCATCTGGCCCTACTTTGGAAGAAGCGGCACGGTTTCTTGGTAAAATGGGTCCAATGTCTGGACCTGTCGAAAAGGCTGGAATAGAAACCAGAGAGAAATTTTTTTCTGCATTAGGTCAAGAGTTAGAAAAGTTCAAAACGGACCAAGGAGTTATGATGAATTTTAGTACTTGGATAGTTAGTGCTGTAAACCAGTAGGTCAGCTAACTACAAAACCATTCATTAATTCTGCTAATTTTTTGGTATTAATTCTATCCTTCAGACCAATCACAACTATTCCACATTCTTTTATTGCCTGAGCGGGACATATGTAAGATCTTTTGCCAACGGTTTGAATAATAAATATTGAGCCGTCTTTTGAACACAAAAATCCTTTTGCTCGAATAATATGATTTTTTTCAGATATTAAAAAATCAGCAAGTTTTTCAATATTAAATTTTTCGGCACTTTTATAATAAAAGCTAGAATATAGTTCTTCCGGGTTATGGAGCTCTAGTATATCTTCAGTAAAGTTTTCTGGGTCAAAAGATTTAAAAATTAATTCGCTTTCCAGATTGCCAAATTCAGCTAAAACTATTTCGGCTTTTGAGTTAATTTCTGAAATAAAATCCTTGGTTTTTATAACTTTATCCTCAGTAGAAAGATCTATTTTGTTCATAACAACTAAATCCGCTGAAAGTAACTGGCGCAAAATAGTATCTGAGAGATACTGATCATCTTTTAAGGAAAGAAGTGTGTCGGTATCTACTAGAATAATAATACCAAAAACTGTTAGATTGGGAATAAGAGCAACTGAGCTGGCCACCATAGAGGGCATAGCTACTCCACTAGTTTCAATAAGGATGTGATCAATAACTTTGCCGCTATCACCTAACTCTGAAAGAGTCTCAGTAAGGGCATCGCCATAACTACAACAAATACAGCCTCCCGCTAAACTTATTAGATTTTCATCTTTTGCTTCAATTAGATCTTCATCAATTGGAAGGTTTCCAAATTCGTTAACAAGTATAGCAATTTTCTTCTCTTGGTTTTTTCTTAACAGTTGGTTTACAAGTGTTGTTTTTCCTGTTCCCAAATAACCGCTAAGAATAGTAACGGGAGTGTTCATATTAAATATTTTCTGCTGAAAATATTCTTCCGCTTTGTACTGTTCCCCATACCTTTATGTCTTTGATGTTTTCTGGTGAAACATCATATGGGTCATCCTCTAGAACAGCAAAGTCAGCTTTTTTACCAACTTCGATAGAGCCTATTTCACTGTCAAGTTTCAGCGTATATGCTGCCCCAAGAGTGATTGCACGAAGTGCTTGATCAATAGAAATTCTTTCAGATTCACCTAGGATTCGTCCAGAAATTGTTTGACGATTTATAGCACACCAGGCGGTAAATAAAGGCCCTAGAGGTGTCACAGGAGCATCAGAGTGTATAGCCAAAGGTACATTATTGTCTAAAGCTGTTTTACATGAATTCATTCTTTCTGCTCTCTCTGGACCAACGGTTTTTCCATAGTGTTCTTCCCCCCAATAATAAAGATGATTTGCGAAAAGATTAACGCAAAGGCCTAATTTTTTCATTCTTCGGAATTGTGAACTGTTCGCCAGTTGGCAGTGCTGCAGGGTAAAACGGTGATCATTAGATGGGTGCTTTAGCAAAGCATTCTCTAGGGTATCAAGTACTAACTCAGTGGCTTGATCTCCATTTGTATGAGTATGAACCAGAATATTATTTTCCAGGGCTAATTCGTAAGCTTCCTGTATATGTTCGGGAGCGGTATACCAGAGACCATTCGGAGCTCCGTTGAAATAACCTGGCCATTTTAATCTGGCGGTAAATCCCTGGATGGAACCATCTACCACAACCTTAATTGCTCCCAAGCGCAAATTTTCAGATGATTTTTCTTTTAAATCCAGAACTCTTTTAATTACCTCTTTAGGGCTTATTCCTTGCATGTATCTTAAGGATACTATTCTAGTAGGAAAGTCAGGTTCCGAAGTAACTCTGGACATCATTCTTATTGATTCATCTTCCTGAAGGTTAGCTAAATCGGCAGCTGTCGTTACCCCAGCTCTTACACAGATTTTCCCAAAATTCCTTAGGCCTTCAGCATCCCCAGCCAACCAATCTTTACCAAGGCCAACATGCCGAGTTAGC
>PBQX02000038.1:0-81995 GCA_002725175.2 Paracoccaceae bacterium
ACCACTTGAAAGACACCACCAAGACCCAAGGAGATGGTAATGAATTAACCCAACAATAAAAATTGAAAGGAAATGGCTTATAAGTTGAAAAAATCCTGCGAAATTGGACTTTTTATTTAAAGCTCTTAATTCATCAGGCGTTAAGATATTCCTTCTTGAAAAACTTTCTTCCATCTACTTATCCTTTATAAAACATTTAGGTATTCACTCCCCCCCAAATGCTTTCCGCAGTTTTTACTACCAGATCCAACTTACGCTTTTGATCGTCAATTGAGAGATCATTTCCTTCTTCGGTAGACGAAAACCCGCATTGAGGGGCTATTCCTAGCTGTTCCATTTCTATGAAATTCGACGCTTCTTCAAATTTAAGTTTCAGATCATCTAAATCCTCTAAGTTTCCAGATTTTGTTGTAATGAAACCAGGCAAAACTCTTTGGTTTCCCTTTGGTAAAAGTCTGAGTGGCTCTAACCCACCGGCTCTTTCAGTATCATATTCCATGAAAAATACGTCAACTCCAGTCATATTAAAAACGGCATCTGCAGCTGGATCGTAAGCACCTTCTGCGGCATAGGTGGATCGGAAATTTCCTCTGCAAAGATGCATCCCGATTGTCATATCTTGTGGTCTGTCTACTATTGCATCATGCATCATTTTTGCGTACCGGTTTATAAGATCATCTGGATCCATTCCTTCGGCTCTTTTAGCTTCTCTATGATTAGGGTCACATAAATAAGCAAAGAAAATGTCATCCATTTGGAGATATCGACAACCTGCATTATAAAAAGCGGAAACAGCTTTTTTATATGTTTTGGAAATATCTGAACATAGGAGGTCAAGGTCCTTATATTTTTCAGGATGTATGTCAGATAAAGCGGTTCTAAAGTGACAACTACTTGGCCCCGGTATTGAAATTTTAGGGAGCATATTTGTATTTTCAGCTACAAATTTATAATGATCAAGCATTGGATGATTATCTGGAAAATCAAGGGAACCAGTTATTGTAGGAAAAATAGGTCTTAGCTTCATTCCAGAAAACTGTACTCCCTCTTCACGCTCTACTAGATCTAATCCGGTCAAGCCACCCATGAAATCATAATGCCAAAATGAACGCCTCGCCTCGCCATCAGTAATGGCAGATAAGCCTGCATTTTCCTGCATTTTTATATTATCAATGATTGCTTCATTTTCTATTATTGTTAGCTCCTCGCGGGATATGGATTCTTCATCGAAAAACTTTTTTCTTGCAACTTTTAGTTGGTCTACTCTTAACAGGCTACCAACGTGGTCAGCTCTAAACGGTGGTTTTAATTTCGACATTTTGTTCCCTTAGCTTATAAGAATTACTATACCTAAATTAGCAATTGTTAAACTATAGTATAAATGGTTTGATATGCTTCTTAAAGTTTTTATTTAACGAGTAGAAAAAGCAGGACGGAATATGGAAATGACAGGCGTCAATGTTGATCAAAGAAAATTTTGGAACGAATCAAAAGGGAAATCATGGGTAGAGCTTCAACCTAATATTGATGAATTATTCAAACCAATAAGTAAAAAAGTGATAGAAACTTTAGATGCACGGCCAGGTGAAAAAATTTTAGATATTGGCTGTGGTACCGGAGGTATGACCTTTAATCTTTCTGAAAAAGTCGGGCAGAGTGGACTTGTGTGTGGGTATGACATTTCTCAACCAATGCTGGATTTTGCGGAAAAAAGGAGAAAAGAAAGAAACCTATCAAATATTAAATATGTAGAGGCAGACCTTCAGACACATAAATTTAATGGTGATATATTTGATGCTCTTTTTAGTAGGTTTGGAGTTATGTTTTTTGAGGACCCAGTCGAAGCATTTACGAATTTAAGGAGTGTCGTTAAAAAGAACGGAAGAATAGTTTTTGTTTGCTGGGCAGAGCGTCTAGAAAATGACTGGATAGATCTTCCTACCGCTGTTGCATCAAGATTCTTAGAGCTTCCTCCAAATCCACCTGAGAAGTCACCAGGGCCATTCGCGTTTGAAGATAAAGCTTATGTAAAGGGAGTACTGGAAGAATCAGGCTGGTCTAGTGTGAATTTCGAAAATTTTACTTGTTCTCATTCATCTGGCCCTACTTTGGAAGAAGCGGCACGGTTTCTTGGTAAAATGGGTCCAATGTCTGGACCTGTCGAAAAGGCTGGAATTGAAACCAGAGAGAAATTTTTTTCTGCATTAGGTCAAGAGTTAGAAAAGTTCAAAACGGAGCAAGGAGTTATGATGAATTTTAGTACTTGGATAGTTAGTGCTGTAAACCAGTAGGTCAGCTAACTACAAAACCATTCATTAATTCTGCTAATTTTTTGGTATTAATTCTATCCTTCAGACCAATCACAACTATTCCACATTCTTTTATTGCCTGAGCGGGACATATGTAGGATCTTTTGCCAACGGTTTGAATAATAAATATTGAGCCGTCTTTTGAACACAAAAATCCTTTTGCTCGAATAATATGATTTTTTTCAGATATTAAAAAATCAGCAAGTTTTTCAATATTAAATTTTTCGGCACTTTTATAATAAAAGCTAGAATATAGTTCTTCCGGGTTATGGAGCTCTAGTATATCTTCAGTAAAGTTTTCTGGGTCAAAAGATTTAAAAATTAATTCGCTTTCCAGATTGCCAAATTCAGCTAAAACTATTTCGGCTTTTGAGTTAATTTCTGAAATAAAATCCTTGGTTTTTATAACTTTATCCTCAGTAGAAAGATCTATTTTGTTCATAACAACTAAATCCGCTGAAAGTAACTGGCGCAAAATAGTATCTGAGAGATACTGATCATCTTTTAAGGAAAGAAGTGTGTCGGTATCTACTAGAATAATAATACCAAAAACTGTTAGATTAGGAATAAGAGCAACTGAGCTGGCCACCATAGAGGGCATAGCCACTCCACTAGTTTCAATAAGGATGTGATCAATAGCTTTGCCGCTATCACCTAACTCTGAAAGAGTCTCAGTAAGGGCATCGCCATAACTACAACAAATACAGCCTCCCGCTAAACTTATTAGATTTTCATCTTTTGCTTCAATTAGATCTTCATCAATTGGAAGGTTTCCAAATTCGTTAACAAGTATAGCAATTTTCTTCTCTTGGTTTTTTCTTAACAGTTGGTTTACAAGTGTTGTTTTTCCTGTTCCCAAATAACCGCTAAGAATAGTAACGGGAGTGTTCATATTAAATATTTTCTGCTGAAAATATTCTTCCGCTTTGTACTGTTCCCCATACCTTTATGTCTTTGATTTTTTCTGGTGAAACATCATATGGGTCATCCTCTAGAACAGCAAAGTCAGCTTTTTTACCAACTTCGATAGAGCCTATTTCACTATCAAGTTTTAGCGTATATGCAGCTCCAAGAGTAATTGCACGAAGTGCTTGATCAATAGAAATTCTTTCAGATTCACCTAGAATTCGTCCAGAAATTGTTTGACGATTTACAGCACACCAGGCGGTAAATAAAGGCCCTAGAGGTGTCACAGGAGCATCAGAGTGTATAGCCAAAGGTACATTATTGTCTAAAGCTGTTTTACATGAATTCATTCTTTCTGCTCTCTCTGGACCAACGGTTTTTCCATAGTGTTCTTCCCCCCAATAATAAAGATGATTTGCGAAAAGATTAACGCAAAGGCCTAAATTTTTCATTCTTCGGAATTGTGAACTGTTCGCCAGTTGGCAGTGCTGCAGGGTAAAACGGTGATCATTAGATGGGTGCTTTAGCAAAGCATTCTCTAGGGTATCAAGTACTAACTCAGTGGCTTGATCTCCATTGGTATGAGTATGGATTTGAATATTTTCCTTTAGGGTCAATTCTATAACTTCCCTAAGTTGGTCAGGACTTACATACCACAAACCTTGTGGCGAACCATTAAAATAACCAGGCCATTTAAGTCTAGCAGTAAAGCCTTGTATAGAACCATCCACGACAACTTTTATGCGCCCTAATCTCAGGAGGTCGGTACTCATCTCTTTCAACTTCTTGATATGGCCTACAAGATCGCCAGGCGTAACTCCTTGGAATAATCGTAAGGGCACAATCCTTGCTGGAAATTTTGATTCACTTGTTACACGAGTTAACATTTCTACTGTTTCATCTGACAACAGATTAGCAAGGTCGGTGGCTGTGGTTACACCTGCCCGCACACATAGTCTGGCAAAGCCTCTAACGCCATCCTCATCAGCATTTAACAAATCTTTACCTAGACCTACATGGACAGAAAGAGGAACCATCGCTTCTGGCCCTCTTAGTTCTCCCGCTGGCAAACCTTCATCATCTAGCGGAATTCCTGGGTGGTTAATTCCTGCTCTCGCCAAGCCGCCTAGCTCCAGTGCCTTAGTATTTACATACATGATATGCCCTGATGCATTTAATAATCCTATTGGTCTTTCCTTTGAAACTTTGTCTAAGAGCTGCCTATTAATTTTTTCCTCACCAAAATAAATTGGGTCAACTCCCCAACCAGATAAAGGAGCCTCTGGTTCTAATANCTTCTGCTCTTCTTCNTTTAATCTTTTGACTAAAGAATCCAGTGTTTGGGATCCTTCCCAAAGCTGTCCATTAGGATCTTTTCTATCGAAGTATCCACAATAAGTTTTCTTCCAAAAGGTGCCTTCCATGGAGTGTGANTGGCCTTCAACAAACCCGGGCATGAAAACTTTATCTAAAAAGGNCTCATTTAGCTTGTAAGGACCCCAGGCGGCAACATCTTCAAGGGATCCCACTGCTATTATTTTGTCCTCATTCACGGCAACATGTGTTGCAGTAGGTTTACTTGGATTCATTGTTAAAATTTTCTTTACCTGAAATACTGTGTTCATATGAATATCCTTCTTTGACCTCATANTAATTCTTAGGGGAATTNCAGGGAAGTTTGCAAGAGTATTTTTTCGTTCATTTTCAATACTTTAGAATAAGAAAATCTTTGAAGAGTCACATTTTCGCTTGCTTTTTACCATTATCCTATCATTCTCAATGCTAGAGGTGAAAATAAAATCTTTTTTCGGGCATTGTAAAACAAAATTGTAAGGAGAGAAAATATGAATAAAATTTTTACGGTTATAGTGGCTTTTGCAGCAGCAATTGTATCTATGACTTCCTACGTAACTGCTGAAGAGGCCAAGAGAGGTGGAACGTTAAGAGCGGCGCTTGCTCAGACCCCAAGGCACTTAAATCCAGCTGTCCAATCTGGAATTGTGACAGGNTTTCCTGGTGCTCAGTTATTTGCAACACCAATTAGATATGATGAAGACTGGAATCCTCAGCCTTATTTGGCAAAATCATGGGATGTTTCTGATGATGGACTTACAGTAACTCTTCACCTTCAGGAAAATGCTGTTTTTCATGATGGGGTGCCAATTAAGTCTAGTGATATTGCTTTTTCATTAGAAACAATTAAGGCAAACCATCCATTTAAGACTATGTTTGCTCCTGTAATAGAAGTACAGACCCCTGATGANCATACAGCGGTTCTAAAGCTGTCACAACCTCATCCGGCGTTATTTTTAGCAATGTCCTCTCAATTAATGTCTATTATTCCTGAGCATGTATACGGTGATGGCCAGGACCCAAAATCTCATCCCCAAAATTCGAATAATGTTGTGGGATCTGGACCTTTTAAACTTGTTGAGTTTGTTCCTGATGAGCACGTGATTGTNGAAAGATTTGACGACTTTTTTATGGATAATAGGCCGTATCTAGACAGAATTGTGATGAGAATAATAAAGGATCCTGCAGCACGTACCATAGCACTTGAAAATGGTGAAATTCAGTTTTCTGCATTCGAATCAATAGCAAGAAATATTAATAGGCTAAAGGAGAATTCAAACCTTACGGTTACACCTGACGGCTATGCTGCTATAGGTCCCTTGGACTGGTTGGCTTTTAACACNGCAGAAGGCAAAACCTCCGATGTGCGTGTAAGGCAGGCTATTGCTTATGCCATTGATAAAAACTTTATCTTAAAGGCAATCATGTTGGGGACAGCTCAAGACGCCAGAACTGGAATATATCCCGGTGGTCCAAATTATGAGCCAAATGTAGAAACCTATGACTTGGATATAGATAAAGCCAATCAGATTCTTGATGATGCTGGNTATACTAAAGGCTCTGATGGAATGAGGTTTGCCCTTACCGTAGACTTTGGATGGCCAGGAATGAAGGATAGAGCTGAGTATACGAAAGCTGCTCTAAAGAAGATCGGTATTGATGTTACAGTTCGAGCTTCAGCAGACTTTCCAACTTGGGCTAAGAGAATCAGTACACATGATTTTGATATGACCTGGGATACAGTTTTTAACTGGGGTGATCCNGTTATAGGTGTNCATCGAACCTATCAGAGTTCAAATATCAAGAAGGGTGTNATATGGTCGAATACTCAGCAGTATAGCAATCCTGAGGTAGATGCTCTTATGGAAGAAGCTGGAAAAGAGACAGATCANGCTAAAAGAACTGCACTTTATTCAAAGATGCAAAAGATTATAGCTGATGAACTTCCATTATATCCAACAAATACTCTTCCGTATCATACTGTTTTTAGTAATGATGTTGGAGGTGCTCCGTTGGGTATCTGGGCCACCAGCTCACCAATGGATATGACATACTTAAAGTAAACAAGCTGACTGTAGGGCGTAAAAACGCCCTACAGTTTACCCTTACANTATAATTTCCTCGGAGCATTTATGAAGTTAGTTTTTGCTGTCATTCAACGAATATTTTATGCGGCTATTCTACTCTTGGCTGTGATCGTATTGAATTTCTTTATGATGCATTTGGCTCCTGGCGANATAGCTGACTCAATTGCCCAGACTATGGGAGGTGCTGACGAAGAAATAATGAAGGAAATAAGAGCTGATTATGGTTTGGACAAACCGTTTCTAACTCAACTTGGCCAATATATTTTGAAGGTTGCGCAATTTGATTTGGGTTACTCTTATTTTTACACTCAACCTGTAACAACATTAATTCTTGCAAAACTACCAGCAACACTTTTNCTAGTTATTACTTCACAAATATTGGCCCTAGTTGTTGGTGTTCTTTTAGGGATTCAATCGGCAAAGAATCCGAATGGGATATCTAGCTTTATTGTAAGCATGCTGGCTTTATTTGGTTATGCAGCACCAGTTTTTTGGACTGGAATTTTATTACTGATAGCATTTTCATTAAAAATTCCAATTTTCCCGGTAGCGGGAATGTACGACGTTATGGTCGAGGGAAATTTCTTTGTTGAAGTTTTAGATGTGTTGAAGCATTTGGTTCTTCCTGTAGTAACGCTCTCCTCTATATTCTTGGCCTTATATTCAAGACTATGCCGGGCAAGCATGATGGAAGTTCTAGGAGCTGATTATATAAGGACTGCAAAAGCTAAAGGTTTGTCTAGAAACGAAATCATTTATAAACACGCTTTAAAGAATGCTCTGTCTCCAGTTATTACCCTTGCAGGTCTACAACTTTCAGCAGTTGTGTCTGGAGCTGTTTTAGTTGAAGCGGTATATAGTTGGCCTGGGTTGGGGACGCTGGCCTTTAACTCAATTCTTTCTAGAGATACACCCACTATTTTGGGAATTCTGTTTTTTTCCTCCCTTGTAGTTATTGTTGGAAATCTTTTAACGGATCTAGTTCTTCGGTTGATTGATCCAAGAATGCGGGGTGCGGAATGAAAAAAGAGGAAAATAAAGAAAAAGAGGAAAAGCCACGTCATCCCCTTTCAGAAGTTTTCGACATGTATATCAGAAATTTTTCTGCCGTATGTGCTTTGATTATTCTTATCATTATAATTATTTTGGCAATCTTTGGGCCATCATTGTATCCAACTGATCCTTTTGAAATGGTCTGGATGCCGTTTTCGCCTCCTGGCCAAGAAGGTTTTCTTTTGGGAACAGATTATCTTGGGNGAGATCTTATGGCAGGGCTAATTCATGGAGCAAGAGTGTCTATATTGGTTGGCATATCTGCAGCATTTATGTCAGTTGTAATCGGAATAACAATTGGAGCCCTGGCTGGGTATTATAGGGGAACTATTGAAGAAATTCTTATGAGAATAACTGAATTCTTCCAGGTTTTGCCTACACTTCTTTTTTCAATGGTTATTGTAGCTCTTTTCGGAGCTTCACTGCCCATGATTGTTATTGCTATAGGTTTAGTAAGTTGGACAGCTGTGGCGAGAATTACTAGGGCCGAGTTCTTGAGGATAAGAGAACTGGAATTTGTTATGGCTTCAAGGGCTTCAGGAGCAAGTGATTTTAGATTAATTTTTTCAGTTATTTTACCAAATGCACTGCCACCTATTATTGTTCAGGCTGCTCTTATGGTAGGCAGTGCTATACTTTTTGAGGCCGGCCTTAGTTTCTTGGGCTTGTCTGACCCAAATATTGTGAGNTGGGGTCAAATTATTGGTTCAAATAGACAATATATTCTTGATGCCAGTTACACGGTAACCGTACCTGGTTTGGCAATCTTTATTACTGTCTTAGCTATTTCATTGGTTGGAGACGGATTAAATGATGCTTTAAACCCCAAANTGAGGCGAAGATAATGGCTCCTATATTGAAGGTTGAGAATCTTAGTGTTGAATTGAAGACAAGAGAAGGCACCTCTTCGGTAATTGACGACCTTTCATTTGAGCTAAATGCTGGAGAAACGTTAAGTTTTGTAGGCGAATCTGGATGTGGCAAATCGATGACTGCACTTGGAATTATGGGTTTGTTGCCCGANAAGATAAGTCGTGTAGCATCGGGTAGAATATTATTTCAGGGTGAGGACCTTGCCTCTGTCACTCAAAAAAGATTACAAGAAATTAGGGGTAACGAAATTTCTATGATTTTTCAAGAACCTATGACCTCTTTGAATCCTGTTTACACTATTGGTGATCAAATCGGTGAAATATTGCGGAGACACAAAGGTTTGAATAGAAAGCAATCTTTCTTACAAGCATTAGACTTAATTGAAGCTGTTCAAATCCCTGATCCGAAGAATAAAATTCATAGTTACCCTTTTCAGTTATCGGGTGGTCAAAGACAAAGAGTTATGATTGCAATGGCCTTGGCTTGTGAACCGAAAATTTTGGTGGCAGACGAACCTACTACTGCTTTGGATGTCACGGTACAAGCCCAGATTTTTGAACTATTAAAGGAATTAAGAGTAAAGACTAATACAGCAATAATCTTAATCACACATGATATGGGTGTAGTTTATGAAATGGCACAGAAAATGATTGTTATGTATGCAGGCAGAAAAGTTGAAGAGGGATCGGTAAATCAGGTCATAAAATCACCAGCNCATCCCTATACACAAGGCTTGATTTCTTGTGTTCCTCATTTGACTGAAAAACAACCAGAGGTGAGGGAAAGATTATTAGAAATACCAGGAATTGTGCCGAGTTTAACTTCATTTGGTTTAAATAAATGCTTATTCGAAAGTCGCTGCCATAAGTCGGTTGAGCAGTGTTTGTCTTCCAAACCTGATTCACAATCAATTTCAAGCGGACATCANGCAAATTGTTGGAATTTAGGTAAATAGAATGAACCAGTCACTTTTAAAAGTAGAGAATTTAAAAGTTAGGTTCCCTATAGGTCGTAAATCTATTTTTGGTCAGGGAAAATATTTGTATGCCGTTGATGATGTGTCATTTTCAGTGAAAAAAGGTGAAACCCTTGGTATAGTGGGTGAAAGTGGTTCAGGGAAAACAACCACTGCATTAACAGTTGCCCAACTTGAGAAATCTTATTCGGGCAGAATTTTATTCGAAGGAAAAGATGTTGTTGGATCCAGTAAGGCGGAACTTCGTAATTTAAGGGAGGATATTCAATTCATATTTCAAGACCCTTACTCCAGCCTTAATCCAAGATTAAGAGCAGAAGACATTGTTGCCGAACCTCTAATTAGTTTAAAGGGCTTAAAAAAACAGGATATNGGTGAACGCATTGAAGAATTATTTCAATCAGTAGGGTTGCGCTCAGAGCAGAGAAGACTTTTTCCTCATCAGTTTTCTGGCGGACAGCGGCAGAGGTTAGGGATTGCAAGGGCNATATCTACACAACCAAAATTAGTTATTTGCGATGAACCGGTTTCAGCTCTTGATGTTGCCGTGCAAGCTCAGATTTTAAATTTGCTTACGGATTTGCAGAAGAAATTTGAATTAACCTATTTATTTATTTCTCACGATTTAGGCGTTATTCAGCACATGTGTGACAGCATAGCTGTAATGTTAGATGGAAAAATTGTTGAATATTCAGACAGGATTAACTTGTTTGAAAGACCGAAGAATGATTATACGAAAAAACTACTTTCAGCAGTACCAAAGTTGGATTTAGAATAGTATTAAATAATTAAAGACTTTCAATATTTTCTTACTTCAATCCTAATATGAAAAAAATAAATTATATTGATGTGAATGAACTTAATCCTCTGAATTTTGATTCAATTATTGATGTTAGATCTCCTGCAGAGTTTACTGAAGACCACATTCCTAATTCTGTTAATTTGCCAGTTCTTTCTGATTTAGAGAGAGGTGAAGTGGGAACGCTCTATAAAAGCTTAAGTCCGTTCGAAGCGCGAAAAGTTGGCAGTGCTTTGATAGCAGAGAATGTTGCAAACCATATAAAGAAAGGTCTATCAAAAAATAATGAGACTTGGAGACCACTAATTTATTGCTGGCGTGGCGGGCAAAGATCTAAAGCATTTGCTACAATATTGAACGAAGTAGGCTGGTGCGTATCTGTTGTTGAAGGTGGTTATAAAGCGTATCGTAAAATGATTTATGAATCTCTTTATGAAGATGAAATAAAGCAAAAAATTTACCTTATATCGGGCAACACAGGTACAGCTAAAACTGAAATCCTTAAACTCTTGGAAAAAAAAGGGTTAAATATAGTTGACTTAGAAGGCTTGGCAAAACACAAGGGTTCGGTATTTGGATCCTTAGACGATGTTCAGCCTACCCAAAAGGCATTTGAAAGTATACTCTATAAAAAAATTAAGAAATCTGATTTCCATGAACCTCTGATTTTAGAAGCTGAATCAAACAAAATTGGNAAGATATCATTGCCTTCAAGTCTTTGGAAAAAGATGCGATCTTCTTGCCGAATAGTTCTTTCAGCACCAGTAAAGGCTAGGGCAAAATATTTAGAGAAGCAATATTTTGAATTGATTAAAGATAAAAAAAGATTTCTNGAAAAATTAAACAGCCTTAAGCCAATTCAAGGATATGAAAGGATTGAGTTTTGGTCCTCTTTGTTTGAATCCAAGAACTATGCTGATCTNGCTCAGGAATTGATAATTCATCATTATGACCCAAGGTATAAACAGTCTTCTGAAAAAAATGGAGATCTTGAAGTAATGANAATAGAATTAAAAAATCTGGAACCAAGAGATTTAATGGGAGCGGCAGAAAAAATTAAAAAAATCTTGAAACCCTAAGTTAATTTTNAAGGAGAATGCCGGGTTCTCCTTTCTTAATTTCTCCTATAACTGAATCTAATAAACCTGCTTTACGTAATTTAACTTGGAGAGTTTTTACCCTTTCTTTAGGTACAGATATCAGCATTCCTCCACTTGTCTGAGGATCAAAAAGTAAATCAAAAACTGGAGATTCAATTTNATTTACTTTTTTCTTTTGCTTCGTATTGTCTGCGAAAAGTGTAGATCTTACACCTTGGNTACTAAGCTCAATAGCACCATTTAGTAATGGTACTTTCTTAATTGAAACTTGTGCGGACACGGATGAAGCTTCACAAATATTCATGAGGTGTCCTATCAGCCCAAAACCGGTTACATCGGTCATGGCATTAACGTCTGCGGAGAGAATTGTAACAGGAGCTTGGCTTTTTTGCATCCATGCCAAAGCATCCATAAAATGATCGCCCGCGGTTAATCCTTGCATTTCTCCAGCTAATAAAACTCCTGTTCCGATTGGTTTGGTTAGAATAATTTTGTCCCCTATCTTTGCTTTGCTAATTTCTAGTGGAAGTCCACCTACTTCGCCTATTAGAGTAACTCCGATTGTTAATTCTGCCCCTTGGGTGGTATGCCCACCAATCAAGGAGATTTTCTCTTCTAAAAAAGTATATTTTGCTGCATCCATAATTTCTTCCAGCCAGCTGGCTTGGATAGGTTTGCTAGCTTCAGGAATAACAATATTAAGTAATGCAAAATTTGGTTTGGCCCCCATAGCCCATATGTCTCCTAAAGAGTGTATTATAGTAATACGAGACATTAACCAGGGATCCTTGGTAAAAGCTCTAAGGTGGTCTGTAGTAATAATTTGCCTTAGTTTGCCGTTTTTGATTATTGCTGCATCGTCACCAATTTCATTTAGTACATTTTTGTCCTTTACATTGTTAATTTTACCAATTTGGTTTTTTAGCATTTCGTGACCTATTTTGGATCCACATCCGCCACAAAGCATTTGATCAGAACTATCTTTACNGTATCTTTTTTTCTTAGGATTCTTGTNACTCATTGGGCGAAGCCTAAAAAAACTGTCCATAAAATTCCTGTCAATTAAATCCTTCCATTTCCAGATAAGACTTCCAGATAAATNAAAACCTCTTCCAGNAGATATGGCTCTTCGTCTTCCAATTGATATAAGCTTTAGATGATTGCGTTGTGGGTTAAATTTTTTGAGTACTTTTTTTTCTATTGTGGCCAATATATTGTGAAACAGATATGGGCCCGCTCTAACGGCAAAGACTCCTGCCTTTGGCCTAGGTGTTTCTTGCAGGTGGGCACAATCACCAGCGGCGTACAAGAATGGGAATTTGGGCGATCTTAGAAATTTGTCGACTATGATAAATCCATTAATGCAAGGTATCCCACTTTGTTTAATCCAAGGATACGGATAAGCTCCAGAAGCTAAAATAGTAAAGTCACTCTCAATAAGGCTGCCATCAGATATNTCAATGCCAGCGTCTTCTATTCNTACAATATTTGTCGATTCAATNATTTTGAAAGAATTTTTTTGCATTAATTTCTTAAGTCTACTCTTTAGACCTCTACTTTCATTTTTAAGAATAGGCCCTCTATCAAGAATTGTAATGTCNTAAGGTATTTTTTCTTTTTCTAAGCGTTCATATGNTGAAAAAGCAAGCTCTACCCCTCCTAAACCTCCACCTATGATATTAATTTTTCGCTTTTTTAATTGAGTGGACTTTAAGATGAAGTTATTCCAACTCGAATATANCTGATCTAATGGCTTGGCAGACACTACCGATTTAGATGTGGTGAAGAAATCACTCGGTTTCGATGTTATTCCTACATCTATAGATATAAGATCAAAAAAAAGTTCAGGCCTTCCTTGGATCGTTAAAGTTTTTTTCACTANNTTGATGCTTTCAACCTGTCCCCTTAGAAATCGTGCTCCAGAAGAATTGCATAATTTACCAAGATCTATATAGACATCTTCCTTTTTGTAGTAACCACTTATTAACCCTGGGAGCATTCCCGTATAAGGTGTAAATGCCTCTGGATTAATTAGAATAATTTCTGAAGGAGGTTTTTCCCTTCTCATAGCCCATCTTTTTAGAAATATACAGTGAGAGTGCCCACCACCAACCAAGACAACTCTATTCTCTATAGGTTCGACTTGCATGATATACTCCTTAGTTGAACACAATTCTTTTAGAAAAGAAAATTTCCGATGCTTTATTCCTTTCGAAAATTTTCCTTTACGTCAAATGATTTGTTGCTAAGGTCCTTGTTAATTAAGGATAGTATGATTTGAATTGGCTTATATTAATTTTTCTTGGAATTGCTTGGGGGCTCACGTTCCCTCTTAGTAAAATTGCCGCTGTATCAGGGGGATCTCCCCTGGGTTTAACCTTCTGGCAAAACATAGTCTCTGGTCTGATTTTACTAGTATTTGTCATCTGGAAGTATGGTGGCCTTAAAATAGATAGATCTCTATACAAATTTATACTCGTAGTTACTTTTCTTGCTGGAATTTTTCCAAATGTAATTTTATATACTGCAGCATTCCACCTCGATGCAGGGGTCTTATCAATATCTGTAGCCGTAGTTCCTATGTTTACCTATATTTTGGCTCTTTGCTTTGGATTAGACAAATTAGGTCTTTTCAGATGCTTTGGGTTGATTATAGGATTTATTGCTCTATTAATTTTACTCTTGCCAGAAAATAGTTTGCCAGAAAGATCNGATGTTCCATGGGTTTTACTTTCCCTTTTATGTGCATTATTTTATGCTCTAGAAAACATCTATATAGATAAAATAAAACCAGAAAACTTTGGACCTATTAGAATTGCGTGTGCTTTAAGTATAACTACAGCCTTTATATCTCTCCCACTATCTGTTTTTTCTGGNCAGTTTTTTATACCGACGTTTGATAACCCTTCCCTCTTATATTCACTTTTGGGAATAGGGGCGATTTCAGCANTAGGGTACTCCACATTTATTTTTTTGATAGGGAATGCAGGATCTGTATTTGCAGGCCAAACAGGATACTTAGTAACTTTCTTTGGTATTGTTTGGGGAATATTTTTACTTAGTGAGGTACATTCATATTTTGTCTGGACTTCTTTTTTATTGATCATGGTAGGAATATTCTTTGTTCGACCAAAGGAAGAAAATACCTAAATCAGCAATATTTTTCAGGNCCTACCCATTGATTAACTGAATAGCGATCACCAAAAGCCCACCCAAGAGGAAGTACTGACTCAATCTCTTTCATTTCATTTTCTGAGAAATTTTTTTCACATGCTCGTGCCATGTCTTTAAGGTATTGCACTGATCGCGTCCCAGGTATGGGAAGAATATGGCTATCCTTGTTCAGTAACCAGGCTATGGCTAAGCCACCTGCAGTTAAATCCCAATCGGATGCGAGTGCTCGGAAAGCGTGAGTTGCCTCAATGTTTTTAGACAGATTAGGCTCAATAAAACGCGGGTTTTGTTGTAAAAACTGCATTTCTTTGACTTTTTCCTCTGTATGAGGTTTGTCTGTCAAAAGTGAGCGACCTACGGGGCTAAACGCCACAAAACTAGTTTTCAATGATTTTGTTTTTTGTAATAAACCTAGCTCTGGATATCGAGTTGACAGTGAATACTCCGATTGTACTGCNCCAACAGGATATATTTTGTTAGCTCTTTCTAATGATGTCGGTGCAATCTCCGAATACCCAAATTGATTTATTTTACCCTGTTTAACAAAACCTGATAGAGTTTCTGTTACTTCTTCTATTGGAATAGATGTATCGCGTCTGTGAACATAATATAATTCAAGATTTTCTACACCCAGTCTCTTTAGAGAAGCCTCTAGCGCACTTTCTAGATACTTCTTAGAGTTATCAAAAAAAGTTTTCCCATCAGAAGATTTTGTAATGCTTCCCTTAGAAGCAATCTTAAATATATTTTTTGCAGATGGGTTTCTTTTTAGAAAACTCCCTATCCGTTCTTCTGATGAACCCATACCATAAATGTCTGCTGTATCGATATGGTTAATGTCAAGATCTAGTGATGCAGATAATATTGAGTGAGAAATTTCCGTACTTGATTTTCCGTAAAAATCGGAAAATGACATTGCTCCTATTCCAAGTGCAGAAATTTTTGTTCCGCTTTGGCCTAAAATTCGATCTTTCATAGTTCCTCCAAAAGAAAATACTAACCAATTCATGGAAATAATACAAAATTTGAGTAAAGTAAAATAGTCTGTAAGACGAAGCATATAATATCTAAAGAGAAGTTTGAGATAGTAAAATCAGGTAATGTATTAAATAAGAAAAGTGATATTCTAATAGCACGAAAATATGGACAAATTGATGCAAATTTTAAAGAATCCTCTCTATAATCAGCTTTTTAAACGACACGAAGAAAGTCAAAAGACATTTNTTCATTTTAGTGATGGTCGAGAGTTAAGTTATTCATCATTTATTGAGAGAAGTCAGAGATATGCCCAAATTTTTAGTGAATATGATTTGATTTGTGGTGATAGAATTGCATTCCAATTGGACAAATCTGTTGAATGTCTCAGTATAGTAGCAGCGTCTATTCAAATNGGATGTATNTTTTTGCCACTTAACCCAGATTATACAGGGGAAGAGGTNGNATTCTTTTTGAANGATTCAGATGCAAAACTTTTTATTTGNGATCCGAAAAATNTTGAAAGTATTCAGGTAGCTCAATCCATTAAAAACATNAATATCGAAACTATGGATAGAAACGGNGGAGGCACTCTCCCNTCTAAGGAGAGAGTAAGCCCAAGAAAAACCCAANTAGCGGAAAGAGANGAGAACGATATTGCAGCACTCTTATATACTTCAGGGACTACTGGTAGATCAAAAGGTGCAATGCTTACACATAGNAATTTAATTTCAAATGCCCAGGTTTTAAGAGATGCCTGGAAGTTTACGTCGCAGGATATTTTGCTACATGCTTTGCCAATCTTTCATACTCATGGTCTCTTTGTTGCTACTAACCTTACTTTGCTTACGGGATCTAGTATGATTTTTTTACCCAAGTTTGAGGTTGGTGAAGTAACTAGATTAATTGAAAAAGCTACCGTAATGATGGGGGTTCCAACATTCTATGTGAGACTACTTGGATCAAATAACCTTAATAAAGAANGAGCCAAATCTATCAGACTATTTGTTTCAGGTAGTGCTCCCCTTCTTGCAGAGACCCATAAATCATTTGAAGAGAAGACAGGTCACAAAATATTAGAACGATACGGAATGACTGAGACCAATATGAATACTTCCAATCCATATTATGGATTAAGAAAGCCAGGAACAGTTGGTCAAACTCTTCAAGGGGTTGAATTAAAGATAGTGGATGAAGAAGGCGTCTCTCTAAAGGATGGAGATGTGGGTAATATATTAGTTAAAGGTGAGAACGTTTTTAAAGGATATTGGAACCTTCCTGANAAAACCAAGGAAGATTTTACCGAAGACGGATTTTTTAAGACTGGCGATTTAGGAAGAAAAGATAAAGCTGGTTATGTTGAAATTGTCGGGAGGAATAAAGANCTTATAATTTCTGGGGGGTTCAACATTTTTCCTAAAGAAATAGAGTTGGCAATAGATCAAACAATAGGTGTTATGGAAAGTGCGGTAATTGGGGTAGCACATAAAGATTTTGGTGAAGGTGTGCTGGCAGTCATTGTTAAAAAAGAAAATTCTGAAGTAAATAAATCTATTATTCAGGAATTTTTGAAAAAAAAGTTAGCTAAATACAAACAGCCCAAGGAGATAATTTTTGTCAAAGAGCTTCCAAGAAACTCTATGGGCAAAGTACAAAAGAATATTTTAAGACAGACCTATTCAGATCACTTTTCTAATTAACGAAAAATATGTTATTTGAAATTACTTAAATTTCGTTATATTTATCTGGCGTTTATGTAAAAAAGGAAAAGATGATGGCTGGNTTAAATGATGATGTCGATCCTGAGGGGCTTTTAGAATACTCTGTTGTTTTTACAGATAGATCTCTAAACCATATGTCAAAAAGCTTTCAAANCGTTATGAAAGATTTATCTTCAATGCTTAAGGAAGTATATAATGCAGATAAGGTTGCAATAGTTCCTGGTGGAGGGTCATATGCCATGGAAGCGGTTGCCCGACAATTTGGAAATAAGAAAAAATGTTTAGTAGTGCGAAATGGTTGGTTCTCTTATAGGTGGAGCCAAATTTTTGAGGCAGGTGATTTTTGTGAAGAACTATTTGTTGTTAAAGCAAGGCAAGAGACTAATGAAAACAAATCCCCTTTTGCTCCTGCTAACGTAGAAGATGTAGTTGCAAAGATTTTAGAAAATAGACCAGATGTNGTTTTTGCTCCGCATGTGGAAACTTCTGCTGGAATAATACTTCCTGAAGAATACTTAAGCAGAGTTTCAGAGGCAGTACACAAGGTCAACGGCATAATGGTCTTGGATTGTATAGCGTCTGGTTGCGCATGGGTTGATATGAGAAAAACAGGAGTAGACGTTCTTATTTCTGCACCTCAAAAAGGCTGGTCATCTACCCCTTCTTCTGGGTTAGTGATGATGAGTGAAAGGGCNTCGGAAAAAATGGAAAATTCTGTTTCCAATAGTTTTNCAATAGATCTAAAAAAATGGTTAGAAATTATGGCTGCTTATGAAAATAATGGTCATGCTTACCATACTACTATGCCAACAGATTCTTTGAAAAATTTTAGAGACACAATGATTGAAACAAAGAAATTTGGTTTTAAAAAGGTTGAAGAAGAACAGTGGCGTTTGGGAAATGAAGTAAGAGACATGTTATCTAGAAAGGGACTCATTTCTGTTGCTGCAAAAGGGTATGAAGCTCCTGGAGTAGTTGTTAGCTATACTGATGATACAGATGTCCATAATGGCAAGAAGTTTAGGGATAAAGGCATACAAATAGCTGCAGGTGTTCCATTAAAATGCGATGAAAAAGAAGATTTTATGACGTTCAGGATTGGTTTATTTGGGTTAGATAAACTCTATGACGTTGATGCAGCATTAGAAAGATTAAATAAGGTAGTACAAGAGGTTTTTAATTAATCATTCCTGTGATTTAGATCTATCCACCCGTTCAGGGTTAAGTGCGTATGCTTCATGGACGAGCTTTGTTATTTCATTAACCTCTTGGATGGTAATTTTTATTGCTGGCCGGCCCCATTTTTTGGCAGCTAAGCGTCTAAATGCTCCATACCTATCATGATGCAGTAAAAGTTCTTCATACGCATCAATTAATTCTATGAGATCTGATTTTGCCTCAGATTTTGTTTTGCCAATAATTGAAAGATTCTTAGCAAAATGATCAGATTCGAATCGGTTTTCCTTTTGTATTTCAGTAATGAGATGCCTTGCATTTACTATGGCATTTTGGGCTCGGATAGAATTCCATGTGGCTTTGGTGCTATTGTTTCTTTCAATGTGAGTGAGGGCACTCATAGCGAATAACTGAGCCTGTTCAGCATGATATGCTGGTGTATTTTTTGATGAACCTTTATCTGATGCCGAACTTTTACCAGCGGACTTATCTCCTACTCTTTTGACTATCCTTACATTCTTGTCTTTAGGTTTTATTATTTTTGGTTGATTATTAGCAAATTCGTTATTTTTTATTTCGCTAGCTTTTTCTATTATTTCATAGAGGTCTTTTGTTCCGTCCTCTTCCTCCCGGAGCTCCTCAACATTGGGCTCTGCTAGTAAATATGAAAGGGTCTGTCCTTCTAAAAATTTTTTATAATCTTTTGGCATTNCTTTACTGTCTATCAAAATACATCTTAGTTTATTCTACATTTTTTTTAACGGCTGTTAACATAAAATATTTATTAATTAAATTGCTTAATTCTTAATGTAAATGCAAATATCATGCAAATCGAATTGAATGATATTTTTTTTTTGAGAATCTTTTTAGGAAGATATAATTTAAAGAATTTATGAACTGTTATAGTATCAAGTGAGATAGTTAAATGATAAAGAAAAAGATAATAATTGATACGGACCCAGGGCAAGATGATGCGGTAGCACTCCTTCTAGCCCTTGCTTCTAAGGAGTTGGAGATACTTGGTATAACTTGTGTAGCTGGTAATGTGCCTTTAAGTTTAACATCAGAGAACGCAAGGAAGATATTGGAGTTAACGAGATACACTGAAATTCCAGTATTCGCTGGAGCCGACCGTCCTATCAAAAGAACATTAGTGACTGCAGAACATGTGCACGGAAAAACTGGTATAGACGGTCCAGTTTTGGAGAAGCCAAAAATTAAATTACAATCTAAAGAAGCAATTGAATTTATCATTGAAACCATTTTATCATACCCAAAGGATGAAATTACTCTATGCACCCTTGGTCCATTAACCAATATAGGGCTGGCTTTTCAAAGAGAACCAAGAATAAAAACTCTAATAAAAGAAATTATAATGATGGGGGGAGGTTTTTTTGAAGGTGGCAATATTACCCCTGCTGCAGAATTCAATATTTACGTTGATCCAGAAGCGGCGGCAGAGGTTTTGGTTTCAGGTATTCCCATAACAATGCTACCTCTCGATGTTACGCATAAGGCCCTGACATCAAGGTCAAGAATTGAATCATTTAGGAAAATTGGAAATAAGGCAGGAATAGCGACTGCTGAGATGCTAGATTTTTTTGAAAGATTTGATGTGGAAAAATATGGAAGCGAAGGTGGTCCATTGCATGATCCTAATGTCATTGCTTATTTGCTGAGACCCGAATTTTATGAAGGAAAATATGTGAACGTTGAGATTGAAGTAGGATCAGACTTAACTAGAGGAATGACTGTTGTTGACTGGTGGAATGTTACAACTAGAAAAAAGAACGTGTATTATATAGATAAGGTTAAAGATGAAGAATTTTTTAATTTTCTAATCGAAAGAATTAAGCTTTTATAAGATTATGATATTTTGTGTTGGATCAATAAATCTAGATTTTATTACTAGGGTTGAAAAATTACCCAAGGCTGGCGAAACAATACTTGGGGAGGATCTCATGATTTTTCCAGGTGGGAAAGGAGCGAATCAAGCTTTGGCAGCTAGCAGAGCAGGCTCGGATGTTAAGCTTATAGGGGCGGTTGGAAGAGATCAAAATAAAGAACCAGCTCTAAGTAATATAAATGAATCAGATATAGACACTTCTTGCATATTCATTTCAGAATCAAACACGGGAGTGGCATTTATATCTACTGATCGGGCTGGTGAAAATCAGATAGTTGTTTCTCAAGGGGCAAATTGTAACCTATTGGAAGAAAATGTTGCTACTGGTCTAACTAATATAAAGAAAAAAGATATCTTATTAATTCAGCAAGAAATACCTCTTAAAATAACAGAGAGGGCTATCGAAATTGCTACTAAGAAGGAGGCAACAATAATTTTAAATACAGCACCTTATAACGACGATTCATATCAATTGTCTAAGAGTGCATCAATAATTATTACAAACGAGATAGAGTTCGATCACTTTTTTGCAGATTTTAATAAAGATCAGAAAAATTACCGAAATAAAAACATAAAGGAAAAACTATCTATGCTTTCTAAATCAATNGATAAAATTTTCGTAGTGACTTTAGGGGACAAGGGTCTAGTTTGTGCGTCAGGTGATACTGAGATTGCTCTTGAGGCTTCAAAGATTAAAGTAACTGATACAGTAGGAGCAGGTGATACTTTTTGTGGATATTTTTCTTCTTGTATTGATCAAGGCAAGAAATTAGAAGATGCATTAATATTGGCAAATAAGGCTGCGGCTATAGCTTGTACAAAAGTTGGTGCACAAAACTCTGTTCCAATGCTAAGAGATATAATTTAAAAACCTAAACTTTTACCTATAGCTTAAATAGCCCTTATTAGTGTTTCTGCCAGATTGTCTTTATTTAGTATTACTGGGTTAGTCGAGGTGCTCGGATCAATCAAAGCTTTATTCACTATATTTTGCACATCACTAATTTTAACACCCATGGCTCCCAAATTTTTTGGAATGTTTAATGTTGAATTTAGGGCATCAATTTTTCCACAAAATGAGTCAAAAGTTTCTTCAAAGTTTAAATATCGGCAAGCAGCTTTAATTTTTTTCTCTATGCTGGGTTTGTTTAATATTAGAGCCGAATTGATAAGAATAGCATTGGTAGTTCCATGATGGCAGTTGTATTTTGCTCCGATTGGGTGTGACAGAGCATGTACNGCACCTAACCCCTTTTGAAATGCTACAGCACCCATCGTCGCGGAAATCATCATCTGACCTCTAGCATTAAGATCTTTTGGGCTTTTATAGACGTTCTCTAAGTTNTCGAAAACTATTCTCATTCCTTCTAGAGCTATACCATGCGCCATTGGATGCAAGCTTTCAGAGCAATATGCTTCAAGATTATGTGCTAGCGCATCCATGCCAGTACCAGCCGTTATTTCCTGCGGCATAGAGACAGTTAATTCAGGGTCTAGAATTACAAGATTTGGTAAAATCGTTGGGTGGAAAATTATTTTCTTTGTTAAAGAATTTTTGTCTGTTAATACACTAGCTCTACCTACTTCTGATCCGGTTCCGGCTGTTGTCGGGATTGCAATAACAGGTAAGGTTGGTTTGCCGCTAGCTCTCTTCCACCAGTCTTCTCGATCCTCAAAATCCCAAACTGGCCTATCTTGTGAGTACATAAAGGCTAGTAATTTAGCCAAGTCAATAGCTGAACCCCCGCCAAATGCTAGAATGCCATCAGCTTTGACTTCTTTTAAGTAATTTAACCCAGTTTCTAAATTTTTTTCGTTAGGGTTTGAGTCAACCTCAGANAATGTATTAACCTTTAGACCTGACTTAGAAAGACTATCCTGTAAGTTAATTGTAATTTGTGATTTAGCCAAATTCTTATCTGTAACGATTAAAGGCCTAAGAATTCCTAATTCTTCGCAAGCCACTCNCGTCTCAGATATACGNCNACAGCCAAACTTGATATTTGTTGGGAAAGACCAATTAGCTATAGCCATTTATAGAAGTTCCTCAAAAAAACCAATTATTCTACTTCCTCTATAGGTTGCCCGGCCTTCTTCCAAGCAGAAAATCCCCCTTCAAGATGTACCACTGGATTTAANCCCATTTCAATTGAGGTTTTTGCACTTAAAGCAGATCTCCAAGCACTTGCACAGTAAAAGACATAAGTTTTATTTTGATTGAATATATCTTTATGGTAAGGGCTATCAGGGTCTATCCAAAACTCTAACATTCCTCTAGGACAGGAAAATGCACCAGGGATCTTTCCTTCACGTTTTAATTCTCTGATGTCACGCAAATCAACAAAAATGTAANCCTCATTTTTGTAGAGATCTTGTGCCTTTTCTATAGATACAGTTTCAGNAGTCTTATTGGCTTCTGCAATAAGGACTTTTATTCCTCNAGTAATATTTTGTGACATTATTCCTCTATATTTTTAAGTTTAGTTTTGGTTTCCAAAANGGNCTAAANAGTTCAATTTTTGGGCATCGGTTCATTATAACTTTTATCCCTGCTTCTTCCGCGATCCGAGCGGCCTCATCATTCCGAACTCCTATTTGACCCCATAATACTTTGGCTCCAATTTTTATAGAGTCTTTTGCTATCTGAATTAATTCTTTTGGGGATCTAAAGACTTCAACCATATCAACCTTTTTTCCTATAGATTCTAAGGTTGGATAAACTTTAAGTCCCCTTATTTCCTTCAGGTCTGGAGTTGGATTTACAGGTATCATTTCAAAGCCTGTTTCATGTAGAACTCTAAGTACACCATAGCTGAATTTTGTCTTATCNGGGCTGGCTCCCACCATTGCNATAGTTTTGACACTATTTAATATTTCCTGAATATATTCCTGACTATAAGGCTCATCATGGTTATAATGGTTCATTTTCCATATCCTTCGGTTTGGCNATATCGGCTTTAAGTTCGTGTGGTTTTAAGGGGTCTAAGAATGGATTTCTATATAGTTTATCGTGGCTTTCAACACCTATTTGTAATGTGCAATCACTTATTGGCCGAGCTACACATAGGATTATATATCCATCACTGATTTGTCTATTATTAAGAGCTACCTGTCGACGTTGATCCACTTTTCCTGAGATTAATTTAGCAGCACAAGTAATGCAGCCGCCGTATTTGCATCCATATGGNAAATCAACTCCTTGATCACGTAGACTATCTAAAAGTGGTCGGTTGGCTTCAACCTGAAAAATCGCATTTTCGCGATTTTTTATTGTTACATTATGAATCATAACCAGATATCACTTGTACAATCTCCGCCTGGATATCTGGTTTCGTGACAACGGCTTGGGCCATTTGGTTCTTGGCCAAAGTCAACAATAAAGTCTGAATTGATCGACATNCCTCCGTTTTCCGTATCACAATCAATCATTATCATCACACCACCTTTTTTACGGATTTCCGGATAAAATTGATTATCCCATGTAGAAAATAGTGAAGTGGTTACATATAGGCGTCTTCCGTCGAGGCTAAGCTGGAACATTTGCGGTCCTCCCGCCATATCTACCCCGTTAACTTGAGGAGCTTTCCCTAATAAACCACCCATCCAGACTTGACCTGTTAACTTAGGATTATGTGGGTCACTGATATCATATTGCCGCATATCTCCATGCAACCAGTTGTTCAAGTACAGATATTTGTCGTCCATCGAAATCAGAATTGCTGACATAACTCCAGGTACTGGTATTGGCCACTCAGGATGTGGTTCGTTTTCTACATCAATTATCTTTTCCCACTCCCATTTGTTATCACTGTTTTTCCACCAGTGAATAACATTGGAACTAAGTGCTGCTCCACAAAAACCATGCGTGCTATCTGGGTTGTGATGAAACTTTACTTCAAGGGGGATAAGCCCGTCCTCTCCAAGATAAAATGTTTCAATTGGTTTTCGTTTCTCAAAGTCCCAAAAATGTATTTCTCGCCCATATTTTAAATGACCTACTTCTTCTAGGTCAAAGCCAGGCATAAAGGTATTAGGTGCTGCCCATTCAGATGATACCATCACATTATGTCGAGGTTGATACCAGAAGTCGTATCCGAATTTTATATTCCCCATGGAGTTTTCCCATCGGCCAACTATTTCAAAATTCTTATTTAAATGTAAGTAACCACCTGGAGCNTCACCTTTGGCATCTCCNAGGAAAGAGATAATTATTTCACTACCCAAACAGTGAACTGTATGGGGGCCAGAGAGGTTAGTTTTCATTTTGATCTCGGATCCATCTATAACTTTATAAAGTTGAGGTGCGCGGGGATTTGTTGCGGTATCTACAATATGGATATTATTTGACCTTACTCCAGGTAAAAGAAGGTATTTGCGAGACATGCTGGAGTCATCATTGCATGAGGAGCAAGCATTCCATCCCATATGGTGCAATTCGTCCCCAATTCCTGGCATTTCAAGTCGATCAATTACTTGTGAATAAGTAGAGCTTTCTGGATCGGCATCTACTGTAGCAAGATAGTCAGGTTTTTGAATCCCTGTTCCTGTATAAATTGCGATGGAATAAAGAAGTTTCTCTCTTGGAGCTTTCATTGCTTCTTCTGGTGAAGCATATCCTGGACCGCAACATTCCATTTTACTCATTTACATACTCATTTTTTATCTTGGTGATTTAACTCAACACTACAACTGTGGCCTTCAAAACTTTGTAAGATATTTTTGTGTTTAAACACACTGATGTCTGATATTAAATGTTTCTATATCCTATGCAACACTAAATCAAAAACGCTCTGATTTTTTGAACACTTTAGGGGGTAAGTAAAATACATGATAGCTAAAGAAANAAAACTACCATTAAAAATGAAAGCAGTTCTAACTGAGGGAATAGGTGGTTATGATAAGTTGAACTATACTGAAGTAGAAACACCTACAATCTCAAAAAATGAAGTTNTATTAAAGGTTTTAGCTGCNGGAATAAATAATACGGATATTAACACTCGTATCGGTTGGTACTCATCTAAAATTAATGCTGATACTGATGCATTATCAAAATCAAAGTTCCAAAACTCGAATCAAAAATCTGGATTAGGATGGAATGGAACCACTAACTTTCCACTCATTCAGGGAACCGATTGTTGTGGNGAGGTTGTGTCGGTAGGTTCAGATGCGGTAAAAAACTTGATAGGNAAAAGNGTCCTTGTTAGGCCATGTATGAAATTACGAGGNCTGGGATCAGCTGAGAGAGTTTGGATGGCATCTGACTTTGATGGAGCTTTCTCTGAGTATGTTAAGGTACCCTTTAAAGAGGTCTTTCCAGTTAACTCTAATTGGACCNATGCTGAACTTGCCAGCATACCATGTGCTTATGGAACAGCAGAAAATATGTTGTTTCGATCAAAATGTGGNGGAAAAACAAAAATTCTGATTACAGGNGCATCAGGTGGTGTTGGATCTGCTGCAGTACAATTAGCAAAAAGAAGAGGTGCCAATGTCTCCATTCTCACAAGCTCCAAAAAGAAGAACTTCTTCAAAGAGTTTGATCTATCGTATATTGCGGTAGGTGTTGAAGAGTTAATATCCTCTTTTGGAGAAAGATCATTCGATATAGTTCTTGATCCTGTAGGAGGTCAAATTTTTCCATCTCTCTTAAAATTACTAAAAAAGGGAGGAACTTATATTTCATCTGGAGCAATAGCAGGTCCCGTAGTCAATCTGGATCTTCGGGATTTGTATTTAAAGGATTTAAAAGTTTTGGGAGCAACAGCTTGGAGTGATAATATTTTTCCTAATCTGATAGGTTATATCGAAAAGGATGAGATTAAACCTATAGTTGCTGAGACCTTTCCTCTTAAAGATATAGTTGAGGCACAAAAAAAGTTCTTAAAGAAGAGGCATCTAGGTAAGTTTATTTTAGTTCCTTAAAGGCACTCATTTAGCTAATTAAATTTTTTGACAAAAAATGTGCATGATTTCGATTGGCTTTTTCTCAAAACTTAAACTTTCTCTTATGGATATATCTTTTATGCTGAACCCAATTTTTTCGAGTTCTTGGCTTAACTCTTGTTTTTCGCGAGGCACATAGAGACGTCCTAAATTGTCACGATAGGAATTTTTTCCCTTATGTATGCCTAAATAAAATATTCCTTTTTCTTTGAGAATTTCATAAATAACTGCATAAGCTTTTTTTTGATCTTCCTTCATGAGGTGCTGTAGCGAAAATGAAGCCCAGGCTCCATCGAACTCATTTTTCATCTTAAGGCTCAAAATACTACCTGCAACGGTTTTCAATTTTGGGAAAGTTTCTAATCTTTTGATCATTTTTGAAGAGGGATCTAAAGCCATTACAGAACCTATTTTTTCAGAGAACCAAATGGAGCTATGACCTGCCCCACAACCTATGTCGATTATCGAATTTGCTTCATGAATAAGGCTAAGCAACTTACTTTCCAACTTGAAAGACGAATTACTTTTCGACCAGTCACTATATTTGGCAACATTTTTATCATAGAAGTTTATTGTCTTTTTGTCGTACATTTTTCTTCCAATGTTGTTGCTTTATCTTTTGACCCTTTTGTTTTATTTTATTTTTCGAGGATAGCATACAGAATATATTATTAGGTAGCATTATCTGAAAATGGGGGAAGAAATTTGGAATTATTTCAATTGCTATTAAGCGGATTGGCTAGTGGATGTGTTTATGGGTTAATAGCATTAGGATTTGTACTAATTTATAAGGCAACAGAAGCGATTAATTTTGCCCAAGGCGATATGATGATGTTTGGGGCTTTCATCACTATTTGGCTGACGAATTCTGGATACAATAATTTACCATTCTTGTTTTCAGTTCCACTAATGATATTAATTATGGGAGCATTCGGGTTTTTGATTGAAAGAATTTTTCTTAGGCAGGTTATTGGCCAGTCTCAAATAGCTATAGCAATTTTAACAATTGCTCTCGGGTTTGTCTTAAGGTTTCTTGCAGGTGCTATTTGGGGCCATGAGCCTCATTTCTTGGAAAGTCCTATGGTTGGTAAAAATATTTACCTGAATGGCGCTGTTTTGGGGTTGGCTGAAATTTTTGTAATTCTTGTAACGATCTTACTAACCGGCCTTCTATATTTTTTCTTTGCGAAAACGAAATTGGGCATCGCTATGGTTGCCGCGTCCCAAAATCAGTTAGCTGCTTTTTATGTTGGCATACCGGTTAAGAGAGTACAGTCTTTGACTTGGGTTATAGCGGGAATATTAGCCGGTATAGCCGGCATGTTATTTTCAGCAAAAGGTTCTGTCGATCCAATAACAGGTCTTCTCGGGATCAAGGCATTTGCTGCAGCTGTAATAGGTGGCTTTGGATCTTTGCCTGGTGCTCTGATCGGAGGTCTAATAATTGGCCTTATCGAACCTTTTTCAGGAAGATATCTCCCATCAGGTTTTAGTCATCTAGTGCCATACATAGTTTTAGTTTTGGTACTAATCTTAAGACCTCACGGATTATTTAGCCAGATATCTCATAAGAAGGTTTAAGATGAGAGTTGTATTTAAGACATCGTACGATAATGACATTAATTTGTTCAAAGATAAAATTCATTTCTTGCAATATGTTTTTCTTTTAGTTTTTGCCTTAGCTTTACCTTTTATTGTTAATGACTATTACCTGGGAGAGGTTGCGCTTGTATTAATATGGGCTATAGCAGGAATGGGCCTAATGGTGCTAGTCGGACATAGTGGTCAAGTAAGCTTGGGCCATGCTGCCTTTATGGCGATTGGAGCCTATTCAGTTGTCATTTTGCAGAGTCGGTTTGGATTACCGTTTATAGTGTCTTTACCTCTGGCAGGGTTACTTTCGTCATTTCTGGGTATTTTGATAGCGGTACCAACAGCAAAATTACATGGAATATACTTGGCAATTTTGACACTTGCGGTTTCGATTTTGGTAGAAGATATAATAGTTTTGGCTGATCCATTAACTGGAGGTGTAAATGGTATATTTGCTCCTGACATAGAAATTTTTTCGATTAACTTTAATAGATACGGGAACATAGATGGCCTATATTGGCTAATCCTATTCATTACAGTAGTTTTTATCATAGGGTACAAGAATATTCTTAGATCACCTTTGGGGCGAGCCTTCTCGGCAGTTAGAGATAGTGAGGTGTCTGCCCTTGCCATGGGAATTAATATTGCAAGAACCAGAACATTAGCTTTTGCAATTTCATGTTTTATTACTGGTATTGCCGGGGCACTATTTGGTCATTTTGTTACGGTATTTAATTACGAGACATTTAATGTGGTATTATCAATAAATTTATTATTAATGATAGTCATTGGAGGGTTGGGGTCTATACATGGCGCGTTTTTTGGAGCTATGGTCATAGGTTTTCTTCCAATTATTATTTCATTTTTTAGAGATCATTTCTTAAATGATATAGGAATAAATTTGATGAATTTTCCAGGCATCGAAACAGGAATTTTTAGTTTGATTTTAATTCTTTTCATTTTGTTTGAGCCGTTTGGAATATATGGGCGTTGGCTAAAAATCCGAACCTATTTTCAACTTTTTCCACTTTATAGAAAAGATATGTTTAAGAGGCAAAAGAGTTATCTAAAGACCGAAAGGGTGAGATGAGTTTTTTAAGTTTAGAAAATGTTACAATCAGTTTTGGCGGCATTAGGGCGGTCAAGAATGTTTCATTAGATATCAAAGAAGGTGAAATCTTCGCCTTGGTTGGTCCAAATGGTGCTGGAAAGTCAACAATCTTTAATTTGATCTCCAGGCTTTATAAACAAAATGAAGGTAACATTTTTTTTGATGGAAAATCATTAAACCAGCTAAAGCCATTTGATATGCCTGGCATTGGCATTGCGAGAACCTTTCAAAACATCGAGCTTTTTGGAAATGCTACTGTCTTACAAAACCTCCTAGTAGGAACTAATGTTAGAAAATCTAGTAATTTCCTTTCAGAAATACTTTTCACTCGGTCTGTACGTAAAGAAGAAGTAACGAGCAGAGTTATGGTTGAAGAGGTCATGGACTTTTTAGACCTTCAACAATATCGGGAAAAATACATAATGGGTCTATCCTATGGGACTAGAAAAATTGTCGAGTTAGGTAGGGCTTTGGCTCTAAAGCCCAAGGTTTTACTTTTAGATGAACCTGCGTCAGGTCTATCAGCCGAGGAGACAGAAGATCTAGCCTTTTGGATTGAAGATATTAAAAAGATAATGGGGATTACTGTTTTAATGGTCGAGCATAATCTAAATTTGGTAAATAAGGTTGCAGATAGAGTTGCAGCACTTGTAGATGGTGAAATAATTAGCGTTGGAAACCCAAAATCCGTGCAGAGTGATCCAAAAGTTATTGAAGCGTACATTGGGGTCTGAATTATGATCTCAAAGGAAGTAATACTTAGTGTGGAAAATATTGAGAGTTATTATGGCCCTATTATGGCTCTAAAAGGTGTATCCTTACAGGTTCGAAAAGGTTCTATAGTTTCTGTTTTAGGTGCCAATGGTGCTGGTAAGACGACTTTAATGAAAAACATTTCAGGGGTAATGGATCCTGAAAAAGGTAGAATTTTTCTTGAAAATGAGTCAGTTGAAGGTACAGAAGCAGACATTTTGGTTCGGAAAGGGGTGGCGCATGTTCCTGAAGGCCGTGAAGTATTTCCAATGCTGACTGTTGAGCAAAATTTATTGATGGGTGCTTATACTAGAAGCGATAAAAAAGAAATAAGATATGATATGGAGCTTTTCTGCTCTTATTTCCCCATTCTAAAAACTCGTTTTGAACAAATGGCTCTGACGTTATCAGGTGGGGAGCAGCAAATGCTAGCAATAGCTCGAGGCCTAATGTCAAAGCCTAAAATATTGCTTTTAGACGAGCCAAGTTTAGGGTTAAGCCCTAAGCTGGTTAAGGAAATTTTTGGTATTTTGAATAGGTTGAACAAGGATCAAGGTGTTACAATTCTCTTGGTAGAACAGAATGCAAAAGCGGCATTAGATATAGCAGATTTTGGCTATGTAATGGAATTAGGTCGAATAGTTTTAGATGGGAAAAGTTCTGAACTGAGTGAAGCGAAAGACATTCAGGAATTTTATTTGGGAGCCAATCAGGAAAGCCAACTTGGTCAAAAAAGGTGGAAAAACCGAAAGACTTGGAGATGAAGAAAAAAGGCATGGTGTTACAAGATAATTCTACTGAAGTGGTTGATGGTATTGAAATAAATAAAAACCTCTCTCAAGGACCATTTCTTGTAGATGGATGTGACACACTCCCAAAACTTTTCTTAAAAAGGTGTTTGGAGCTGCAAGAAAAGGTGGCTCATCGAGAAAAGGACTTAGGAATCTGGAAATCGTTTTCTTGGAGTGACTATTATCAACATGTAAAGCTTATAGGTTTGGGTTTACACTCCTTAGGTTTGAAAAGAAATGATACCATTTCTATAATTTCTGAGGGAAGAAAAGAATGGATATATACGGATATTGCTACTCAATGTATGGGTGCTGTATGTTCTGGTGTTTATACAACTGATTCTGCCCAGCAACTTTCTTATCAACTATCTAATTCAGATAGCATATTTTTATTTCTAGATACCGATGAGCAGTTAGATAAATTTTTAAGCATAATTCCTGAAGTCCCAAAATTAGTAAAAGCAATTGTTTATGATAGGAAAAATCTAGTTAGTTTTAATCATGACAAAGTCATCTTCATGGACGAGCTTTATGATATTGGAAGGGAATTTTTGAGTAAAAATCCTGACTTTTTCGAAAATGAAATAGAAAAATCTAAACCGGAAGATGTGGCTATTATCGTTTATACCTCTGGAACAACCGGTGCCCCAAAAGGTGCAATGATAACTCAGGAGAATTTGTTGTATGCGGGGTCAACACAGAAGCATTTGATCCGTTTTTTCCCATCTGATGAATTGTTTTGCTTTCTACCTCTTTGTCACATTTATGAAAGAACAACATCCGGTCTTAACCCTATTATGAATAAAACAACAGTTAATTTTGCGGAAAGCATTGAAACAGTTTTTGAAAATCTTCAGGAAGTTAGTCCAATGTATTTTGCTGGTGTACCGAGAATATATGAAAAAATTCATAGCAATTTTACCTTGGCTTTATCTGAGGCTACTAATCTATCAAAATGGATTTATGCCTTTGCTATATGGGTAGGTTTAAAGAAAGTAGAGTTTGATTTAGAGCAGAGTTCCGGTTCATTAGGTGTCAATTTACTAAATAAAATCTGTGATTTTCTAGTATTTAGAAATTTGAGACGTATGCTAGGTTTTGATAGAATAACGAAGGCAGTAACGGGTGCAGCCCCAATTTCACCAGATTTGATTAAGTGGTATTTAGCTATTGGCGTGCCTATTGTTGAGGGTTACGGCATGACTGAAACGGCTGCTGCAATGACCGTAAATATTCCTGAAAATAACAAAGTGGGAACTGTAGGAAGGTTATACCCTGGGTCTCATGTAAGGATAGCAGATGACGGAGAAATACAGTTTAATTCACCAAGTGTTTTTAAAGGATACTATAAGAACAAAGATTTAACAGCTGAAGTATTTACGGATGACGGATGGTTTAAAACTGGAGATCAGGGTAGCTTTGAAAATGATTTTTTAAAAATTACAGGTAGAATCAAAGATATTATTATAACAGACGGGGGAAAAAATATTGCCCCTGCAGAAATAGAGAATGCATTAAAATTTTCAAAGTTTATCGCAGATGTTATGGTTATAGGTGATGCAAAAAAGTATTTGACCGCCCTTATTTTGATTGATCAAGAAAATGTGGAACGACATGCTCAAGAAAACAGGATCCAATACTCAGATTTTAATTCATTGTGCAAATCAGATAAAATAAAAAAACTAATTGATAATGAGGTTCAAAAAGTTAATGATAAAGTTGCAAGAGTTGAGCAAATTAAAAAATTTAGGCTTATAGATGTGCTTCTTACAGCTGACGATGATGAAATGACAGCAACAATGAAACTGAAGCGCGCAGTTGTTGAAAAAAACTATAAGTCTTTAATTAATTCCATGTACAAATAATATTCATCAAAGGGAGAAAAAAATGAAAATACTAAAGGGAATAATATCGGGATTGATCACCAGCCTAGGGCTTAGCAGTATGGTGTATGCAGGCCAGGGTGTATCTGATACCGAAATCGTTATTGGTTCTAATCAGGATATGTCAGGGCCATTTGCTGCATTTGGAGCGCCTGCTATGGCGGCATCGAAACAGTACTTTGATAAAGTTAATGCTGCTGGTGGAGTCCATGGTAGAACTATTAAGCTTGTTGTGGAAGATATGTCCTATCAGATGCCAAAAGCTCAGCAAAATCTTAATAAATTAGTTAATTCGGACAAGATTTTCGTTATGTATCAACAGATGGGTACTCCGTTTAATCTAGCATCTTTTGAGCTTTTGGAAAGCAAGCAGATAGCTAATGTAGCCCCATTATCTGGGTCAGCTAGAATGGCAACCCCTTATAATGATTACAGATATGCTTCGACATCGGACTATGCTTCTGAAATCATGGCAGGAGTAGAGTACATTAATAAGGAAACAGGGGCAGCTGTTGTCTGTGCTATGTATTTACCAACTGATTTTGGAATGGATATTATGACCGGTGCAAAGGATGGGGCCGCTGCAGTTGGGATTAAATATGCTTCTGAAACCACACACAAGCCCGATGAAGAAGATTTTGTTGGGGCACTTTCTAAGCTGAAGGGCGAAGGATGCGAAATAATCGCTTTGGCATTNGGNCTTAGACAGCAAATTACCGTGTTGGCAACTGCTAAAAAGCTTGGATGGATGGAAGCAAAGTTTTTAGGAGCTTCTGCATCGATGCATACAGCTGTAGCAAAAGTTCCTGGTGGACTTACGGAAGGTTATTACGTATCAGCCGGATGGTCCGATTTGGTTTATCGAATGGAAAATCCAAAGGTAGCTGCCTGGGTCGCGGAGTATCAGGGTGAGTTTGGTGAGTTTCCAGGAACGGGCGCTCTTTTGGGACGCTCTGCTGCTGAGCAGTTGGTAATGGCTTTAGAAGCAGCGGGTAGGAACTTAACACCTGAAAGTTTTCAGAAAGCCATGGAATCTTTAGATTATTATGATGAACTGATTGGAAACCAAATTACTTTTGGGCCAAATGACCATGTTGGTTCCAAGGATATAATTATTTCCCAAATTATTGAGGGTAATTGGAAAGAATTGTTGCGTAAATAAATAGTTTTAGCAGGGGCCAAAATACTTGGCCCCTGCTTATCTGAAGTATCTTGCCAAAGCTAAAGTTCTTACCCATTGCTCATCGGGGAGGAAATACAGATTTTCCCGAAAACACCATTGCATCTTTTAAGAAAGCTTTGGAACTCGGCTACACTTGTATTGAAACAGATGTTCAAGTTTCATTAGATAAAGTTGTTTATGTTTATCATGATAGAGATTTCAAAAGACTTCTGGATATAGACAAAAAGTTTTCTGATACTAGATCTGAAGAAATAGATACATATTTGTTAGCCGGTAAGCACAAAATTCCAAGACTTCAGGAAGTCTTTAATCAGTTTCCAGAAACTATCTTTAACATAGATGCAAAATCTTGGGATGTTGTGAAACCGTTGGCTGATATCATTAAAGAATCAAATGCAATGTCGCGCGTTTATATCGCTTCTTTTAGTGATAGAAGGGTCAGATATTTATCCAAAATTTTAGGTGGAAACGTTAAGACCGTTGCTGGAACTTTACAGGTTATTAAATTTATAATTGGTTTTTTAACAGGATTCCGGTTTTCATTTTCGGCTGATTTTATTCAAGTCCCTGAGAGAAAATTCGGAATCACGTTAGTATCTTATCGATCAATACAATATGCTAAAAGAATAAAGATTCCAGTTCATGTGTGGACTATAAATGATCAGCATAAAATGGCCTCACTTATTCAACTTGGAGTTAATGGAATAATGACAGACGAATGTGAAAAACTAAAATTAGTGTTGGAAAAAAGCATTTAGGAAATTAGAATAATAGTTTAGTAAGAATTCACCTAGAATCTGTACATGGGTTATTAGATAAAGTTTAAAGCGGAGGTTTTGTGTCAGTAATACTCTCAGTTGAAGATATGAGAAAAAAGGCTAAATCTCGTGTTCCTCGTATGTTTTTTGATTATGCTGAAAGTGGTTCGTGGACTGAAGATACACTCCGTGCGAATATCAATGACTTAATGGATATTAAGTTTAGACAACGTGTGGCAGTTGATATAAGCAAGCGGTCTACGGAAATGGAAATGCTAGGGGAAAAATTACCTATACCCGTTGCCTTGGCGCCTACTGGTTTGGCAGGAATGCAAACTGCGGACGGAGAAATTCATGCAGCACGAGCAGCGGAAAAATTTGGAGTTCCATTCACTTTGTCAACTATGTCAGTATGTTCTATAGAGGAAGTTCAAAGCAAAACTAGGGATCCATTTTGGTTTCAGCTTTATGTAATGAGAGATAGAGATTTTATTGATAGACTCATCAAGAGAGCAAAGGAAGCAAATTGCTCTGCACTAATGATCACATTAGATTTGCAGGTAATGGGGCAAAGACATAGAGATATTAAAAACGGGTTGAGTGTCCCGCCAAAAATTAACTTACCTAACATCTTAAATCTGATTACCAAACCTAAATGGTGCTTAGGCATGTTGGGAACAAAAAATCGAAAGTTTGGCAACATAGTTGGGCATGTTAAAGGTGTGAAAGACATGTCGTCATTGGCAGAGTGGACAGTCAATCAGTTCGATCCTACGCTATGCTGGGATGATGTTTTAGAATTAAGAAAGAAGTGGTCAGGGAAAATAGTTCTAAAGGGAATTATGGATAAAGAAGATGCCAAAGCAGCGTTAAATATCGGAGCAGATGCAATTATAGTATCTAACCACGGCGGTCGCCAGCTGGACGGAGCTTCATCTTCTGTTTCTGCACTCCCTAAGATTTTGGATATTGTGCAAGATAAATGTGAAATTTGGGTTGATGGGGGGATTCGTACAGGTCAAGATATCCTAAGGTTAATTGCACTTGGAGCAAAAGGTACGCTTATTGGAAGAGCTTTTTTGTATGGCCTAGGTGCTGAGGGAGAAAAGGGTGTGACCAGGGTACTGGAAATACTTCAAAAGGAGTTGGATTTAACTATGGCTCTATGTGGAGCTACAGATTTATCACAGGTTAATAAAAATATTCTGCTGTAGGAAAAAATTTTACATGTGATGTAGTAAAAAAATATAAAAACTTGTAGGATTAACTCATGTCAAAAAATCAATATTATTTTCCTAGAGGAGGCTTGCCGAGCGGAGAAAAGTTGTTGACCGGGAAAGCGGTTTTCAAGGATTCTTATGTTGTTATACCTAGGGAAGTAATGACTGATATTGTAACCAGCTATTTTCCTAATTGGGAAAATACTAGGGCTTGGGTTTTGGCCAAGCCGCTTAGTGGATTTTCCACCACCTTCTCTCAATCGATTGTAAATGTAGGTCCTGATGGAGGTAGTAAAGATCCTGAGATAGATGCAGAAATTCAAAGTGTTATATTTATTCTAGATGGCAATCTTGAGCTAATTATTGGAGGTGAAAAATATTCTTTAACTCCTGGATCTTACTGTTATATCCCACCAAGAATTTCTTGGGAAGTTAAAAATAGTTCGAGCAAAGATGTATATTTTCAATGGATAAGAAAACGATATGAGGCTGTAGAGGGTATTAAGTATCCAGAATACTTTGTGATAAATGAAAGAGAAGTTAAGGTAGCGGAAATGCATCCTGGTAAAAAATCATGGACAACAACAAGGTTTGTAGATCCCAATGACATGCGACACGACATGCATGTCAATATAGTAAACTTTAAACCCGGGGGGGTGATTCCTTTCATGGAGACCCATGTAATGGAACATGGGATTTACATTTTAGAAGGAAAAGGCGTGTATCGTCTTAACGAAGATTGGGTTGAGGTGCAAGCTGGTGATTTCTTATGGTTACGGGCTTTTTGTCCCCAAGCTTGCTACGCTGGAGGTCCTGAAGATTTCAGATATTTACTTTATAAAGATGTTAATAGACAAATTAGCCTTAGCTGATTTTCTCAGAAACCTATAAAGCAAAAGTCTTACATCATTGATGGTAAAAATAAGGCTAGTGATGGAATTGATGCTATTAGAATTAATCTAAAGATATCTACCACCCAAAAGGGGGTAACACCTCTAAATATCGTTCCTACAGAGACATCCTTTATTACACCCTTCAGAACGAAGACATTTAATCCTATTGGTGGTGTAATTAAACTTATCTCAGTTACTACTACAACCAAGATCCCAAACCAAATCAAATCAAAACCTAAGCTATGAACGAGCGGAGCAAAAATAGGTACCGTAAGTAGTATCATTGACATAGATTCAAAGACGCATCCCAACAATATATAGATTATTAGTATAATAAATATCACTGCTAGCCCTGAAAGTTCGAAAGAGTTAATGAGGCCTAAAAGTGCGTCTGGTAGGCCAGCACGGTTTAAGAAATTAGAAAACATTGATGCGCCAAACAATAATGCAAAAAGTTTTGCAGTAAGCCCAGCAGCTTCCCTTGAAACTTCTAACAGTACGCCGCCTTTGAGGCTGCCTTTTAGAAACGTTATTAATAAGGCACCGGCTGCTCCCATTCCTGCTGCTTCTGTTGCTGAGAAAAGACCTATGTAAATGCCGCCTATTACAAATATAAATAGTGCCAAAGTTGTCCATACATCTTTTAATGCTATGAGCCGTTGTGGCCATGCTGTTCTCTCTCCCGCAGGCCCTAAGGATGGATTCCGTGTGACAACAAAATATACTGCAAGTGTGTAGAAAAGTATTCCGATGAAACCGGGTATAAATCCGGCCATGAAAAGCTTGCCAATTGATTGCTCTGTTAAAAGCCCATAAATTACAAGTATTACACTCGGAGGGATTAGTATGCCTAATGTACCTCCAGCAGCAATAGAAGCTGTAGCTAAAGAGTCAGCATAACGATATCTTCTCATCTCAGGCATGGCGACTTTTGACATGGTTGCCGCTGTAGCTATAGAGGACCCAGAAATAGCGGAAAACATTCCACAAGCGACCACGGTAGACATTGCTAGGCCACCCTTCTTGTCGCCCAAGAAGGCGTAGGCTGCCCGGTATAGTTGTTGAGCCATTCCCCCTTTGTCCACAAGCAACCCCATGAGAATAAAAAGAGGTAAAACTGATAAAGAATAGGATTGGCCTAGGTCTAATACTAACCTGCCTAGATTGGAGATCGCGGCTCTATAATTTGTAAGTTCACCAAATCCAACAACTCCTACCAAGCCCATAGATAATGCAAGAGGAAACCTTAAAAAGGCTAAAATTAATATTGCAGCAAACCCAATTAGTGAAATCGTAAAACCGTCCATTAGCCGTCACTCTTCAAATTCTGAATTGGATTTCGGACGGCTGAGTAGAATAAGGAGTCTCAGAATAATCATCCCTAATGTAAAGAAAAGTGCTAACGCTATAAAGTTATCAATCAAGTATTTTGGCAGATAAGGGCTATGATCTAAAGCTAATGCAGGTATCATTATATACTCGTAAGTATCACCATCTTCTAAAGAGCGTTGAGCGTAAGAATAAGTCTTTCCTGCTATAATCCAAATGCAATATGCCGTTACAGCTAAAAATATTACGCCTAATACCCAGCCGAGATATCCCCTTTTAAAAAATGGAAATAGATCAACAATTATATGTTCATTTTTAAAAAACATCCCAGGTAAGGAAAAGAAAATGACGAATGCCATGCTGACCTGAACCATCTCAGCACCTGCATAGAGTGGGGAATTAAAAAAGTATCGCCCAATCACATCTACACATGTTACAGCAATAATCCAAAGTACAGCTATTCCTGCTAGGTTGGAAATGAAACGGCTCACCCGAAGGGCAAGCCGTTCCAAAATATTAAGTGCTGATTCCATAAAGTTCTATTAAACCTTATTGACCAGATTCAGTAGCTACTTGCTCCTTAAAGTAAGCTAGTGCAGCCTCAGCATCTACTCCTTTTGCAGAAACTTTAGCTAAAACGTCAGTGGTAACACCGGCTGTAGCATCTTTGTAATACTGTCGCTCTGCTTCATTTGCTTCAGTCAATTCGTGGCCATAACTAGCAGCAGCGGCAGCTCCGACTTTGTCGGCGTCATCCCAAAACCAGCCTACTGTTCTTGCAAGATTTACACCTCTCATGCCGTCCACACAATCACGCTCAGCTCCACTTAAGCCGTTATAGGTATCATTGTTCATTACAATCGCAAAAGCTGTGGTGTACATTCCATCAGGGTTGTGAAATGAAAACTTCGCAAGTTCAGCAATCTTGAATGCATGCATTGTTTCAAATGGAAAGAAAACTCCATCAGCCACACCGCCGTCAATTAGTTCATATACTTTTGGTGCTGGGGCATTTACGCCGGCAACGCCTAAGGCTGTACCGATGGCATTCGCAACACCACCACCGATTCTCATTTTAACGCCTTCAAGTTCTTTATATGAGGTAATTTTCTTTATAGTATTTGCCATTCCTGGTCCATGAGTATAATTCGCTAGAACCTGAACGCCTTTAGCTTCACCTGCAGACTCAAAGAACTTTTCGTATGTTTTTTGGAAAGCAACGGATTTTTGCCTTGCGTTTCCTGGAATGCTTGGAAGTTCAGCAATCATAGGGGTTACAAATTTACCTGGAGTATAACCGTAAACGATCCAAGATATATCAGCAACACCATCTCTTACAGTATCGTACATAGCTGGTGGAGGAGCCATACCATATTCTACTTTAAGACTTACTGAGCCCCCTGTGCAGCTTTTTAACTGGCTATTCATCCAAGGAAACACATTTTCATTCATTGTATGAAAAGGTGCAGCCCAAGATGCGACGGTAAGGACTTTTTCAGCTGATGCCGCTCCTACCGTAATGCCAAAGCTAGTAGCAACAGCACTAACACCGGCAATAATTTTACTTAATTTCATTTTAATCTCCCGATATAATCTCTTTGTTTTAGGATAAACGCCTTAACTATTAAGGATTGTTGTTTATCCCTCAATTCTTTATTAATTTTCCAAAAGTTCAACTCTTTTTTTTCGACCTAACTTACTTTTGGTGAATTTAATTACATTTAGGTGAAATTCAGCTATTGTTACCGTTACGCAATACTTTTACCAACTACAGTTAAGTTCCAAAGGTCCTCTAAACGCCCAACCTCTGAATTCGACAGGCGAATCTGAATTAAGTCTTAAGTTGGGAAACTTATCGAATAGTTTTGGAAGAGCAACTTCTCCAATAAGACATCTTGAAATCCATGCCCCTGCACAAAAATGGGGCCCAGCGCCAAACGTTATGGTATTTGATCTGTCTTGCGCCATATTAAATTGATCTGGGTATGCGAAACATTCTTCATCTCTATTTCCAGAACCAAACATGAAAAAAACACGGTCATTCTCTAAAAAGTGCATGTCACCAATTCTATGTTGCTTTGCAACACGACGAGGTGACATTCCAATGGGAGAAATCCATCTGGCAAATTCTTCGAAAGCATCCAGCCACGAAAATTTTTTATTTTTTATGTCATTTAATTGTTTGGGGTGGCCTAAGAGTGCCCAAATTGTTCCGGCTATTGCATCCCTAGGTTCATTTTGCCCACCAGAAATTGCAAGTTTTATGTTTGCTCTTATTTGCTCGTCAGATAGGCCGCTCGCCATTTGAATAGATAAGAGGGAGTAATCTGGATTTCTTAAGAGGGACCCTCTTATTTCATCTATATGAGTGTCTATGGAATTCGTGCAATCTTTACAGTTTTTTTCGATTACAGGGTTCCCTGAATAGTTGGCTATCCCATCGATCATTCCTTGGCTTACTCTATCCATCTCTGGTCTTTCCATATTTGTTAAACCGGTGACTACCTTTAATGCTTCGGCAGACAAAGGCATCGCATATTCCTTTACCAGTTCTCCCCCAGATTTTTTTTCAAGAATGCTAAGAATCTCGTCTGCAGCTTCATCAAATTTTTTACGCCATATAAGTTTTGTTGTCTTTGGTGAAATTGAAGGAAATATAGCTTTTCGTTCCTTAAGATGAGCTTCTCCATCTTTTCTCATCATATTTTCGCCCATGAGTTTTGTCATTAAACCATCAGGCTGATCTGATGAAAAGATTGCGATTTTCTTTTCGTTTTCAAAAATAGACTGCCTTTTTGTAAATAAGATAGCATTAAGTTCGGGCACATAGGCAATTGGTTTTTCCCTTCGCATTATCTCTAGATCAGGGTAAGGATCCGTCCAAAATTTTTCAGGGTTAATATTATAGATGTTTTGTTTTTGCATAATCAAAATACTTATATCATGAGAAAATAATATCTTCTAGATTTGTAAGCTTAGATATTATTGATCTTCACAATTCCTATTCCACTTTCACCAGCACCACAATATAATAGATAGACTATTCCATCTATGTCTTCAAAAATGCAGGGATCTCTTAGTTCTCTAACCCTGCCTTGTACGGCACCCATAACTGATTGTCGTAGATCTAATTCCACTCCTTCCCACTTTAATTCAGGTTCCAAAATAGTGGTCTTTTCTTTTACCTTCCACTCATTCCATTTTTCTGTCAGATCCAAGGTCGTATGGATTATTCTCTCTGGCTCATCCCCGATGTTGGTGAAGAAAATATGTAAAATATCACCTCTTCGGAAAATTTCGCCATGACGAAACCCTGATCCAATTCCCTCTTTTGGACTATAAGGAAGGATCTTTGGTCCTTTTTCGAAAGGTAGATGCCAGTCTCTAGATCTCCAGATTTCTGCACCCCAGGTTATGGCATATATAATATTTTTATATTCAAACACCCGAAAGTATGGGGGACCTAAAATTGGCTCTAAAGGGGAAAAATTTAAGCCATCTTTTGAAGTTGCTAATCGGGTAACCTGATTTCCATTTGAAAGAAGCCCATGGTAATACATCCTGAAAATTTTGTTTTTACTATCGATGTGTATGTCCGGTGAGGCAATATGAGCATAAAGATAACCTCCCTTCATCTTTTTTGCCCAGGGAGGTCTTTCTTTTTCCGGCGGCTCAGGAGGATCCTTGGAAATGAACAAGCTATCACTAAGGTTTAATGCTCCTGGAGAATAAATCTTCCAGGGCCCAATAATCTCGTCTGCAAAAGCCAATCTAATATATTTTCCCTTATGATCGGAAAAATACAAATGATAGGTACCTAATTTCTCTTTACACCAATTTGGCATTCTAATAATGGCTGGACCGTTAATATTTGAGCCCATCCTATCATCCATGTTAGGGTAAATAATCGGGCTGGAGAAAAAGCGTTCTATACCTATCTTTTTAGACATCATCTCCTACTTTTCCTGTTTTAGCTGCATAAGCCTATTTTCTAGGTTTCCAACTTCTTTTAACAGCTTAGTTATCTGCAGTTGAAGGTGCAAGATTTCTTCATTTTTGCTATCATTATTTGAACGGCTATTGAACTGTTGATTTTGATGATTTGGATTTATGTAGAGTAAATCTTTAAATAAATTATTAACGCCTTTTACAGAAGTTAAGAGATGAAGTTTATTGGAATCTAAAGCGTAAGATGAAATGGCATGCTCGGTTTTATAACCCCAATATCCATCCAATCTACCATTGTAGTAGCCCATTTTCATGAGCTCACCCTGAATATTGTATCGAATAGATGGTGTTTGGGATTTGAATGCCCTTTGCGGGATTGTATCATATAATACATTTTTATTTTTTCTTGGGAACTGATAACTATTCTGAGTGCTATGAGGAGTAACATAAGTGACTTGCTTTCGGACAATCACTGGTTGGTTGTCTTTTTTTACTTCTTGTATGATCCCATTTACAATTATTGCGCCCATTATGCCCTTTAAAAAATCTGCTTCAGATGCTCTAGCCGCAATAGGGTTAAAAATGAAGGCAAAGCTAGATAAAATTATTATACTGAGTCTTAAATTTTTTATTTTTCTTAAAATTTTCATAAATTTTCCTTTCTGAACTGTTGAGAAAGGGTATTAATAAATTGAGTGATATTCAAAAACGTCTCGTTGTTATTTGATAACAATAATTCTGGTGTGGTGTAAAAATTCTGTTATTGATTAACACAATCACTTTCTGTTCCAATGGGCTAGAAAGAATGAGGTGTCAGTTATGAAAAAAATATTATTAGTTTTTTTAATTACAATGTTTCTGCCAAATACTGGATTTTCAGACTGTTATGTTGACTACAAAGCAAAAAAGAATAATCCGTTACGTCTTCACTATGGTATTTCAAAAATTAATACTGATTTTTGCGAGAATAGAAATGCCATAGCATTAGATCTAGAATCTCGGCTGCAGAGTAGTGGTTGGATATTACTAAAGTTGTTAGATGTATTCGGTAATGAAGGGATTGATGAAAGGAAAGATAGTGCCGGAATATACTTCCTTAAATATTAATGCATTAAAATTTGATCGCTTTGGCTTGACTTTCTATATTGGAATAGCCGCAATTTTCGTTGTTCTTATATGTTCTGCATTTTTGTTATTATATAAATTACCAGATGCAAATGCTTTTAATAGTCATGTGGAGAAGCTTTTTGTTAGCACAGATTTAACCTCTCCTATGGAAATACAGTTGTTGGAAATAATGGCAGAAAGCGGTACGGCTTTCTCTCAAACCTTGGAAACTTATAGATATGTTATTCTAATACTTTTTTCCTTTTCTTCAATTTTATTGCTAGCCGCGCTTCTTTTTTTTCAAAATATATTATCCCTTGGTAATAGGATGTCAGAAGTTGAGAGAGCAGGTATCCTAATAAATAGCTTAATCCTAAACCGTGACGAAAAAATAGTTTTGATTAATAATTTTGAGCTCAATCTAACCGATTCAGCTTGCGAAACATTGGCGGTATTATGTGAGGCAAGACTTGATGATGAAGTGATAAGTGGAACTGATATTGAATCCATAATTTCTGGAAAAAGTAAGATAGAATGCGATGAAGCCAACGGCGCTATGAGGATTAAACGCCTAAGAGATCATTTGGGAAATCAAATGATGTCTGAGCTAATGATAAAAAATGTGAGTAAGAAAGGTTATATCTTGTCAATAGATAAAGGTGTCATCAAGGTTATTTAATCTGATGATCTTTTTGATGGTTCGTAAAACTTTTGAAATGTTTCAAGCGTTTTTCTCATTGCATCTTCATCAATATCTAAATGAAATACTATTCTCAAAGTATTATTCGACCAATTAGATATAAAAATGTTCTCTTTTCTAAAGAACGGCACAATATTATTAAACTTATCGCTTAAATCGGTAAAGAAGACCATATTGGTATCGCAAATAATACTCTTATCACTTATATCACCAAAAAATTTTACTAAGTCATTTTTAAAATTTTCTGCTCGAATGTGGTCTTCCTTAAGGCGGTCAATATTATTGTCTAAAGCATAAATTCCGGCCGCAGCAAGAATGCCACTTTGCCTGAGGGAACCACCAGCAAGCTTTCTTATTCTTCTTGCCTTTTTTGCAAGATCTTTAGGTAATAGCAAAAGAGATCCTGCAGGCGCTCCTAATCCTTTTGAGAGGCAAATAGAAATAGAATCAGCTAAACTAGCGTGGGCCTCGGGAGCGCATTTTAATTCTGTTATCGCGTTGAAAAATCTGGCTCCATCTAGATGAACGCTTAGATTGGATCTTTTCGCCAATTCATAGGATTCCTTTATTCTTTCTAATCCTATTGCCTTCCCCCTGGAAGTATTTTCTAAACATAGAAGTTTAGAGATAGCATGATGTGGGTCATCAGGTTTAATAGCATTTTCAATGTTATTATTAGATAGTGAACCATCGGTTTCTACAGTTATAGTGTTCATAGCTACACCACCCAAAACTGAAACTCCGCCGGCTTCATCGCCACAAATGTGATATGACTCGCCGACGATTATTTCATCGCCGCGATTGCAATGGGCTAGGACAGATGAAAAATTACTTTGGGTACCACTTGTCATAAAGACGGCTTCATCTTTTCGCAGCATTTCAGAAATTTTTTTCTCTAGATGATTTACCGTTGGGTCATCACCATAAACATCGTCCCCGACTTCGGCATCATATATTGCCTTCTTCATTCCTTTTGAAGGTCTTGTAACGGTGTCACTTCTCAGATCTATAACTTCCATTACAATCCCATAATGATCTAATTAGAAACGGTCAGCATTCATGACTTTCGTCCAAGCAGATATAAAGTCACTAATGAATTTGTCTTTATTATCATCTTGAGCGTAGATCTCTGCTATAGCACGAAGTTCTGAGTTAGATCCAAAAACAAGATCTACTCGTGAACCTGTTCTAATAATATCTCCAGTTTTCCTATCCTTTGCTTGGTAAGAATTTGTACCAGTTGTTTCCCATTCCACATCCATATCTAATAGTTTAGCAAACCATTCGTTGGTTAATTTTCCAACTTTAGTCCAAATTCCGTCCTCTGTTGAGCTAATACCAAGAACTCTGAAGCCTCCCACAAGTGCAGTCATTTCGGTAGTCGTAAGTCCCAATAAGTGAGCTTTATCAAGCATCATTTCTTCAGGAGAAACTGTAAACTCGGTTTTAAGAAAATTTCTAAACCCACAGGCCAAAGGTTCAAGAACATCAAACGATTCTGAATCTGTCTGATCTTCAGTTGCATCCCCACGGCCAGGAAGAAAAGGGACTTTTTTATCACAAGCCATTTCAATGCCTACCACTCCTGCCAGCACAATTGTATCTGCTACAGTGGCATTAAAGTCTGATGCTAGTTTCGTCAAAACTCCCAGTACGCGAGATAGTTGATCAGGTTTATTTGCTTGCCAATCTTTTTGAGGAGCTAGACGAATGCGTGCTCCATTTGCACCTCCTCTCATATCAGAACCGCGAAAAGTAGAGGCTGATGCCCAAGCTGTTTCGATCATTTCTTGCTGCGTAAGATTGCTTGATTTCAGAGCATTTTTAAGAGATTCAATGTCAAACTGATCATTGCCAGTTGGCACTGGATCTTGCCAAATTAAGTCCTCTTTAGGGACTTCAGGTCCAAGATATCTAATCTTTGGACCCATGTCTCTATGCAGGAGCTTAAACCACGCACGGGAAAATGCCTCCGTTAATTTATTTGGATCCTCATGAAATTTTTCCGAAATTTTTCGAAAACCAGGATCCTTAATCATTGCCATATCAGCAGTAGTCATCATTGGGGTAACTTTTTTCCCAGAGCCATCGACTTCTGGAGCCATGTCGTCATCTTCAATATTTACAGGGTGCCATATATTGGCCCCAGCAGGACTTTTAGTTAACTCCCAGTCATATTTGAAAAGGACTCGAAAATAACCATCATCCCATTGGGTTGGGTTTGCTGTCCATGGTCCCTCTACCCCACTAGTTGTTGTATCTACACCTTTTCCTGAGCCATGTTTATTTATCCATCCAAGCCCCATTGTATCCATTGAGGCGCCTTCAGGCTCGGGACCGACCAAATCAGGATTTCCCGCCCCATGCGCTTTTCCAAAAGTATGACCACCAGCAGTTAAGGCAACTGTTTCTTCGTCATTCATGTTCATTCGGCCGAACGTTTCCCGGATGTCTTGTGCACTCAAAAGAGGGTCAGGGTTTCCATTTGGACCCTCTGGATTTACATAAATTAATCCCATTTGAACTGCTGCAAGTGGGTTCTCCAATGACTGTCTGGTTTCCTTGTATCTAGAGTCGCCAAGCCAATCTGTTTCAACGCCCCAATATATATCTTCTTCAGGATGCCATATGTCTTCCCGTCCACCACCAAAGCCAAACGTTTTACCGCCCATTGATTCTATGGCTACATTTCCTGCCAAAACAAGGAGATCAGCCCAAGAAATTTTATTTCCATATTTCTGCTTTATTGGCCATAGAAGACGTCGGGCCTTATCGAGGTTACCATTGTCAGGCCAAGAATTAAGTGGTGCAAAACGTTGAGCTCCGGTGCCTCCTCCACCTCTTCCATCTCCTGACCTATATGTTCCTGCAGCGTGCCAAGTCATGCGAATAAATAGTGGTCCATAATGCCCATAATCTGCGGGCCACCAAGCCTGAGAATCTGTCATAAGTTTATTTAGATCATTCTTAAGAGCCTTAAAGTCCAACTTCTTAAATTCTTCTCGATAGTTGAAATTCGCACCCATTGGATTTGATTTCGCATCATGTTGTCTCAAGAGATTTAAGTTAAGTTGGTTTGGCCACCAGTCTTTATTAGTTGTTCCAGTACTTCCTGAAGTTGAAGCTCCATGCATTACTGGGCAGATACCTGTATTGTCACTCATGATATTCTCCTTATACCTACTAATATGGAAACTACATTCCTCAATCTCTTTTTGCAATATTAACGAAAAAAATTAACCAAAATTTTAAAATTTATATAAATTTAAATGCTCTTACGGATTAAATTAGATTGAACCATTATTAGATTTAAAAGTTAAGGCTTCAAGACTAGATATTATTCCAGCTAAAAGTATTAACGATACACCTATTGCATCAAAAAAGTCAGGCCAGGTTCCCAAAACAATTTTGCCCCAAAAAACGGCAAAAATAAGATATGCAAAATCAAATGGCGCCAGTAGGCTACCATCTGCAGTCTGATAGCCCTTAATTATAAAAATATTTCCTGACAAGTTGCAAATAGATGCTAAAGCACAAATGCATAATATAAAAACTGTAAGGTCCGGCCAGCCTATAGCAATAAATGGTAAATCCTCTTTAACGCTTTCACTAAATATTTGATCAGAGAATAAAATTCCAGAAATACCAATTAAAATAAAGAATAATGCTTGAATAGCAGCAAGGGATATTGGGGTCTCTTCCTCACAGAATTTTTTAATTGTTATTATATTACAGGCATATAAAAAGCCCGCACATATGGGAAGAATTTGGACATAGGAAATATCAGCGTTCCATGGCTCTAAAATAAAAATAGAACCAATAATACCAAGAATAATACCCAAAATTCTATTAGAATTTAATCTTTCCCCTAGAAATGGTATTGCCATTATTGTTATGAAAATAGGATAGGTATAGAGACCTGCCGTCATTAGAGTAAAATCCAAAGTCACGGATCCAGAAAAAAAGCAAAGCATGCAGGCCGCTATAAATATTGAACGCAAAATAACATAGAAGGGTCTTTTGGGTATAATAGATCGAATACTGGTAAAGGTTAGCGCAAAAACAAAAATTAGTAGTAAATTAAAAAACGACCTTATTGCTTGTAACTGCCAGAATGAAGTGTATGAAGAAGTGGCTTTTACAAGTGAATCTTGAAATCCTAAAATTAAACCTCCCAAAAGAACCAAACCTATAGATCCCATAGGAAAATTGGATTTTATTATCGATTTAACTGCCATGACTCCATAAAGAATTTTGCATGCGTTATTTTAAAGTATTTTCAATTATGCTTGCGTACCAACTTGCTCCAATTGGGGCAATATCATCGTCGAAATCATACTCAGGATGATGTAGCCCCGGGGTGTCTCCTTGGCCTAGAAATACGTATGCGCCGGGTTTTTCATTTAACATGTATGAGAAATCTTCAGAAGCCATATTTGTGGGAATATCCATCTCTACCATATCGCTTCCTACTAAGTCTTTGGCCACCTCAGCCGAAAATATTGCCTTAGATTCATTATTAATTGTAGCAGGGTAACCATATTCATATATTGTTTCTGCACTTCCATTATTCGCTTTAGCAATATTTTTGGCGATTTCTGAAATTCTTTTCTCTACTAGCTTAGCATCTTCGTTTCTCAAGGTTCTAACTGTGCCGACTATTTCTACTGTTTCAGGAATAATATTAGAAGCAGTACCCGCATTAATTTGAGTAACGGAGATAACGACATTATGATGTGATGGAATTTCCCTAGATATGATCGAGTATGACGCTTGAACAATTTGTGCGGCTATTATTATTGGGTCAATCCCTTCATGTGGATAGGCACCATGTGCTCCCACACCTTTAACGCTGATAAAAAAAGTATCAGCAGCCGCCATCATGGGACCCTTATTTATTACAAACTTTCCCTTATCTATTCCAGGCATGTTATGGATGGCATAAACTTCACTTATATCATACTTTTTAAACAACCCTTCATCTAGCATAACTTTTGCACCTCCAAGTCCTTCCTCAGCAGGTTGGAAAATTAAAACAGCAGTACCGCAGAAATTTCTAGTCTCACAAAGATATTTTGCTGCACCTAAGAGCATAGTTGTGTGACCATCATGGCCACATGCATGCATTTTCCCTTCATTTTTAGATTTATGGGGCAAGTTGTTAACTTCAGTAATTGGGAGTGCATCCATATCAGCCCTCAAACCTATAAGGCGGCCTTTTTTCTTTCCGTGAATAAGTGCTACTAACCCGTTTTCTGCGATACCAGACTGTATTTCATCAACGCCAAATTCTTGTAGCTTATTCTTTACAAACTCTACTGTCTCTGCTGTATCAAAACCTAATTCTGGTATGGTGTGTAGCTTTTGTCTCCAAGCGACTAATTCATTATGCATACCTTTTATTCGATCTAATATCATAGTGTTTCCTATCCGATTAATGTTAGTAATTTAAATTAGTTTTTTGCTTGAAAAGTTTTATAATTCACTAATTTAGTGGATTATAAATATTTCAAAGAGTCAAAGGTAAATTAGGGTTTTAAATCTTTGAGTTATTTTGATTCTGGAAAAATTTTATAAGTTAAAGACTAAAGGTTTTGATTTTTAAACCAAATTATTTATAGAAATTAAGGGAATAATAATTTAATGAATTTATGAAACTTTCTTGAATGATTATGTTTTGTGGGAGGAAATAGTATATGTCTAGTAATGAAATAAGAACGACTGAAGGGCAAGGAAAANTATATAATTCNNTTCTNGATACNGTTGGTAANACACCTGTNGTAANANTAAATAACNTNGCCCCNAGTGNTATNAATTTTTATGTGAAAGCAGAATTTTTTAATCCAGCTTCATCNGTCAAGGATAGATTNGCGCTCAATATAATTGAGGATGCAGAGCGAAGTGGAAACTTAAAGCCAGGTCAGACAGTCGTGGAGGCCACAAGTGGGAACACGGGNATTGGCCTTGCCATGGTGTGTGCCGCAAAGNGNTACCCTCTAGTAATAACGATGGCTGATAGTTTTTCCATAGAGCGAAGAAANTTAATGAGATATTTGGGAGCAAGNGTTATTCTTACNCCTAGAGCAGAAAAGGGAATAGGGATGTATAATAAGGCCAAAGAATTGGCCGAAGCTAATGGNTGGTTTCTTGCTAGTCAGTTNGAAACAAAAGCAAATGCTGACATNCATGAGAGCACAACTGGGAAAGAAATATTAAATGATTTTAAAGGTAGAAAATTAGACTTTTGGGTTACTGGGTATGGTACTGGAGGNACAGTTTCAGGAGTTGGAAGACTTTTGAGAAANGAAANGCCTGAAACAAAAATAATTCTTAGTGAGCCAGAAAATGCAGCTTTAATTTCTAGTGGANAAANGCAAAAGAGAACTTCATTTAATACACCTCAAGAAAGCCATGAAGCGTGGCANCCTCATCTGATACAAGGTTGGACCCCAGACTTCATACCTTTTGTTTTACAAGAATCNATTGATAAAGGGTATNATGACGAGGTCATAAAAATATCTTCAGAATCGGGAATTGAATGGGCTCAAAAGTTAGCTCAAAAAGAGGGAATTATAACAGGAATTTCAGGTGGAGCGACTTTTGCTACTGCTATGATTGTGGCNGAAAGAGCTAATCCTGGTGCTACGATATTATGTATGCTTCCTGACACGGGAGAGCGTTATTTATCGTCACCTTTATTTGCAAATATTGAAGAAGATATGGATGANGCAGAGAAGACTATATCGNTGTCGACACCAAATTATCATATGCCNTGATGGTGTTTTGTATATTTTCTAATGAACACTGANCTAGAAATANAAAANGCTGATNTTTCTCATGCTGATGCCATTAAGAGAATATGGAATCCTATAATTCGAGATACCCTCTGGACTTTTAACAATCAGGAAAAATCTATCAAAAATATTGAAGATTTAATTACGGAAAGAGACAAAATGGATTTTTGTAGCGTTGTTGGGCTCAGATCAAATAAGGTNGTGGGCTTTGCAACNTATAACCAATTCAGACCAGGTACAGGATATTTAAAGACCATGGAGCATACGGTTATTATTGACCNACAAAATAGAGGACAGGGGNTAGGAAAAAATTTAGTTAAGGCATTAGAGNGCCANGCGGTAAATAGAGGTATAATTTCTCTAATTGCTGGAGTTTCTGAAGAAAATGCTGCTGGAATATCTTTTCATNAGAGCTTGGGATTTCAAAAAATATCTGTACTACCAAAAGTAGGGTNTAAGTTTGGAAGGTTTTTAGACTTAGTTCTGATGCAAAAAAAATTAGNCAGTTAGCTTTTTGTATACACTATTGGAAACCAATCTTCTCTTAGTTTCTGCCCAGTTTCCATTCCATGTCCAGGAAAAGGTGGCGATGTTNGTCCNGGCCGTTCAATATATGTCACATCATCCCCNACCCAACGTAAAGANAATGCGCGTCTTCTAATATTTTTTTTGTTACCACGAGCACCATGNACAGCCCTAAAATCAAATAGAACAACATCTCCTGGNTCCATTGACCATTCAAGAATATGGTANTTTTNNGGATCTAAATCAGGGTTTGGAACTGGNAACCATTCTTGATCTTTNTTATAAAANTCACTNTCATCAGACCATGAAACTGGTCTAACCATTTTTTCCCATTTATGAGATCCAGAAATNAACCTAAGCCCTGTNTCAATAATTGGATCAACGGGGATCCACATACTAACNGTCTTGCTACCATTNACAAAATAATATGGNGCATCTTGATGCCAAGGGGTCTCCTTGGATGTTCCACCTTCTTTAACTAAAACGTGATCATGGAAGAATTGGGCAGTTGTTGACTTCATTATCTCTGCTGCAATTTTTGCAGCCTCACTATTTTCTATAAAGTCTTTAAAATCCTTTATACGGGTCCAGTTGCAGTAATCATCAAAAAATCGACCTTCTTTTACATTGTTCTCATTAGCGTATTTAGATGGTTTGACTAAGTTTCTTTCAATCCCAGAAATAATTTTATTTACCCATTCTTTAAAAACACCTTTTAAAAGAATTGCTCCTTGCTTTTCAAAATTGTCGATAATTTTAGCATCCATGGTCTATCTCATTGAAAAATAAATTTAAGTTTGTATTTTAATGTATGATTAAGCATATTTAAATATGGAATTGATTGCTATGAATAAAGTCAAAAATGAGGAAGAAAAAATTAAGGACCGTATGACACAAAAGATTGGTGTTTTGAATCGAAGGGAAACTGAAGCTAGAATTCTCGTTCCATTCATAGAATCTTTATCTAAAACGTTTGGCAAAGCGGAAGTAACTGAAATTCTTTCAAAAACAATAAAGGATTTATCGAGAAAGCAAGGAAAAGATCTAGCCTTAGAATATGGAGATGATGTTGATGCATTCTTGGAAACTCTTGAGTTTTGGAAGAAAGATGGGGCACTGGAAATCGAAGTGTTAGAAAAGTCTAAAACTAAACTTAATTTTAATGTTACTCGTTGCAAATATGCTGAGCTTTATAAGTCTATGGAAATCCAGGAGTTGGGAGCAATTTTTTCGTGTAATAGAGATTTTTCAATGGTGGAAGGTTTTAATGAAAAAGCAAAGCTGACAAGAGAGCAGACCATATTGGATGGATCATCATGCTGTACATTTAGGTACGATTTTGGAACGGAGTAAAAAAAATGGATAAAGAAATACAAAAAGAAACACAGCCATCTTCTGACTCCATTTTTGGAGATATAAATAACGATATGATAGAAAGTGGAAAAAATTTACGAAGGACCTTGAATTTAGTTGCTATTGTCTTATTAGCGCTTTTAGCACTTTTTGTTATCTATCTGTTTTTTTAAGACTATATGTAAATTCAAAAGAAAAAAGAGGAAAAACATGGGTAAAGTAGTTCTTTTAGATGGTGGAATGGGGCAAGAACTAATTCACAGATCAAAATATAAGCCACACCCTATGTGGTCCGCCAAAGTTTTACTTGAAGAGCCAGATTTAGTTGAGGATGTTCATTATGATTATATTTTAGCTGGCGCAAAGGTTATAACTCTTAATAACTATTCTTGTACTCCAGAAAGATTGGAGAGGGATGGGAGTTTAGATATGTTTAAAAAACTTCAAGAAAAAGCTATCTATGTCGCAAAAAGAGCGCGAGATAGGGCAAAAAATTCTTCTGAAATTAAGCTGGCTGGCTGTTTGCCACCTCTGTATGCGAGTTATAAACCTGAAAATACGCCAGATTTTGAAGAAAGTGTTCTTCGTTATGAAAGGATAGCTGAAGTACAAGTTGATCATGTTGACATTTTAATTTGTGAAACAATGTCTTCTATAAAAGAGCTTAAAGCTGCAGGCCAAGTTGCATCAAAATCAGATAAACCTGCTTGGGTTAGTGGATCTGTTTCAGACCAAGATGGATCCTTCTTACGTTCGGGAGAAAACTTGGTAGATGGAGTTAAGGAGTTGTCAAAATTAAGCATAGACGCGGTATTGTTGAATTGTTCCTTTCCTGAATCAATAACGACAGGCCTTAAAATATTGAAAGCTCTAAATCTTCCATTTGGCGCTTACCCTAACAGGTTTAAATCCATAGATAAACTGGATGCCGGGGGNACCGTAGATGTTCTTGAGGCAAGAGAAGATCTGGATGAAGANAATTATGCAAAAACAGNGTGTGATTGGGTTGATGACGGTGCNATGATAGTCGGTGGATGCTGTGAAATCGGCCCTAAATATATTAATGCTCTTAACAATGCCTTACAGNAAAACGGACACAAGATAGTTTCAGANCTAAAGTAAAATCTATGACCCTAAGCAAAGTTAATGAACGCATTAGTAAACATGAATCTGAATNGGGCAGAGANGCAGGTTCTGTAGTTTTGATAGCTGTATCGAAAGTTCAACCAGTAGAAAAGATTGAGAAAGTTTTAAAAGCTGGCCATAANGATTTTGGAGAAAATAGAGTACAAGAAGCTTTGGCTAAATGGCCAAAATTAAAAGGAAAATATCCTAAAATAAATTTGCATCTTTTAGGACCACTTCAAACAAACAAAATAGATCAAGCACTTAGCGTTTTTGATGTAATTCATTCTTTGGATCGAGAAAAGNTGGCTGCAAAGCTTGCCTCAGGTATTCAGAAAATTGGGAAAGATGTAGAAATGTTTNTACAGGTAAATTTTGAGAATGAAATCCAGAAAGCAGGGATATCAGTTGAAANNCTTGATGATTTCGTGNAAATATGTACCAAAAAATATGACTTAAATATTTCTGGACTAATGTGTATTCCTCCAATTAATAAAGATCCAGAAAAGTTTTTCCTAGAGCTTAAAATCCTAGCAGAAAGGAACGGACTTACTAAATTATCAATGGGTATGAGTTCTGATTATGCTCAAGCTATACGTTGTGGATCAACCCACGTTAGAGTGGGAACAGCTATTTTTGGGAGCAGAGAGAAAATCTAAAAAAGGTGACCGCTTTTTTTTGCTTTGGTTTGTAAATAATGAAGGTTCTGTTTGGTAGGCTGTGTTAAAAGGCTTACACGCTCTACTACTTTTATTTCACAGTCTTCAAGCATCTTAATTTTTTTAGGATTGTTTGTCATTAATTTTGCTTTAGAGAACCCAAGTAAGTGCAGTATTTCAGCCCCAATTTGAAAATCTCTTTCNTCATCTTCAAAACCTAACCTATGATTGGCATCAACTGTATCATAACCTTGCTCTTGAAGCTTGTATGCTCTTACTTTGTTTAATAGCCCTATTCCTCTACCTTCTTGATTTAGATAAAGAAGAATTCCTTCACCTACTGAAACAAATTTTTCAATAGCCCTTTCTAATTGGCTTCCACAGTCACATTTTTGCGAATTTAGAACATCTCCAGTGAAGCAAGCAGAGTGGATTCTAGTTAAAACTGGTTCCTCTCTGTTCGGGGTTCCAAATTCGATAGCACAATGATCAAAACTATCATTATTTACTCTGAAAACTCTCAGCCTGGCTTCTATGCCNTTAATTGGAATTTTTGCAGTTGCTCTTTCTTCTCGAATTAATATTGAAGGGTTTTCATTTATCAGATCAGAAAAATCTGCNGTAAGTATCTGAAAATTTTTCTGAAAAGNTTTAATCTCTAAATTACTTATTTTTTTTATTATTGTAGATGGAATTAGTTTAGCCTTTTTGCACCAATTAAGAGAAAGTTCCGCAACCTTGGTATCCCCACCACGCATAGTTATNTANGGTCCCTTCATTGGGNTNTCTAAATCAAGAATGGGGTCNGCAGTTGCTTGAATCCAATTTATNTCAGACCCTTCAGGGATTTGGATCCTTGAAATATTANTGTCATAAACCCTAGCTTTAAGTGTTTGTGCCCTTCTTGATGTAACACACAAAAATGGTTTCTCGCTTTTGGAATTCATTAATAGGCTGAAATGAATTTTTGATATACGTTCAGTAGAAAAAATAAGGAAATTATCTTTTTCCTTTGTTATAACTATTGGCAAGCCCAACCTAAGATCTGTTTGCATTCGAACGGTTTGCTCTGTATTATCTATTCTTAACATCAGGTTTTTGCCATATTGTAATAATCAAGCCTTTTATAACTTTCATCAATATAAAAGGAAAGCTNTCTTCTGTATCGGGAGTTTAATTATTGGAGCAAAGGTATAGGCTTTTTATATTTGNATACAATGAAAATATTGTNGAANCCCTTCAGGAAATTATAGGTGAGAGCCATAATTTTTTGATAAAAAATTTTTTAACTCATGGAGAAGACGAATTAAAAAATCTGGATGTTTATCCAGATTTGATCCTTTTCAATGCTCATGATGATCGGGATATGGATTTCTTTTCTACGGTNATAGTAAAATATTTTAGTGAAGCTTCAGTACTTTTAATGATAAGTGATNAGCACGAGAAGAAAATAACNTCAATGCCTGTATTTAAAAAAATTCACGTTTTATATAAACCAGTTCCNATCAATCTTCTTTTTGANAGCATCATACATGCTTCCGGTGAATTAAATACGNTTGATAAGAAAGAGATTGTTCTAGGTAAAGGTATAATTAANTTTCAAGATAAAANTCTNAAAAATAATTTTGGAAAAAAAATATATCTNACTGATAAAGAGATTCTTTTAATCAAGTCATTATTTGAAGAAAACCCAAACNCNTTAACAAAGANCCNACTNCTGCAAAAAATCTGGGGCTATGCTGATAATNTTAAAACTAGNACCTTGGAGACNCATATTTATCGGCTAAGAAAAAAATGTNNAGATNTTTTAGAAGATGATAGTTTNATAATTTTNGAGAATGGCGGCTACAGAATAAANTTTTAAGCCAAAAAAANAGGATGTAAGATGTCAATTAGAATAGCTTCTTGGAATATAAACTCTATCAGGCGTAGGCTAAAATTAATTCATAAGCTAAAGAAAGAATTCNGTATTGATATTTTGTTTCTTCAGGAATGTAAATGTACAGAAAATGANATGCCTTATGAGGAGCTAAAAAAAATTGGTTATAAATANATATATTACAATGGTCAGAAAAGTTATAACGGTGTTGCTATTTTATCTAACTTGGAGCTAAAGAAATTTTTTTCGTANGATTTTTTGGGCAAGGGTGAAGCTCGACATATTTGTGGTGTTACTAAAGANAATNTNAATTTTCANAATTTTTATGTCCCAGCTGGTGGGGATGANCCTGATCCAGTTAAAAATATAAAATTCGANTATAAATTAAAATACTTAGAAGAAATGAAGAAGAAATTTTTAGAAGAAGATCTTAAAAAAACTATAATTTTGGGNGATTTTAATGTTGCTCCTTTGGAGGAGGATGTTTGGTCACATAAACAATTGGAAAATGTTGTTTCTCATACTAAGGTCGAGACTGATAGCCTTAGGTCNATACTCAAAGTATGTGGTTTTAAAGATGTGATAAGAGAGCANTTTCAAGATATAAAGCTCTATTCTTGGTGGTCTTATAGGGCTAGAGANTGGGACAANTCTAATAGAGGCAGAAGNTTAGACCATTTGTGGGCCAGCAATGATATTGCTGCAGCATTTTTATCATGCTCTATTGAGCGAGAAGTAAGGTCGTGGCAACCTCCATCNGANCATGTGCCTATTATAGCTACNCTTAATTTATTATAGATTTTTAAGGATAAATNTGGCTCAACCTGAAAATAATAGGTAATATTTCTTAAGCTGGGNANAAGTTTAAATTANAACTAATTAGAAATTTTTTTCATATGTTTTTGTATTTCACCACCTATGCCAAAAAGTAAATCCTCTTCAAAANCNGCATTGAATTCAGATTCAATTAAATNAACCTTTATTTTCTCCCCTNCGGATGTTTCAAGTGTCCATCCACTTATTTCAATAGGGTCTAGTTTAAAATGTAATACCAGATTATTTAGATTTNTTGNGTCAGTATTTAATACTTCTAGGTNTGCNCTTTTTTCATTTTCTTTTAAAAAAAGTTTAAAATTTGTTTCTGAGAAAATAATATTTTCTTTAACCAAAAAGCTTAGGGGAGTNTGTTTNGTAAAATATCTTTGTGGTGGAGTATTTGATATTCTGTCAATAACAGTAAGAAAGCCAGAGTTTGCTATCACCAAAAGAGATCCTGGGTTATCATATTCNAACCTTATTTTTCCTGGTTTTTTCAACCAGATTCTTCCATTCGATANACTTCCATCAGAATTAGTTTGCTCAAAAATGGACTTCAATGAAAAAATAGAGTTGAAGTGAGTTTCAAAAGAACTCAAATCTTNTGACATTGAAGGGCCTGNTAATGTNATGGGCAAAAATATAGTAAGGNCTAATTTTCTTAAAAAATGACTNCATTTTGCTGCNAAAGGTCTCAATNTGCCNTTATCCTTGCTCACTAATTAAAATTTCACGTTTTCCTACGTGATTGGCTGAAGACACTATATTATTATTTTCCATTTCTTCTACTATTGTAGCAGCTCTATTATACCCAATTGATAGTTTTCTTTGAATATATGAAGTAGAACATTTACGATCTTTTGCTACAATTGATACGGCCATTTCATAAAGGCCTTTATCTACTTCATTATCATTTTCTATTAGGCCCATTGATTTATTAAGTTTGTTTTCAGTTTCAGGGTCAGGGCCAGCTAGTACAGCTTCTTCGTAATTTGGAAGTCTTTGATTTTTAATATGCATAACTACTTTTTCTACTTCAATATCTGAAACGAACGGTCCATGTACTCGAGTAATCTTGCCACCATTTGCCATAAACAACATATCACCCATGCCCAAAAGTTGTTCGCCGCCCATCTCTCCCAAAATAGTGCGACTATCGATTTTTGAAGTCACATGAAAAGAAATTCGAGTTGGAAAATTAGCCTTTATCGTTCCAGTAATTACATCCACTGAAGGCCTTTGGGTTGCCATTATCAAATGTATTCCCGCAGCTCTTGCCATTTGAGCTAGGCGCTGTATGCAAGCTTCAATCTCTTTACCTGCAACCATCATAAGGTCTGCCATTTCGTCAACAATTATAACAATAAACGGTAATTTTTTAGGTTCAAAAAACTGTTCTTCAAATTTAGGTTCACCCGTAATATCATCAAAACCCACCTGAACAGTTTTACTAAAATTTTCGCCTTTGACCAAGGTTTCTGTAACTTTGCTATTATAATTTTCTATATTTCTAACACCAAGCTTTGACATTTTTTTATATCTGTCTTCCATTTCAAGAACTGCCCATTTTAATGCTACCACGGCTTTCTTCGGGTCTGTAACTACAGGACTTAATAAATGTGGGATGCCATCATAAACAGATAACTCTAGCATCTTAGGATCGATCATAATTAACCTGCACTCGTCAGGGTTCAGAGAATATAATAATGAAAGTATCATTGTGTTAATTCCAACGGATTTTCCTGAACCTGTAGTACCAGCAATTAACAAATGTGGCATCCTAGATAAATTGGCTATTATAGGTTCTCCACCAATATCTTTTCCTAAGGCTAAGGGAAGCTGGAATTTACTGTCTCCATATGACTTAGAAGCCAAAATTTCTCTCAGAAGAACTTTCTCTCGTTCTGAATTTGGAAGCTCAATTCCAATTACCGACCTTCCTGGTATGGTGGAAACTCTTGCAGAGAGTGCAGACATGGACCTTGCAATATCATCGGCCAAGCTTATTACCCTGCTTGCCTTAATTCCTGCTGCAGGTTCCAATTCATATAAGGTAACAACAGGGCCAGGTCTGACTGAAATAATCCTTCCTTTGACACCATAATCATCTAGCACACTTTCCAGCATTCTAGCATTTTCCTGTAACGCGTCTTCACTGAGATTAAGATTAGCAATTTCTATTTTAGATTCTAATAAACTTAAAGAAGGTAATTCAAATGAGGTTTCTTCAGCCTCAAGGTTGAGAGATGGTTGCAAATCTATTTTAGCCCTAGTGCTTACAGGCGATTTCTTTTTTTGAGGGAAAAAAACCTTGCTTTTCGATATCGGGTTATTCACACTTTCTGTATCTTTGGAAGAAATAAAATCCGCATCTTTCTCTAAATCATCAAAATGGTCAGGTTCATTACTAGGGGGTCGTTCTGGTTTTATCCCTTCTCTCTTAAAAGGAAGGTGTCCAAAAATATTTTTCAAAATCTTTTGACTTTTAGGAATTGCATCGATGCTCTTATTTGGGTGACTATATGAGTTTCTCTTAGCAAGAAAAACAAAAATATCAAAAATGAAAAACTTAATAATTCGGAAAATATTTTTTATAAAATTTTGTAGAATTTGTTTAGTCTCAAATCTGTCCAAGCCTGAGGAAAATGAAAGGCAAAGAAAAAATAGCAATGCTGAAGCTATAGAAATCAACTTTAACCAAAGATTGATTTCTATAGGGTGGTTTTTGAGCAGATACTCTAAACAGGTATCTCCTGTAATGCCCCCTAATCCATTTGCAAAATTCCAAAAGTTAGGAGATTCGTTTGTAGAAAAGAATAGGGCGCCTATAAAAAGAGTAACTGGCAAGAATATAGCGCGCCTAAAGAGAAAGTTGACCCTGCCTTTTATTAAAATTCTGTAGCTCCATGATAGGAAAACGATAGGCAGGCAAAAACTTGCTAGGCCTAAGGAGGTAAATAAGATGTCAGAAGAATAACTTCCCAGAAATCCGATCATATTCTTAGGAACTAATCCTGTTGCGTTCCGAAAACTTGGGTCGTCAAAGTTATAGGAAAGCAAAGCAAATAAAAATACCAAACCAATTCCAGCAATGATGAGGCTGAAAAATTCTCTTAATCTATTATTTATAGCAGTCTGCAATTTTGCGGAAACAAGAGCTGTTTTTCTAGAATTATTTGAAACTTGGATCATGGTCATTTTAATGTTCTCGTAAAATATAATGGCTATTTTTGTCTAAAAAGCTTTTGACACTTTTCAATCCGTTACCTACCTCTTCTTTTAATCCAACTAAGGCAATTCTTGCGAAAGAGGAAATTTTTTCAGTTTCAGAAAATGATAAATTATCCAAGTTACATAGATATGGTCCTGGCAAAACTTTAACGCCTTTTTGCACCCATATTTGTTTTGTGAAATTCTCTATATCACGTACCTGTAGACAAATAAAAAACCCAGCATTGGGTAATTTAAAACTACTCGTATCTTCAAAAATTTCACTGGCTAGTTTGAATTTTTCGTTATATTTAAAACGGTTAAACTCTACATGCGTTTCATCCCGCCATACTTTTTCAGACGCTAATTGAAAAGGAATAGGAAGTGGAGCACCTCCATAGGCTCTTACATTTCTTAATATTTTGGTAGTAACTTTTCCATTAACCGAAAAACCTGATCTTATTCCAGGCAAGTTTGATCTTTTTGACAGTGATTGAAAAACAGAAATTTTCTCTAAATCTGCACCCATTTCTTTAGCTACAGAAAGTACCCCAACAGGCTTTTTGTCCCTGTATATTTCAGAGTAGCACTCATCTGAAAAAATTCTGAAGTTATATTTTTCAGATAAATTGATTAAGCCTTTCCAATATTCTTCTGTAGCAGTACCTCCATGAGGGTTGGAAGGTGAACAAACAAAGAAAATCCCAGTTTTTTCGAGAATGTTTTTAGGTATTTTATTAAAATTAGGTAAAAAATTAGTGTCACTATCTGCAGTAACAAAAATAGGCTGAGCGTTTGCGGCAATTGAGGCCGCTAGGTAGCATTGGTANAANGGGTTAGGGAGAATTATATANTTCTTTTTTGCCTCACGCAGTCTCGGAAATAATGATAGTGCTGCATTAAATAAACCTTCTCTACTTCCATTAAGNGGAATTANNCTACANTGTNANAATCAAAGTTTTGAAGTTCATACCTTTTTATTATCCATTCCCCCATTGCATTAAGAAGAGATTCATATCCGTCATTGGGTGGGTATTTATTGAGTCCTGATAAATTCGACAAAATGATCTCATTAATGAAGTCAGGATACTCATGCTTGGGTTCACCTATTGACATATCAATAGGATCTGATCCTGGTTCTAAATTTGACAAAAGCCTCCTTAAGCGCGGAAATGCATATTCCGGCATATCAGAAAAGGGAGAGTATTTCTGCATTCTTGCCTCTTTTTATAGGGTCTATTGCCCTTTAAGACTATTTTAGACTTATATGCTCTCTTGGTCCAGTATTAAGATATAAAATTTCAATTTAAAATAAGAGTTCAATGTCCGCAGCCAAACTTATTAACTTTTGTTCAGCTTTTGGCGGCATCATAATAGATAGCCCGCAGAAATCGGTATCCGTAGGAATCGTTATGCAACATTGGTTAAATAGGTTTGCTATTCTAGTATTCCTAAGCGCTTTTAAATTATTTTCATTAAAATAGTTATCGTCATTTAGTAGCTTTTCTGTAATAGGCGGACCCAGCGGTGTAGTGGGAAGAAGAATAGCATCAAAAGGAAGAGTGAACTCTTGAAACCTATGCCTAAGTGATTCCAGTTGTTGCCAGGCATTAAGAAAGTCTTTTGCTAAAATATCTTTTCCAGACCTAAACCGTTCAAGTATGGGTCGAAACATGATTTCAGGGGCACTCTCGATTAGTTTTTCCCAAATAGAGTAAGCTTCGGGTGCGAAAAGAAGGGGAGACAGTTCTAGTGCTGTGGCAACAATATCAAGTTTGCATCTTGTTATTTTTGCACCTTTATCTGAGATTTTTCGTAAGCTATTTTCGAATTGGATTCCAATATTTTCGTCTAGACCCTCTAGTGCCACTGTTTCAATAACTAGAAATGATTGATTCTTTAGAGGTTTTTTATGGGCTGAACCTATTTTATGGCCAGCTAATATTGCATAAATCTCAAAAGCATCTTCAACTGTTTTTGTGAGTGGCCCAACTGTGTCAAAACTAGGGCATAGAGGCACAACTCCATCCAAGGATAGCAAGCCATGGGAAGTTTTTAAGCCTACAATGTTGTTCCACGCTGCAGGGACCCTAACAGAGCCGCCAGTGTCAGAGCCAATACTAGCCGAGCACAAGTTTAGAGCAGTTGCAACTCCTGCGCCAGATGATGACCCACCTGGGGCAAGTTCTTTTCTAATTGAATTAGGAGGAGTTGCCGTGCTGGGATTAATTCCCAGACCAGAAAATGCTAATTCTGTCATATGCGTCCTGCTTATAGAGGTAATGCCCGCAAATGAAGAATTTTCTATCACCTTAGCAGTTTCTCCAGATAAATTACCTTTTAATAACCTAGAGCCTGCCTGGGTCTCATGATTTTTGATTTGAAACAAGTCTTTCCAAGTCATACAAACGCCGTCTAATTTGCTCAGACGAACATCGTTTTCGGCTCTTTTCTTAGAAGCTTTGGCCTCCTCTAGGGCTGATTCCTTCAAAATTTCTGAGAAAATTAATTCCTTGTCTGGAGTATTGTTAATCTTATCAATATAACTTTCACAAAGATCTACTGGACATAACTTACGTTCCCCAATTAGTTTCCCTTGTAGAGTGGCTGATATATTAGTATAATCTTTCATAATTAGTCTCACTTAAATGATTAACTTTATGACTCAAATTTATAGATAATCGAAACAACGATTTGATGCAATTTACTTCTAGTGTTCTAATAATTGGTGGTGGGCTAAATGGCTATCTCTTGGCATATGCGCTTANCAAAGCAAATCTATCAGTTACTTTAGTTGAAGAAAAGCCATTAGGNAAAAGACTTAAAACTTTCGATGGTAGAGCTTATGCAATTTCTTTTTCTTCTCTTAATGTTCTTAANGCTTTGAATTTATGGANCCAAATTAAGGANAANGCTCAAGAAATAAATAAGATGCTAATTTCAAAATCTGACGAAGAGCGNTTNCCATCGTCTGCTTCTCTTGAATTTGATAAGGCAGACTTAGATGGTGAGTGTATAGCTTTTATGGTTGAAGACAGACACATGAAATCAGTTTTAGTTGAGAGCTTAAAGCAAACAAGTGTTAAGATTCTAAGAAATTTAAAAGCGATATCTTTCCAACAAGAAAAAAATAAAACTATCGTTGAATTAAGCAATGGAGAGAAAGTAACAACCGATCTATTAATCGCCGCTGATGGAAAGAAATCTGAAATTGCTTATAGCTACGGGTTATCCAGATTGGGTTGGAATTATCAGCAGAAAGCTTTGGTGTGCGGGGTAGCACATGAAAAGGCACATAATGGAACTGCTTATCAGATTTTTTATCCTACTGGTCCGTTTGCTATACTGCCACTTAAGGGACAAAAGTCATCTATTGTTTGGACTGAACCTTTAAAGATAGCGGACAAAATTATGAACATGTCAACAAAAGATTTTCTTGATTGCCTGAAGGTAAAGTTTGGTAAGTTTTTAGGGGATATAAAGTTAATTAGTCCAAAACATTCATTTGAACTGGATCTTGGTTTTTCAAGCCGAATAATCAGTAATAGGTTAGCTCTTGTTGGAGACAGCGCTCAGAATATTCATCCATTGGCAGGGCAAGGGTTGAATTTAGGAATTAGAGATGTCGCGTGTCTTGCAGAAATTTTGATTGAAGCTGTAAGGATTGGGGAAGATATAGGATCGGTACAAGTACTTCAAAGATATGAAAAATGGCGGGGTTTAGACAGTACTTTATTATTTGCAGCGACAGATTCGCTTAATCGATTTTTTTCTAATGGTAACAAGTTGGTAAACTTAGGTAGTGGTGCAAGTATGCGGTTAGTAAACTATTTCCCACCGGTCAAAAAATTTTTGATGCGTGAAGCTATGGGTGTAAATGGAGATTTGCCTAAATTACTACGAGGCATTTTTCCGTAATATTACCTAGGACTCCTCTTCGCCAATATTCTTTGAAGCGTTCTTCTATGCATGTTCAAGCGTCTAGCGGTTTCGGAAACATTGCGATTACACAATTCAAATACCCTTTGTATATGTTCCCACCTAACTCTGTCAGCTGACATTGGATTGTCAGGTGGAGGTGGTCTTTCTCCTGAATTAGCTAATAGTGCATTTGTGATATCGTTGGCATCTGCAGGTTTTGCGAGATAGTCGGTAGCGCCGATTTTTACTGCAGCTACTGCTGTAGCTATAGCTCCATATCCAGTTAGAACAATAATTTTTGAATCAGGTCTAACTTTCCTGATTTGTTCTACAACCTCTAGGCCATTTCCATCATTTAGTTTTAAGTCGACAACGGCAAATGCTGGTGGATCAAATTTTACAAGTTTTTTCCCATCTGAAATATTCAAAGCATGGCTCACTATAAAACCCCTCTTTTCCATTGCTTTGGATAAACGTCTTACAAAAGGCTCATCGTCATCTATAATTGTAAGTGATTTGTCTGTTAAATTTTCTAACATTTCGATATTTTTCTAAGAACCCTGAAAGTATTTATTCTCTAATCTTCATTCTCTATTATGCATTCTATGCGGTTTTTTATTTCTTCTGGTTTGTCTTGCCTTTTAAAATGCCACAAAAGTTTCCCAGTATTACTAATAAGATAGGTAAAGGTTGAGTGGTCTACAAGGTAATTGTCTCCAGAACCACTTTTTGAACCATAAACCATAAAATTTTTCTTTACCTTTCCTATTTGCTTTTCTGAACCAGTTAGACCTATTAATTTATCATGGATAAGGTCTGTATATTCTTTAAGCCTAGTGGAACTGTCCCTAGATGGATCTANGGTAATAAAAATGGGTAGGATTTGATATTTTTTCTCATCTAATAAATTTATTACATCCGTATTTCGNCCCANATCAATCGGGCATACATCGGGGCAAAAACTATACCCAAAATAGATCAAATTGTATTTTTTTACTAAATCCGCAAGTAATATTTCATCTCCATNCTCATGTATCAAATTAAGTTTAAGATCAATATTTTTGATAACCGTATTCGAAGAGTANCCACATGTTTCTAAATNATCTTTGGTAAAAAAATTAATGATTGGGATGGTTAGNCCAACAAAAAGCAATAAAAATAATATTATTAAGTTGTATTTTGGCTTCTGCAATTCTATTTTTCGTCTTTGATTAACTTATTTTATAACTTAGCTTGANCTTATATATTTAGCATTACACTTAATTACNAGCCTAAAAGAAAATGTTTTAATGGATTTCGACAGAAACGACCTAGTTTTTCTGAGAACACTCACAAACNTGAGATGGCTTGCCATTATTGGACAAACCATTGCGGTNTTCATTGGAGTGAGAGTTATTAACCTAGAACTNAGCATCGTATATTGCACTCTTTTAATATTCNNATCTTTTTCTCTGAACTTTTTCTCTCTTCTATGCTTTCCAAATACTAAGAGATTATCTGAGAACTTTACTNTGATAGTTTTGATGTTTGATCTTTTTCAGCTATCATCTTTGCTATATCTTTGCGGAGGATTGACCAACCCATTCGCTGTTTTAATACTNGCACCAGTAGCAATATCTGCTACTCTTTTGTCTTTAGTTCGTACAACTTTTCTATCTACAACTGCAGTNATTTTGGTATCTATTTTATNGTATATTCATNTGCCATTGAANTTGGNAGATGGAAGTTTNCTGNTTCTACCAAACATCTTAATGNTNGGTATTTGGGTTGCCTTAATNATAACTATAGTTTTCATTTCNGCTTATGCTTGGCGCGTAAAAAAGGACGTCACTAGAATTAATCAACTGCTTTTGGCAACAAAATTAGCTTTGGAGAGGGAGCAAAAATTAACAGCTTTAGGAGGGGTTGTTGCGGCAGCAGCGCATGAATTGGGGTCACCTCTNACTACGATAAAGTTGGTGTCGTCCGANCTNTTAGAAGANTTATCTATTAAGTCTAAAAAGGATTCAACTATAGAAGATTTAGAGCTTATTAAGTCTCAAGCTGAACGTTGTAAGNAAATTTTAAGAAATATGGCAACCGATGTGANTGGCAGCAGTCAAATNCTTTCAGTCCCTATAATCGCTTTGGTTAAGGAAGCTTGNTTACCATTTCAAGATCGAGGAAAACAGATAATATTTTCTCTAAATAATCTTGAGCATAGGGGNAAAANGGTTAAAGAAGATCAAATTGTTATAAGGAGAAGTTCTGAAATAATTCATGGATTAAGAAATATAATTCAGAATGCCACAGATTTTTCAAAAAAAGATGTTTTTATTGATATTAGCTGGTCATCTANAGATATAAAAATAAGTATNAAAGACGATGGACCTGGTTTTCCNGAGGGACTTATTTCTAAAATAGGTGAACCTTTTATAAAAAGTAAAATAAACGGTTCTCTTATAGATTCNANTAGGCCNGAATATGAATCTATGGGCTTAGGTCTTTTTATAGCAAAGACTCTTTTAGAAAGAAGTGGAGCTGCATTGGTTTTTAAGAATTATTGCATTAAAGATGATGATAATCTTTCCTCAGGCGCTGAAGTCACTTCAGTTTGGAAAAGNAAAGGTTTTGAAGAAACTTGGAGTNAATAAAACATAATCATCTAGGTTAGTGAGGAAAAATTTAATTGAAACCNGATTTGCAATATAAAGATCTTACCAAAAATGAANTATGCANCCTTGCTGAAAAGTTAGGTGATCACCTTAGAGCTGGAGATTCAATCTTTCTTAAGGGGCCAATCGGGGTGGGTAAAACATTTGTNATTGGTNGCCTAATAAGGAAAAAACTTCTTGATATNGGCATAGAGCAACATGTAACATCNCCNACATTTAATTTGGTGCAGATATATGATGAGTTNTATTTCCCGATATGGCATATCGACCTTTATAGACTGAAAAATCAAGAAGAATTAATTGAAATTGGATTAGAGGAGGCTTTTCATGAAGCAATTTGNTTGCTTGAATGGCCAGATATTTTAGGTGANNCAACAATTGGAAAAGCGGTTGTTTTATCAATAAGATTTTCAGCTTTGGACTCAAATAAAAGGGATTTAGANATATTTATTCCAGAGAAGAATTTTAACAATAAAAAGTGCTACGTGAATTTATAGAGAGAAAAAGGTGTTTTTATACATTGACAAAAGAATTAAGGGCAAAAGTTTCAGCTTCTGAGAGCATTTGGGATAATAAATTCTTTAATATTCCACCAGGTGAAGATTTCGCTTATGCATTAGTTAGAGGCTTGGAAGATAGACTAAAAGCAAAAGGAAACAAAGGGCCAGATAGATTTGCAGACATTGTCATTATTTCAAATACAGCGAGATCAATTAAGAGATTAAAGAGCGTATTTTTTGAGAGGGGTATCGGAATTTTACCAAAGATTGGATTAGTTACAGACTTATCTTTTTTGGTAAATGGATTATTGCCAGTAGATAAAAAAATAAAAGTTGAAAGTAGAATTGAAAAAATATTAACGCTCGAAAAATTGATCTTTTCATATTTAAACGAATTGGGAGACAAAAAGCAGAAAGAGAAAAGTTTTGATCTAGCTTTTAGCTTGGAGGAAATTCTTCGTGAGCTAATACTTTCAGGATTAGATGTAGAAGCTTTTGAGAAAATAGAAAATATGGATTTATCTAGTCACTGGATTCAATCATTGAAATTTTTGAAAGTGATAAAGGAATACAAAAGGAATCTTAAAAAACATAATATATTAGACGAGGAAAATTTTAATTTATTCATATTAAAGCTAATTGAAAAAGAGTGGCAAGAACGCACACCAAATTATCCAATAATTCTAGCTGGTTCAACTGGNTCGAGATATCCAACTGCACGATTAATGCGTGCTNTTTCACTTTTNCCTAAGGGGTGTATTATTTTGCCTGGGGTAGATNATTTTATGCCAGNNTTAGTGTGGAGTGAGGTTGGNCCAGATCACCCTCAATACAGCTTTAAGATGTTATATTCTTNAATTAATGGNTCGACAGCGGATTCAACTAACAAACTAAAAATTAAGAACTGGGCTGCTGATAAAAGAACTTTGGAAATAAGGTCTAGAGCAAAATTTTTGTCATACTCCTTTCTACCTGCAACAAAAGTTGAAATGTGGTACGATGATGTTCATTATATCAAGTCACTAATACAGAATGGTTTTAAAGATGTATCAATTTTGGAGGCATCTAGCCCTAGGATAGAAGCTGAAGCAATAGCTTTAGCTATTAGAATTGCCATAGAAGAAAAAAAATCTGTTTCTCTTGTTACGGCTGATAATATTTTAGCTAAAAGAGTTACAGTTGCACTTAAGCGGTGGAAAATTATACCTGATGATAGTTTTGGGGAAGACCCTCTACAAACGCCTTTATCAAGGTTCTTAAGATTGATTCTCGATTTTCAATGTTCCAAGTTCGATTTGGCAAATTTTTTATCAATTTTAAAGCACCCCTTCTGTTTTGCGGNAAAACGTAAAGAACACCTAAATTATTTAAGACANCTGGAAATAAAATACTTGAGGGGTAAATTTTTTGAAATTGATATTAATGAGATGAGAAAAATACTGTCAGATCAAAAGAATAAATTTTCTTCTGATATAGGCTACATTGAATGGTTGTGCTGGCTGGAACAGATAATTGATATAAAATCTGGAATGGCAAGTTTAGCAAAAAATCAGGAACTTAGTCATCATNTGGAAGAATTTAAAAGTTTAATTGGCGCGTTGGTTGGGTTGGTGAGAGATAGGGAAAATAAAATTAAGAACTTTATTACGAGAAGTGTTGAGGTGTTTTTGTTGTCAATCGATCAGAATAATGGTTCAAAATTTCAATCATTTTTAAATGATATAAAAGCAAATTCAATTCACGCGAGAAAAATGAATTCTGTTTCTTTTCAAGAGCTTGTGCTCCATTTAATCAAAGATTTACACTTGCCATTTGATCCTGTTAAAGCAAGTGAAAAAGTATATATTTGGGGAACTTTGGAGAGCAGAACTCAATCTACGGATTTATGTATACTAGGTGGTTTGAATGAAGGTGTATGGCCTAGGCATGTCAGAAATGATTTCTGGCTTAATTCAAAGATGAGGGCAGATATGGGCCTTTCTGCGTATGATCAAACCATTGGGTTGGCGGCGCATGATTTTCAAAATGCGTTTTTAATGAAGGAAGTGCTTTTATCTCGGTCAGTTTTTTCTGAGGGAGGAAAAAAATTAGCCTCTCGTTGGCTTTTACGTTTGGATAAATTATTTACTGGGATAGATTTGGAAGGTGAAAAGATACTAAAAGAAGTAAAAGAAAGAGGCAGCTATTATCTGCAAGTTTTATCAAATATGCATAAGACCAGATGTAATGAAATAAGACTTAGCACAGTGGAAAAATTAGGACTTCGACCGTGCCCTGTGCCGCCAATTAGCTCAATGCCTAAAAAAATTTCTGTCACCTCATTTTCCAGACTACTTAAAGATCCATACGAAATATATGCTAGGGATATATTAAAGCTTAGGAGAGTAGATCAAATTTACATACCATTTGACGCTCGAATGAAGGGAATATTTTTACATGAGCAAATGCAGCTCTTTATTGCAAAAACTATTAATAAAATGCCGGAAAGGGCATCAGCTATAAGTTATTTTCTAGATTTAGTTTTGAGCAAAGTTTCTAATAGTCAAATGAATGAAAGAGCCGAAATAAGGCTAACTGAGGAGTTGAAGAACAAAGCAATCGATATAATTGAAGCTGAAATAAAGAGGAGAAAAACATCAAGTCCAATTAGTGTTGAGAAAATGGGGCAAAAGAAATTTTTTCTAACTTCTGGATTTGAAATAGAACTAGTTGCAAANGCTGATCGGATTGATTTATCGAATGAAAATAAAGTTATTATNNTTGACTACAAGAGCTCTGTTCCCAGAAAAACGGATTTTAATTTAAATATGCCACAACTTGATTTAGAGGCTCTGATAGCGAAGTATGGTGGATTTCAGGGNGTGCCAGAGAGAACTATCTCTGAAGTAGGATTAATAATATTAGGTCCAAAAGTAGATGAATTCCGNCGGGAAGTTAACAGTTTNNACCTTGAGGGCGTGGAAAAAAATTTCATTAAAATAATTGAAAAGATTTATTCTGGAGAATGGGGGTATAGTTCTAAAATATCTGGGATCTCTCCATATGATGGAGATTATGATCATCTCGCTCGCTATGGAGAGTGGTCTATTTCAGACGAACCTATGAAGCAGAACCTTAAGGAAAGGGAATAGTATTTTGCAATCGGAAAATGCAAAAATATTTNTGCCTATTGGTTCAACATGGATTTCGGCAAATGCAGGCTCAGGAAAAACTTATAATTTAGTTAATAGAGTNATAAAACTTTTAGTTTTGGGAGTAGAAGCGAAAAAAATTCTTTGCATTACTTTTACAAACTCTGCAGCAGATGAAATGAAAATTAGGCTTTTTGATCGATTAGGAGAGTGGGTCATGATGCCAGAAGCAGAATTGTTAGTTCAAATAGAAAGCCTTTTAGGCATAGAACTTACTAATGCCAAGAATAAGAAGAATATCTTATTAAAGGCAAGACAACTTTTTGCAGAAGCTCTGGAATCTCAGTCTGCGTTAAGGATATCGACGATCCATAGTTTTTGCGAAACAGTTTTAAGGCACTTTGCTTTCGAAACTGATATTCCATTCGATTTTAGTATTATTGATGAAATTAAACAAAAGGATTTCATTGAAGAGACACTCGCAGATCTAGCGAGAGAAAGAAATCAGGCTTTTCTTGATTTGAACTCCTTAATACGACCTGGTTCTGAAAATGTGGTAACAGAATTAGCTTTNGATCTTATCAATAATAGATCTCAGACAAAAAAAAACAATTTTTCTGAATATTTTGGAGATNTNGNCCCAGNGTCCACTAAAGAGCNTTCTTGCTTAGATCTTTCCCAAAAATTAAGAAAACGAATTTCNGTTGAAGTTTTTAGGTNATTTAAAGATGCCTTCATGTCCGGAGGCATAGAAAGCCAAAAATATGGAAAAATTATTCAAGAATGTTTTATCTCAGATGAAAAAGACTTTTTTAAATCTATGGAAAAAGTATTTCTGACAGAAGAAAAAAAATTACGAGATAATAAAAGATTTCCTGAAAAAAAAATTAAAGATACTTATCCTGACCTAATTCAATATATCCCAGTGATCAGTAACGAGATACTGTCAATCCGAAATGAATATTTAGTACAAGATCTTTACTATAAGACTGAGGAGTTAAAGAAATTTAGCAGTGTTTTAAATGCCAGATATGAGAAAAAGAAATTAAATAAAAATGGATTAGATTATGATGATTTATTAGAGAAAACTTCTGCTTTGATATCTAGGGACGGAATGGTTTCATGGGTCAAGTTTAAGATTGATAGTGCGATTAGCCATATACTCGTTGATGAGTCTCAAGATGTATCTCCTATTCAGTGGGATATAATTAATCAGATAGCAGGCGAATTTTTTGATGATCAAAGTATTANTAATAATTCAAGAAGTATTTTTATCGTTGGAGATGACAAGCAGTCGATTTATTCCTTCCAGGGAGCTGTGCCTGAAAAATTTCAGGAAGTCAGATCATTTTATTCTAAAAGACTTAGAGAAGTAGGATCTAAATTAGACGAGTCCGAATTAAGGCATTCATATAGATCATCATCAATAATTTTGAATTTTGTTGATAAAGTTTTTGGAAANCCANCNACTCTGGGGNTAAANAAATTNNCAACTCACATAGGAAAGAAAGATCTACCAGGAAGGATAGAAATTTGGCCAAACTTTCAAAAAACAAAAGAAAAAAAAGAGTTAGTAGCATGGTGGGAAAGCTTTGGTAGTCAACATTTTTTAGAAAATGAGGGGTCATTTGCAAAAGAATTTGCCAAAGAAGTTTCATTTATTTTTAAAGAAGCATTTATTCCAGAAGAACATGAGGNTCAAATCATATTCAGAAAAGTAGAGCCGAAAGACATTTTAATCCTATTTCGGAGTAGGGGACCTCTTTTCTATGATATCTTACGGGAGCTAAAACGTTCTGGATTGCCCGTAATGGGTGCAGATCGTTTTAGGTTGAATGACGATATCGCGATTAAAGATTTGATGTCCATACTAAAGTTTTTAGATAACCCACTAGACGATTTGAGTTTAGCTGAAGCTCTAAAATCCCCAATCTTTAATATGGACGAAAATACTTTGTTCCAGATTTCTTATAATAGGCCTGGCACACTTTGGGAAAATTGTTTGAAGTTGATTCCAAATAAAAATGTGACTAAGGACCTCNAATTATTAAACTCTANAGTAGANGATTTAACAGTGTATCAAATTATAGAATTTATATTGGTTGAAAATGAAGGNATCGAAAAATTNGTTAATCGATTAGGTCAGGAGGTTAAAGAAGTTTTAGAGGAGTTTGTAAGTTTTATNATGGCTTATGAGAAGAATAATATTTCCTCCATATCTGGCTTTATAAATTGGTTTTTTCGAAACAATATTGAGGTTAAGAGACAAACAGTAAGTCAAATAAANCTTATAAAAGTGATGACAGTTCATGCAGCAAAAGGTCAAGAGTCTCCTATAGTAATTTTGCCAGATAGCATGCAACATTCTACAAGTATCAATAATTCAAAAATAGTTAAGACAAAAGACTCTTTCTTTTTTAGACAAGATAAAAATGAAAGGGCAACTATAATTTCAGAAATAGAAGATGAAACTAAAAAAAACAAGCAGTTGGAAGAAAATCGATTGCTATATGTTGCATTAACAAGGGCTAAATATTGGTTAATAATATGTGGCCAGGGGAAATTAACTGAAGATTCCTGGTATCAAAAATGTTTATCAGCTTATAAGGAAATGTCTGATGCTGGCTCAAAAAATCTAAATGNAAATATGTTAGATAAAATGATTTTGAGTNCCAATTGGGGTGANNAAGCTAAGAAANATCTAAAATATAAGCATGACTATGGTTCTAATAATTTAGGAAAAATANACTTAAGTTTAGGAGCCTTAACTTCTAGTAGCCAGCAAAGGATTTACCCTTCTAATTTAGGTCAAGATTTCCATGAAATTAGTGCAAGCATTAGAGAAGAGGTCCCAATTAGTGACTCAGAAAATTCCTTGGAGTTGGGAATTTTTATCCATAAGCTTTTGGAAAGTTTAAGTAAAGTGGAGACCTCAAAACGGGAAAGTACTGCTCTAAACATAGCAAATATCAATTTCCCATCCCTTAATGCCCATCAAGTTAAAACTGCTACTGAAGAAGTTATCAGCTTAATGCAAATGGAAGAAAGTAAGAGATTTTTTTCTGGTAGTGCAAGGTTTGAGGTCCCAATTATGGGAAATTTAAAAGGCTTGGGTGAATTAAGTGGTAAAATAGACTGTTTGCTAATCAATGGTGGAAAAGTTGAGATTGTAGATTTTAAAACAGATAGGAGGCCACCAAAAATTGATAAAGAAGTNAATCCGAAATATATAATGCAAATAGGGGCTTATGCAGGCATAATTCAGGGAATTTTTCCAGAGCACANANTTTTTTCTTACNTTTTATGGACNAAAAACAAAACTTTAATGTCGATTTCGAAAGACTTACAGAAAAAATTTTTCGTAGATTTTAATCTTGAGGCTGGAAACAAAAGCATATTGTAATGTTTCCTTGAAAGTCTTGACGGCCAAGCAAACAAACAATAAGTTATCCATAATCAAGCTATGGGTGAGGTAANAATGGCAACAATTAATGTGGATGATGAGACTTTTGAGAATGAAGTCATAAAATCAANTATTCCCGTAATAGTAGATTTTTGGGCAGAATGGTGCGGGCCTTGTAAACAAATAGGTCCTTCATTAGAAGAACTGTCAGAGGAATATGCTGGCAAAATAAAGATTGCAAAGGTAAATGTAGATGAGAACCCAGTCTCTCCTGGAAATTTGGGAGTGAGAGGTATTCCAGCATTATTTTTATTTAAAGATGGAGAGTTGGTTTCAAATAAGATGGGTGCTCTACCAAAAAACGCATTAAATGACTGGATANTAGAAAATTTATAAAATATTGCTAAGAATTATTCTCTAGTATTCTTCCAATAAAATATAAAGAGCCAGTTATTATTATTGAGTTTGAGCCTACATTACTTATTTTCGCGATAGTCTTTGCGGCAGATTGAACNGTNTTTTTAGTATAGATGTCAAAATCTCTGGCAGTTAACTTAGATTTTATTTCAGCTGGGGTAAGGAAATTTTCTTCGTTGGATTCTATCACGAAGACTTTTTTTACTAGACCTTCAAAAGGCTTCATAAACCCAATCAAATCTTTGTTCCTNTGCATNGCTAATATTAAGTAGATATTTTCCCACTTATTATTNGCTATCTCTNTTGCAACTGCCTTGGCAGCAGATGGATTATGTGCTCCATCCAATATTATCTTATTCNCTTTATTTACCTTNGTCAGAATATCGTATATTGGGCCTCTTCTTAAGTAGTGAAAGCGACCGGGCCAAACTACCTCTGATAGGAATGTATTTGAATGGGTATTTTTAAGCGANTTCAAATAATGTAAAGTAGCTAAAGCTAAGGCAGAATTCTCGAGCTGGTAATATCCTTTAAGGGCTTTTGAATCTAACTCTATCAAATTGTCTTGAATTTCGACACACCACTTTCTTGAAAATTTTCTAATCTTCCAATCTTTTCCATGCACAAATAGAGGNCAATCAAAATATTCTGCTTCGGCTTTTATAACTTTCATAACTGACCTTTTTTGACGTCCTATGAAAGTAGGTGTTTTATATTTAATGATTCCAGCTTTTTCNTATGCAATTTTAGATANNGTGCTACCTAGAAANTCTTGNTGATCTANAGAAATAGGTGTAATTACACAAGCTTTTGGCGCNCTTATTATATTTGTTGCATCTTTTCTTCCACCAAGTCCAACTTCCATAAGAGTAAAGTCAGATTTCAACTTGTTAAATGCAATAAAACNGGCGCAGGTTAGTAATTCGAAGTAAGAGAGNGGTATGCCACTAGTATTTTCAATAATATACATAAGAAGGTCTAATAACTGCTTATCAGCTATATCACTTCCATTAATATTTATTCGCTCACTTGGGTTAATTAAATGTGGAGAAGTAAAAGAATTCACAGAAAAGCCATGACCTTTTAAAAGAGCCTTAAGGTTTGCAATTGTAGATCCTTTGCCATTTGTTCCTGCAACATGAATAATGTTTTTTATATCAGACTGAGGAGACCCAAGGCGTGTCATTGCCAATTCAAGTCTTTTTAAATCATATTCAATTAGTTTTGGTTGGTTTTTAATAAGTTCAGAAGTAAGCTCATTAAGTTTTTGAGTATTTTTACTGCTCATTTCTTCCNNGAATTTAAGATAATTTTATTATTTATTTAGAAGGTAAATCACCCTTTACTGCAGCNGGTTTTTTCATTAGNAGGTGCAAAAGTGTTATGAGAGTATCTCTTATTTTTGCTCTTTCAACAACCANGTCTAACATTCCGTGATCCAAAAGATATTCAGATCTTTGAAAGCCGTCCGGTAACTTTTCTCTAATTGTTTGCTCAATAACCCTNGGTCCAGCAAAGCATATAAGTGCGTTTGGCTCTGCGATTTGTACGTCACCTAGCATCGCGTAACTTGCTGTTACTCCTCCTGTAGTTGGGTTAGTTAAAACGACTACATATGGAAGTTGAGCTTCTTTCAACATTTGTACTGCAACAGTTGATCTAGGCATTTGCATTAGTGAAAGGATACTTTCTTGCATCCTAGCACCTCCGGCAGCAGCAAATAAGACAAACGGTGTTTTCTTATTTATTGAGTTCTGTATTCCTTCTATGATTGCATTACCAACAGCCATTCCCATAGATCCGCCCATAAAGTTAAAATCCTGCACTGCTACGGTAATGTTCATTTTCCCCAGATTACCGTCAGCTACTAACATAGCCTCTTTTTCAGAAGTTTGTTTCTGAGCAGCTTTCATTCTATCGGTATATTTTTTCGTATCTTTGAAGTTTAATGGGTCGGCAATAGGTTCTTTAACTTCTATTTCAGAAAACAAGCCACCGTCAAACAAATGTTTGCATCTTTCGCGAGCAGATATGTTCATATGAAAACCACAATTAGTACAAACAAACATAGCATCAGAGAGTTCTTTGTGAAAAAGCATNGATCCACAGTCTTCACATTTTCGCCATAGGTTTTCAGGCGTGTCCCTTCTGGAGAACATCGCTCCTATTTTTGGTCTCACATAATTTGAAATCCAATTCATTTTTGCAATTAACCCTTTTACNTTCCTGTCTTAGAACTAGTACTGATTAATTAAAAAATCAATAAATTAAAATAATTTATGGTTGTACCTTGTTCCAAAATTCTAATGTGGTATTTAGGTNATNAATTTTCAAAATAACTTAAAGTTGNTATGTCTATAATTTTAAAATTTCTTACTCTTTATCGTAAAGCTTAAATATAATATGAAAAATAATTTCTATTTAATTTATTGCTTTGGGTTGTTTCTAATTTCTTGTACTTCAGAGAATTTTAATAGCTTGCCAAATAGGATGTCATTAAGTTTAGGTGCTGATGAAATAATAATATCTTCACCCAAAGGTTATTGTATTAACCAAGAAACTCAAAGAAGGCATCTCTCAGGGTTTTCAGTAATTATTTCCGACTGTTTTGCGATATCAAATAATAAAATGCGAACTTTGGTCAGAAGCCCTGTTAGGTCCCTAGTAACTGTAACTGTGAGTAATACAAAAATCACATCAGAAGATGAATTAAATTCTCTTGATAACTTAATTATGTCTGGCACTCTTGATAATGCTCTTGGCCGCAATGATCAAAACATAAGTCCAAAAATCCTTAAGAGATCAAAGTCTAATGGAGTTTATTATATGTGTTTTGAAGAAGATTTAGAGGATTTAGAATTAGAGGCAGCTTTTCAGTCTAGAATATTTTGTAGGGCCATTTTTGTTTTAAATGAGCGGGTAGTTTCGCTCGTTGGTAGTGACTATTCGAGCCAATACTCAGATGATAAAAGGGTTGAAGTTTTGATAAAGGATACAGTGTCAGAACTTTTAAATTCGAATAGACTTAATGAAATATAGTTACATGATCTAACAATAGACTTTAATGGTTTCATGAATAATTTTTGTTTTTAGCTATATGAGGGTGAAAATAGGTAAATGGTAACGATGAATTTTGAAAATAAAACAGCTTTTATTACTGGCGGTAGTAGAGGCATTGGGTTAGAAATAGGAAAGAAGTTAGCAAATTACGGTGCAAATGTTGCTATAGCATCAAAGACAGTAGAACCCCATTCTAAGCTTCCAGGTACAATTTATACAGCAGCTGAAGAAATAGAAAAATCTGGAGGAAAATGCCTTCCAATCAAGTGCGATATTAGATTGGAAGATCAGTTAAAGCAAGCCGTTGAGACCGCTGCGAATGAGTTTGGTGGAATAGATTTTTGTATTAATAATGCTAGTGCCATTTCTCCCTTGCCAACTGTAGAAACTACAATGAAAAAATATGATCTAATGCATGATATAAATATCAGAGGAACTTTCTTGACGACAAAACTGTGTTTGCCATTCTTGAAAAAAAGTAGTCATGCCCATATTTTGACACTTTCACCTCCATTAGATTTGAACGAAAAATGGTTTTCTCCTCATTTGGCTTATACAATATCAAAAATGGGAATGAGTTTATGCACTTTAGGGCATGCTAGAGAATTCAAAAAATATTCTATAGGCGTGAATTCCTTGTGGCCGTTAACTGCCATTGATACAGCCGCCGTTAGAAATATTTTGGGAGGCGCTGAAATATCTAAAAGAAGTAGAAAAGCTAGTATAATGGCTGATGCAACTATTGAGATTTTTAAGAAATCGCCTAAAATATGTACAGGGAATTTTTTTATTGATGAATTAATATTAAGGCAGTGTGGATACAGTGATTTCGAAAAATATCGCCTATCTGATGAAGAGTTAATAAGAGATTTCTTTATTCCTGATGAAATAGCAGAAACTGTTCCTACAAAAACGAAAAGTGTTTATAATTAAGTTTAGAAATTATGGATACACATTAAAAAGTAGTTTAGAAGAATTTAATTTTTCAATTTATCCATGGTAGCAATCAGTGCTGAAGCAATTCCTGGCTCACTCATAGCATGGCCAGCTGTTGGAACCATAATAAGTTTAGATTCTGGCCACTTATGGTGAAGGGATTGTGCTGAGGAAGGTGGACAGATCATATCATATCTACCTTGAACTATTGTTAGAGGTATGTGCTTGACCAAGTGCAAGTTGTTAAATATTTGATTGTCCGTCTTTAGAAAGCCTTTATTTGAAAAGTAATGATTCTCTAATCTAGCAAAGGCTTTTGCATAATCCGTTGAAGGACTGGAGCCAAAACCAGGACTTTCAAGACTTGCTAAAGCATTTTCCCATGCTGTCCAAGCTCTAGCAAATTTTGCCTGTTCGGCTGGGTTGGCTCCAAAAAGTCTCTTTTTATACGCTTTAATTAGGTCTGATTGTTCTGACGCTGGTATCATTCCTTTGAAAGATTTCCAAGCTTCTGGCCAAAATCGAGCGGCTCCACCTTCTTTGTAAAACCAGTCTAATTCTGATTTTGTACATGTGAATATTCCTCTCAGAATTAAGTGAGAAACAGGTTTTGGATATGCTTGAGCATAAAGGAGAGCTAATGTGGCTCCCCAAGATCCCCCAAAAATAAACCATGTGTCGATAAAAAGTAACTTCCTTATTTTTTCTATATCATCAATCAAATGCCATGTCGTATTGTTTTCAACGCTAGCGTATGGCCGTGATCTGCCACACCCTCTTTGATCAAAAAGTATTACATGGTACGCATCAGGATCAAAATACCTTCTCATTGTTGGGCTACATCCCCCTCCTGGACCACCGTGTAAAACAATCACTGGTATGCCTTCAGGGTTTCCACATTCTTCTATATAAATTTTGTGTCCATCATTCGTATCTAGGATTCTTTGCCTGAAAGGTTCTATGGGAGGGTAAAGATTCTTTTTCCTTTTCTCAAAAATAGTTGATATTTGTTCAGGCATAGTAGTAAATTCTTCCTAATTATTTCAATTAGATTACCTATTAAATTGTAGGAGTGCAATGCAAAGTCAAAGAACAATAAATAAAAGTGAAATAGAGAAATTTCAGGCAATGGCAGAAGAGTGGTGGGATCCTCTCGGAAAGTTTAAACCTCTTCACATGCTTAACCCGACTAGACTTAACTATATTGTGGATCAGGTTTGTATTGAATTCGATAGAGATAATAGAAAAACAGATCCTTTTTCTGGGTTAAGGATTTTAGATATAGGTTGTGGAGGAGGTTTGCTTACAGAACCCATGTATCGGCTTGGGGCTGAAGTAGTAGGTGTCGATGCCGCTGATCGAAATATTCAGGTAGCAAAAATTCATGCTGAGAAAAGTGGCTTTATCATGGACTATAGAGTTGGCACCACTAGCACTTTGGTTGAGGACGGGGAACGCTTTGATGTAATCCTAAATATGGAAGTAATAGAGCATGTTAGCGAGCCTACACTTTACACAAGAGAATGCTTTGAATTACTTAGGCCCGGTGGGTTAATGATTTGTTCCACTATAAACAGAAATTTGAAGAGTTTTTTAATGTTAATAGTTGGTGCGGAGCACATTTTAAGATGGCTTCCTAAGGGTACGCACGAATGGGACAAATTTATAAAACCGGAGGAATTAGAAATGATGCTTGAAAAATCAAATTTAATTAATATCGACAAAAAGGGTTTCGTTTTTAATCCAATAAGCTGGGATTGGTCAATTTCTAATTCAGATTTATCGGTTAATTATGTGGTAGCTTGTAAACGAAAGACTTAAGATAAATTTAGTGTTTTAAGCCATATCTTATCAAGTTTAAGTATTTCCTCTTCTTTAAAGGAGTGAATTTTTTTCCAGTACTTTCCATTGGGAACAAAGTAATTAAGTTTTTTTTCCAACTCTAGCCCATGTTTTAACTCAGCTTGGTTTATTTTTTTGGGACTGAAAGAGTCAGAATTCAATTCATCCAAAGTTGCTCTCCTATGAACCAGATTACTCTTTGGAAGGGTTGATAAGTTTAATACTGTGCATTCTAACTGGGCAGCCATAGCTTCAAACCTTGCAGATTTTGCTCGTAAATTTTTTAATGTTTTATCATTTCTTAATGGATCAGGCGTTCCTTTTCCATAAAAATGAGTTTTAGAGCCTGAGTAGATCATATCACATCCTAGATAAGCAATTATAGATGGTGCAAAGGTATGTAAAGACCAGTAAGCTGCAGTGAAAGCCATTGTGCCTCCAGCATAAACAAAACCTCCAAAATGATTTTGTGCCTGAACATATTCTAAAGCAGAATGAACAGTCTGGTTGATATTTGGCACCGGTCTTTTCTCTATTGGGAAGTCTTCGGGGAATATTGAATTAGTCCATAAGGGAGAGATTTTCCAAGCATTATTTATAGCAACTATTTTATCAAAAATGCTAAGGTCCCAACTATTAGCAATTATTGCTGAGGGTGCACTACCAATTATAAGTATGTTCATTGATTTTTTTCATTATTTCTTCGTCTTCATTAGGTTTTATTAAGGTGAAGCCGTATGTCCCTTAATTTTGGAACTAGATCTTTTAATTTTTCGCACCCAAGGGTTTGGACCAACTCAATAAAAATTGGACCCATGTTTTTAACGGCTGCCTCTCGTGCTGATTTTCCAGACGGGCTCAATGAAATTAACTTTTTTCTACCATCCTTCCAATCGGGTCTAGAATGAACATAACCTTTTCTTTCTAATTTGTTTATAGTATTCGTCATAGCCCCTTTGGTTACTCTAAAAATTTTTGCTAGCTGAGCAGGAGTTTTCTCAGTTTGAAGATGTGAAAAGTAATTCAAAACCATGAAATGCGAAAGTTCCATTTCATTTGGTAATTTTCGGGAAATGCTGCTCTTTATTAGACTGTCTATGGCCAAAAATTCACTAAAGATATTTATTGCGAGAGCTTCATTTTTTCCAAGATCTACTCTATTAATATTTTTCCTGCTCATATTATTTGTAGCATATCTGGCTTTTGATTGTAATTCGTTGAGTATTTGATTGGCAATACACTATAACTGAAAGTAATATTTGAAAAGCATTTATAATTTATTCTTTGCCATTGAGTCTTTATATAATTTTGGAACTATGGATCCTATTAATAACCTAAAAGTGAAACTACGTGAAATAGATGGAAAATATTTTTGAAGATCAAGAATGCTTATTTGATATGGAACTTCTGAAGAAGAGAAGGGCTAGGGCAAAATTTTTGGGCTTTGAAAGTTTTATCCATGAGCTTTTGGCAGAAGACTTTCGAGTAAGGTTAACTGAATTGGATAAAAAATTTCACCATCCGTTATTAATTGGACCATTTCTTAGTAACTGGTCAACTGGGTTCCTAAATCAACCCTTTGAAGAGAGCAATGATTTAGATGTTCTGCAGTTAAAAAAAAACTATGATTTAATAGCCCACTGCCTCTGTCTTCATTGGTCAAATGATCCTCTTGGCAAACTTATTCAAATGAAACGGTTTCTTAAACCAGGTGGTTTGCTGATGGGTTACCTCTTTGGTGAGGGCACACTAAGGGAACTGAGAACATCATTTAATAAAGCAGAAATACAGTTAGAGGGCTCTCTATCTTTAAGAGTAGCACCCATGGTTGAGATAAAGTCTATAGGGAACTTGCTTGGTAGGGCTGGTTTTGAGAACACTGTCTCAGATTTGATTACGCACAAAGTTCACTATACTGAATTAAGAAGTTTGTTTTCAGATTTACGTCGGATGGGAGAAACTAATGCCTTAAGTAAGCAAAAGAAGACATTTCTAAGAAGGAGCACTTACGAAAAAATGATTACTAACTATCAAGAGGAATTTTCAGATTTTGATGGCAAATTTATTACTACATTTAATATAATTTGTTTTACAGGATGGAAGAAAGAAAACTAAATTTGATAAAATGAAAAACATCAGTTGATATATTA